>JBEGLX010000067.1:0-20984 GCA_041183345.1 Planctomycetota bacterium
GTCGGGCTTCATGAAGTCGTTGATCGCGTCGCCTTCCTTGAGGAACTCGGGGTTGTCGGCGATGTGGAAGGCGTGCTTGGTCCTCGAGGCGATCAGGTCGCGCACCTTGTGGCTGGTGCCGACGGGGACGGTGCTCTTGACGACGACGGTCTTCGGGCGCGCGGTGGCGCCGATCGCATTGATCGCGTCGGCGATGTCGCTGGCGACGCGGAGGACGTACTGGAGGTCGGCGCTGCCGTCCTCATCGCTCGGGGTGCCGACGCAGATGAAGATGACGTCGGCGTGGCGGTAGGCCTCGAGCTTGTCGGTGGTGAAGCCGAGCCGCCCTGCGGCGGCGTTCCGCACGATCATCTCGGAGAGCCCCGGTTCGTAGATCGGACTCTGCCCGCGGCGAAGGGTCTCGATCTTCGCAGCGTCGACGTCGAGGCAGAGGACGTGGTTCCCCGTCTCGGCGAAGCATGCGCCCGTCACGAGTCCCACGTAGCCAGTCCCGACCATCGTCAGCTTCATGCGCTCAACCTCCGGCTTCGCGTTCCGTTGCGAAGGAGCGGGACTCTATCACGCTCCGCGGCGCATCGCGGATTCGAAGGCGAGCAGTCGGCACTTGATGTCGGTGAGCGGACCGCTCGTCTCGCCTGCGTATCCGCCGAGCCCGGAGGCCGACACGACGCGATGGCAGGGGACGAGGATCGGAAGCGGGTTGACGCGGAGCGCGTTGCCGATCGCGCGGCAGTGCGCATTGCCGAGCCTGAGTTCCTTGGCGATCCATCCGTAGGTGCGCGTCTCCCCGGGCGGGATCGTGCGGCAGGCGCCCCAGACCCGGCACTGGAAGCGCGTGCCTTCTCCCATCCCGAGTCGATCAAAGGACTGCAGGTTTCCGCGGAAGTACCGCGCGTAGGCCGCCGCCAGCCGCTCTGCGGCTGCATCGGAGCCGCTGAAGGCGGGAGGCTCTGCCTGCCCGACGATCCACTCCGCGACCAACAGGATGCCCCGTCGCCCGACGGCGAGGGTCCCGATCTCCGACTCGATGCTGCCGTCGCGGATTCGCAGGCGCATCCGCGCAGCGTAGCGGCTCGACTACTATCCCCGCCATGACCCCAGCCACCGCCGTACCGGCCGCTTCCCGCACCATGCCCGCTGGCTTTCCCTCCGACATTCCCCTCGATTCGATGAGCGCCCAGCTCCTCGCCATGCTCGAGCGCTACGACCCCGCGGCGGCGCGGCTCATGGCGCAGGAAGCCGAGCGCCAGGCGACCACGCTTGAGCTGATCGCGAGCGAGAACCACGTCTCGACCGAGGTCATGCACGCGGTCGGCTCGTGGCTCACGAACAAGTACGCCGAGGGCTACCCCGGCAAGCGCTACTACGGCGGCTGCGAGTTCCACGACGGCATCGAGGACCTCGCCCGCGACCGCGCCAAGCAGCTCTTCGGCTGCAAGTTCGCCAACGTCCAGCCGCACTCCGGCGCCAATGCGAACACGGCGACCTTCATGGCGATGTGCGAGCCTGGCGACACCATCCTGTCGCTCCCGATCAAGTCGGGCGGGCACCTCTCCCACGGACTCAAGCCGAACTTCTCGGGCACCTTCTACAAGATCGCCGAGTACGACCTCGACGCGCAGACCGAGCTCCTCGACTACGACGCCATCGCCCGCATCGCCCGCGAGACCAAGCCGAAGATGATCATCTGCGGCTATTCGGCGTATCCGCGCGTGATCGACTTCGCGCGCTTCCGCGCGATCGCCGACGAGGTCGGCGCCGTGCTGATGGCCGACATCGCCCACATCGCGGGCCTTGTGGCGACCGGCGTGCACCCGTCGCCGTTCCCGCACGCGCATGTGGTCACGACGACGACCCACAAGACGCTGCGCGGCCCGCGCGGCGGACTGATCCTGACCAACGACGAGGAGATCGCCAAGAAGATCGACCGCAAGGTGTTCCCCGGATCGCAGGGCGGTCCGCTGATGCACGTGATCGGCGCGAAGGCGATCGCGTTCGGCGAGGCGCTCAAGCCTGAGTTCAGGTCGTACTGCCAGCAGGTCGTGAAGAACGCGCAGGCGCTTGCGGCCGGGCTCGTGAAGCGCGGCTATCGCCTCTGCTCGGGCGGCACCGACAACCACCTGATGCTCGTCGACCTGCGCGCGCGCTCGGCCGACCTCACCGGCGCCGACGCCGAGAAGTGGCTGGAGAAGGCCGGCATCATCGTGAACAAGAACGGCATTCCCAACGATCCGCGCCCGCCGATGGTGACGAGCGGACTGCGCCTCGGCACGCCCGCGCTCACCACGCGCGGACTGAAGGAGGCCGAGATGGAGCTTGTCGCCGCATGGATCGACCGCGTGCTCGGTTCGTCGGGCGACGCCGCGGTGATCGCAGCGGTGCGCGCGGAGATCCGCGCGTTCTGCGGGAAGTTCCCGCTGTTCCACTGACGCGATGAGCGTGCATCCCGCGCGAATTCCCGACGAGTGGCGCGCGCTCTTCGAGGGGCGGAACGTCGCCTTCGCGGGGTTGCCGCCGGCGCCGCCGCGAGCGGCGAACCGCTTCGGCAAGTTCATCGGGCGGGCGCTGCTGATCCTCGTCGCGTTCGGACTTGCAGTCGGCCTGAGCCTCGCGCTCGCGTCCGCAAGCGGGCGCTGGTGGATCGGCATCATCTTGTTCCTCATCATCGGATGGGTCGCGACGCTCCTCGCGGTCGGCATCGTCGGCGCGATCAAGGTCGAGCGCGAGGCGGAGGCACGCCGCCGCGCACGCGCGCTCGAGGATCCGATCGGAAGGCTGCTGCCCGATCGGGGCAAGTCGCGCAAGGCGTTCCTTGACCCCGCGAGCTACGCAGGTTTGTTCGCGCTCTCGCCGCGCCCGGCGCTCGTCGTCGACACGGCGCTCTTCGACGTGATGATGACGGGCAAGTTCGCCCGGTCGCTCTCGCTCGCGCCACGCGGACGGCTTCCCGAGCCCGAGATCCTCGAGACGTCGTCGATTCCCGCGGGAACCTCGATTTTCGGGTTCATGCTCATCGGCCAGTCGGCCCAGTTCTGGATCCGGGGCCTGATGGCCCTTCGGGCAGGTGCGCCGCTGACATGGATGACGTTGCCCGGAATCGCGATGGTCGTGATCGGGCTCTACCTCGTCGTCCGAGATCCATGGCTGCGCCGCAAGCTGAACTTTCCGCGCGTGTTCGGCGCGGATGCGGTGATCGGCGCAGGCTGGATCCGCGACTCCAAGGGCGAGGTCTGGACCGTCGATGATTCGGTGCTGCTCACGACGCTTGCCGGCGGCGGACTCGAGGTGCGGCTCATCAAGCCGACGAAGGTGCTGTCGTTCTACCTTCCCGTGCTCATGGGAAAGCCCGGCTCGGGCCGGCTGAAGCCAGCGGCGGGAATCTCGGGGCTTGGGCTTCGCAAGCGCGTGAAGTCGGCCGCGGTCGACGCTGCGAAGGGCGCTGCGGCGTCGGTCGGTCTCGAGCCCGATGATGATGGAGAGATCGAGATGCCCACTTCGAAGGAGCCTCTGCGGCTTCTTCTCTCGAGCTGGACCTATCCCGAGCCACGCACCGATCTTGCGATGCGCGACGGGACCTGAAAGAAACGGCGTGTGCGGAGGGTTGTTCCTGATCGGCGATTTCCGCCGATATCGACTCCCATGCAGCACCCGTCTCAGCCGCATCAACCCCACTCGAATCTCTCGCACTCCCATCTTCCACACACGATGGGTCTAGCCGATTCCGCGATCGACGCAGCCTGGGCGGTCATGCCGCCCGACATGGAGTTCGAGACGTCTCGGCTGCTGCCGGTCGTGGTCGGCGCGCATCCGCGCAGCGAGATCGCGGACCGTCCGCTCGCGAACCGGCTGGTCGCCGCGATCCGCCAGTGGCAGCGTCAGGAGATTCCCGACGAGGACGCGCGGCTGATCCCGATGGTCATGTCGGACCTCTGGTACCTGAACGACAAGGAACTGCTGCTGCAGCCGACGATCGCGATCGGCGAGCCGGGTGCGAACGCGGCGAGCGCGTACTACGGGACGCGCCTGCCGAAGGCGTATGTGGTCGACGGGCAACTGCAGGTGCTGGCGGACCTCGAGTTCCTCGAGCCGAGCGTGACGATGTGGGGCGTGGACGCGTATGCAACGCGGACGGCGCTCGACTGGTTCATCGCGCGGCATCTCGCGAACTTCCTCGAGAGCGTCCACGGCTAGGGAAACGGTGCCAGGCACGTGCCGCGAGGTGCCAGGCACCTCGCGGGTACTGCATGGCACGTGCACGGCACCATGCGTGTGAGCGACAAGTCAGACGGGCACGAGTGCTTGCGCGCAGGAGTGTCCGTGCCAGGCACGTGCCGTGTTGTGCCTGGCACGTGCCGTGGAGTGCCAGGCACGTGCCTGGCACTGTTTCAGAGGGAGGGCGCGAATCGTCCCGCCTCGATCGCTTCCGCGATGCCCGCCAGGTTCATGCCGCGAAACGCCTTCCCCAGCAGGGCACCGATCAGTTCCTCGCTCACGCCGCCTTCTCGGGCGCGCGGCGTCAGGAACGCTCGGTAGCGCGCATCCGCCTCCGCCGGATCCGACTTCGCGACGTCGACCAGATCCGCCAGGAGCGGCAGCTCCTCGTTCATCCGTCGCACGAACGCCTCGATGTGCGCCCCCAACGGCCGCTCGCCGCCGTGCGTCAGCACCGCGCGCACGTGGCGCGGTAGCGCCCGCAGCCTTCGGACCGACTCGCTCCACGAAGGGATATCGATGTCGCTCGGCGGGACGGGAATCGAGATGTAGTCCGAGCGTGGTGAGATCATGCCGAGCACATCGCCTGTGAACACGAGTTCATCGTCCCCGCCGGCAGCCCCGACGAGCCACGCGTGATGGTGCCTCGCATGACCCGGCGTCTCCATCGCGGTGAAGCGCAGTCCCGCGACATCGACGACGCCCTGATCGGCGACGGGCCGCAGCAGCGACGGCGGCACAGGCAACGGATCGCCATAGAAGCGCTCGTAGCGCGGACCGTGTACGGCGCGCGAACCGGCGATCAGGCGGGCGGGATCCGCGAGATGCCGCACTCCGCGCGGATGGACATGGACGGGCACGCCCTCGCGGGCGAAATGTCCGACGCTCCCCGCGTGATCGAGGTGGATGTGCGTCACGAACAGCGCGCGCAGGTCGCGTGGCGCGATCCCGTGCTGGGCAAGCTGCGCGCACAGCCCCTCATACGCCACCGCGCATCCGCACTCGACGAGCACCGGTCCCTGGCCCGCATCGACCGCGAACGCCAGCGCCGTCTCGGGGATGCCGAGATAGTGGGTGTCGAACGGGGTGAGCGAGATGGCGGCCGGAAAACGTGACACGGGCCGCAGCGTATCGCCGCGGCCCGTGGTTGCGCTCACGCTCGCACTGCGCATTCCGATGGGGCGCGATCAGTCGAAGGTGAGCGACTGCGCGGCTGGACCAGGAGACGTGTCCACCGCGATGATCTTCAGGTCGGCGCTCGCTTCGCCGCCGCCCCAGACGTCGGTCGTGATCCGGAAGAAGCGCCCGCTGGTCACGCCGAGCCGCGAGAGATCGATGGCGCAGAGCTTCGCCTCGTAGGTCCCTGACTGCGGCTGGCCGTTCTGGTTCCATCGGCCGACCCAGATCTTCTCGGGATAGATCGAGGTCAGGTCGGTCGCGCGCACCTCGACGGGCGTGCCCACCGGCTCGAGCGCATCGCTCAGGGCCTGGATGGTCATCACGCTGTTGCCCTGGTCCTCGAACACGAAGAGCTCGGGGCGGTTATCGCTTCCCCAGTTGGAATCCCAGACGCGCGTGCGCAGACCGACGACGAACGAGTACCCCGCCTGCGACTGCAGCAGGATCCGGTTGTTCAGGTTGTTGTTGCCCCAGACCGTCACCATCTCGTTGCAGAAGAGATCGAGATCCGCCTGCGAGACGCTCGTGCCGTCGCCATCGAGGTCGTCGATGTAGGCCATGCCGGGCGCACCGACGGTGGCGTGCTGCCCATTCTGGCGACGGAATCGATCGATCGGACCCGCGTACTTCATTTCCGTCACCATCGCGGGGTAGATGAACTGGTCCTCGTGCACGCTTGTCCCGTCTGGGAACACGATGCGGTCGAGCAGCACGTCCTTGTTGACCGCATCGCGCGCCTCCTCGTGGCCGGGCGTGAGCGTGTAGAGCGCGGGGCGGCTCGAGCCAGACGAGCCAGACGAGCCCGAGGACCCAGAGGCGACCCCCGAGGGAGTCAGCACGAACATCGCCGACGCCATCGAACCCAGGATCGCAGTCGCAAGGAGTGTCCGGCGCATGGTGCGCCTGCCTTTCGTTGCGCGGAGCCTCCTCCGCGCGCGGGACCGATCAAAGAGTCGAATATGGGAGCAACGAAGGCAAGTCGGGAGCCCCCGTCTGCGTTCCAATGCGTCCGAACGTGCGGGTTGTCCCGCCAAGGAAGTTGTCACGGGCGGGTATCCACCCGACGGTGAGGCGCTCTCATGGGGCTCACCCTCGGTCTTATCACTCGTCTTATCCTCTCCAAAGATGCCCCGCCAAGCCGTCCTCACGCTCTCCTCACCGCGCGCCTGGGGGCTGATCCTCGCGCCGGTGCGCTTCGAGATGATCGAGGCGATGCGGATGGTCGCGCCATGCTCGATCGCCCAGGTTGCGGAGATCCTCGACCGGCCCGCCGACTCGCTCTACCGCCACATGAACAAGCTTGTCGCGGCAGGGGTGGTCGTGAAGTCGGGAGTGCGCCGGAAGGGCCGCCACAGCGAGCAGGTCTACGACCTCGTCGCGGATGACATCGCGCCGAGCTTCGCTGGGATGACGCCACGGCAGGCCCACCGGATCTATCACGGGACGATGAGCACCATCGCCAAGATCATCACGCGGACTTCGCGCGACGCGATTCGCGAGAAGGAGCTCGTGATGCAGGAGGGCCCCTTCAAGACGGCGGCGTTCCTTGAGCACGCCTGGCTCACGCCCGAGGATCTGGCGGAGTTCCGCTCGCTCGTGATGGCGGTCAAGTCCTTCCTGGATGCGCGGAAGACCCCGGGGAACGGGCGGCTCTACGTGACCACGGCCGTGGCGATGCCCGTGACGCGCAAGCGCCGCGCGCGGCAGCGCGACGCAGCCGATGCGGTCAAGGCGCCGGCGCCGAAGCGGCCGAAGCGGTCCGCGCGTGCGAAGCAGGCGGGAGCGGCTGCGACGCGAAAGGCGGCATCTGCCAAGCGGGCGCCGTCGAGGCGCGCGAAGCGCTGAGCGTCCTACTCAAGCCCGGCAAGGATCGTTGCAGTCGCGCGGTTTCGGCAGGGGATCGGAAATGGTTGTCTTTCTTTGACAAAAGAAAACATCGGGCTACCATCTCGCCCCATGGCACGCCCCCCGTTGCACATCATCTCCAATCCGCGGCACTGGAAGGTCTTGGTCGCGCCAGTGAGGCTCGAGATGATCGAGGCCATGCGCATGATCGCGCCGTGCTCGATCGCCGAGATCGCCGTGGCGCTCGATCGGTCCGCCGACACGCTCTACCGGCATATGGAGAAGCTCCAGGCCGCCCAGGTCATCGTCCCCGTCGGCAGCCGCAAATCTGGGCGCAGGACCGAGCAGGTCTATGACCTGGTCGCCGACGACTTCCGCGTGGGCTTCAAGGACACGACGCCGCGCGCCGCCAACAAGGCCTATAACGAGACCGTCCAGTCGATCCTGAAGATCGCCAGCCGTACCGCGCGCGATTCCGCCGCAGCCTGCCAGCTGATCGGAATCGGCGATGAGCGCAACATCGTCGGAAAGATCGAGCACGCGTGGCTCTCCCACGCCGACTTCGTCGCGCTGCGCGACATCCTCATGCGCGCCAAGCAGTTCATGGATCGGCGCAAGGGCGCGCGCGACGGCCGTCTCTACCTCGCCGCGTTCCTCGCCATGCCCGTGACGCGCAAGCGCGGTGCCCGCGTGCGCCGGCCCTCGGTCACGAAGGGCAGTGGCGTCCGCGCCGGCAAGACACCGTCCACGCGCAAGCCGCGCGGAGCCAGCTGACTTCTCCCCCGACTTCGCTAGAGCAGGGCCCTGATATCCCATGATTCCCGAAACCATCGTCGCGCTGCTCCTCGCGTGCGCCGCATCGCAGCAAGCCTCGCCGGATGAAACGACCGCAATCGCGCCCGCGCGGAACAACGCGCTCAAGAACCTGCACACGTGGACTGCGCTCGCCACCGAACCCTACAAGGGCAAGCAGGACGACATCTACTTCGTCACGCCTGAGCTCGGCTTCTATGGCAACGGCGCGGGAAAGATCTTCCGCACCACTGATGGCGGCGCAACGTGGGAGCAGGTGTTTGAGCAGAAGGGCACGTTCGTCCGCTGCCTCGCCTTCACGGACGAGAAGCATGGCGTCATGGGCAACATCGGCCCTGGCTACTTCCCCGGCGTGACCGACGAAGTCCCCGTCTACAGGACCGAGGACGGCGGCACGACCTGGACGCCCGTCCGGTCGATCGAGGGTGCGCCGGTCGTCGGCCTGTGCGCCTTTGACATCGTGCAGGTGTCCTTCATCAACGCGGGTGTGCTCGACCGCCGTCCGCGGATCGTCGGAGTCGGGCGCGTCGGTGGACCGACCGCGTACATCTGGTCCGACGACCTCGGGAAGACCTGGAGGCAGGGCAAGATCCCCGAATCGGGCGCGATGGCCTTCGACGTGAAGTTCCTGGATGAGAAGCGCGGGTTCATCGCCTCCTCGAGCCACGCCGACGTCGCGCAGGCGAACGCGGTCATCCTCGCGACCGAGGACGGCGGCGCGACGTGGAGCCAGGTCTACCGCTCGACGCGCCCGTACGAGACCACGTGGAAACTCAGCTTCCCCACGCCAGAGATCGGATACTGCACGATCCAGTCGTACAACCCAGATCCAACGGCCTCGCAGCGGTTCGTCGCCAAGACGACCGACGGCGGCAGGACGTGGTCCGAGGTGCCCTTGGTCGACGATCACAAGGTTCGAGAGTTCGGAATCGCCTTCCTCGATGCCGACATCGGATGGGTCGGCGCCATGCCGCACGGCTTCGGAACCACCGATGGCGGCAAGACATGGGAGCCCGTCGACTTCGGCAACGCGGTGAACAAGATCCGACTCATCCGCGGCGAGGATGCAACGACCGGATACGCGATCGGGGTTGAAATCCACAAGCTTGTGTTGCCAAGCAGCGCGCCCGCAACGCCTGCTCCAGCCAAAGGAACACCATGAGCCCACGCGCCACGATCCATCCGATCCGTTCCCTCCGCAACCTGCTCCTCTGCGCGCTGCCCATCCTCGGGCTCGCGGGATGCTCGCTCAACAGCGCCTCCGCCAAGCGCGAGGTCAGCCAGACCGTCGCCGATGCGAAGTCGGTCGTGGTCACGGGCGAGAACGGCAGGGTCGAGCTGATCTACGATCCGGCGGCCACCACGATGCAGGTCTCGGCCGTGATCCGCTGCTCGAGCGACACCCAGGCGAGGGCCGATGCCCGCGTCGCCGCCGCCACGCTCACCACCGTGAAGGATGAGGGCGGAAAGGTGCGCGTCAGCGTGGAGTTCCCGCCGCGGGATCCCGCGGTGACCGTCCTGTTCATCGGCGATGTCGCGGGTTCGCAGGATTCCGCCAGCATCGTGATCCGCGCCGCGAGCCTCGAGGGAATCGAGGTCTCGACCACCAACGGCAGCATCGACGTCGGCGCCTTCCGCGGCGCCGCCAAGCTCTCGACTTCGAACGGGTCGATCGAGGTCAAGGACCACGCTGGGCCGATCGACGCGCGCTCGTCGAACGGGGCGATCCGCGCCTCGGGCGTGCATGCGCCGGTCGTTGCCGATACATCGAACGGCCGGATCGAGATCTCGCTGGCGCCCGATGCGCAGGGCGACGTCGCCATCGACACATCGAATGGCTCTGTCCTGCTTGACCTCGGAAGCGCGTGGCAGGGCACCGTGACGGCAGACACCAGCAACGGGAAGATCGACCTTTCGGGCGGCGACGTCGTGACGAAGTCCGGCACGAAGACCATGACCATCGGCGACGCTGCGAAGGCGAAGGCCGTCATCGACACCAGCAACGGGCGCGTGACCGTGCGTGCCGCAAAGAAGTGAAGCACAGGCTCCATCCATGCAGAACGCACCACTCTCCATCCGCGGTCTCGTCAAGATCCACCCCGGCCCCGTCTGCGCGCTGCGCGGCGTGGACCTCGAGATTCCCGAGGGCATGTTCGGCCTGCTGGGTCCGAACGGCGCTGGCAAGTCGACCTTCATGAACATCGTCGCGGGGCTCATCGAGCCGACCGCGGGCAAGGTGCTGCTCGACGGCACCGATATCATCGAGAACCCGCGCTTCATGCGCGAGCGGCTCGGCTACCTGCCGCAGGACTTCGGCTTCTACCCCGACCTCACCGGGCGCGCGATGCTCGAGTTCCTCCTGAAGATGAAGGGCGTGACTGGACCGCGCGGTCGTGGAGCGCTCGCCGACGAGCTCCTCGAGCGAGTGAACCTGACGGCCGCTGCCAAGCGCAAGGTCGGCGGCTACTCGGGCGGCATGCGCCAGCGCCTCGGCCTCGCCCAGGCGATCGCGGGGAATCCGCGCGTCCTCATCGTCGATGAGCCGACCGCAGGACTCGACCCCGAGGAGCGCCAGCGCTTCTACCGCCTGCTTGCCGAGATGAGCGCGGGGCGCGTGGTGCTGCTCTCGACCCACATCGTCGACGACGTCTCGACGCTCTGCCCGCGCCTGGCGGTGATCCGCTCGGGCGAGGTGGTCGCCGACACGACGCCGACCGCCGCACGCAGGGCGGTCGATGGGCTCGTCTTCGAGGGATTCGTCGCCGATGCGGATCTCCCCGAGTTCGCGAAGGAGCACCGGGTCATCAGCGCCGTCCTGAACGAGGGGCGCAACAACCGCGTGCGTGTCTTCTGCGCAGGCGGCCGCAGCGCACCCGCAGGCTTTGAGCGCAGCACGGGCACGCTTGAGGATGCATACCTCGTCCTCATGCGCTGCCCGCCCGACGAAGTGCCGCCTGCGCTGTCGTGCGCAGCGCCCACCCTCGCCGGGGGTGCCGCGTGATCGCGCGTTTCCTCGCCTATCCGCTGCTTGATCTCAAGACCTGCTGGAAGCGCCCGCTGAACCTCATCATGTTCGTGGTCTTCGGCTTCATGTCGCTCGGGTTCGTCGTCGGCGGCGTGCAGGTGAGCACCGGTAGCGCCGACACCGGTGGCGCGAAGATCTCGATCAACTCGGCATTCAACCTCGCGTTCGCCGACATCGCGCTCTTCGCGCTCATCCTGCCGTTCTTCATCGCCGTCTCCTGCGGCATGCCTGTCCTCGGCGACTTCGACCGCCGCATCAACCGCCTCGTCGCCGCGACGCCGATCACGCACGTCGAGTACGCGTTCTCGCGCTTCTTCGGCGCATTTTCCGTCCTCGCTGCGGTGCTCACCCTCTGGATGCTGCTGCAGATCGGTCTGTACGAGCTTATCCCGCTCGATCCCGCCGAGCGGATCCGCGGCGCCTTCAGCCTGTGGAACTACCTCTTCCCGATGCTGCTCTTCGCGCTGCCGCTCGGGCTCTTCGTCGGCGGCATCTCGATGTACCTCGGCGTGCGCACGCGCCAGCCGGTCCTGGTGTTCGCGCTACCCGTGGTGATCGTCGTCTCGGGCATCTTCCTCGTCTGGAACTTCAACCCCGAGTGGCTGCCGCAGTGGATCAACCGCGCGCTGCAGCTTGCAGATCCCACGGGATTCCGCTGGTTCGCGCGCACATTCGTGAGCGAGGACCGCGGCGTCGCCTTCTACAACACGGCGACGCTCGCGCCCGACGCGGCGTTTCTCGCGAGCCGCGCGGTGCTCTGCCTTCTCGGCCTCGGCGCGATCTGGGCGACGGGCAAGCGGCTCTCGCGCACCGAGCATGACGACCTTCGCGTGGGCGAGATGAATGCGCTGCTTGCGGAAGCGGGGCGACTCCACGCCGACGCAGCGCTCGCGGAACATGCGGCGATCGCCGCGCGCGGCGGACCGCCCAGCGCGACGACGGTGGCGCCAAGCTTCGTGCGCGCGACCACCGACATCCTCCGCTACGAAACGCGCGCGCTCCTGCGCTCACCGGGCGTCGGATTGTTCGGCCCTCTCATCCTGATCCAGTCGTGGGCTGCGACCAGCTTCCGCCAGGGTCCGCTCGACACCGAGCTCCTGATGACGACGGGCGCCGCTGCCGCGGGCGCGTTCAACACGCTGACGCTCCTCCTCTGCTTCCTCGTCCTGTTCTACACCGTCGAGAGCCTCGTCCGCGAGGAGCGCTGCGGTCTGAGCGGGATCTTCCGCGCATCGCCGGTGCCGACCGCGGCGGTGCTCGCGGGCAAGGTGCTCGCCAACGCCGCGATGGCGCTTGTGATCATCGGCTGCGCGTCTCTTGCGATCGCCATGGTGCTCGGCAAGCAGTCCATCGACACCGATGTAACCCTCGAGTTCGATGTCCCTGTCCTCTTCCTCATCCTTGGCGTGCTCCTGGCGCCGACGCTGATCGTCTGGGGCGCATTCGTGTGCTTCCTGTACGCGCTGCTGCGGAACCGCTTCGTGGTCTATGGCGTTGCGCTCGGCGCGCTGATCGGCACGGGCTTCGCGACCCAGTTCGGGTACATGAACTGGGTGACCAAGTGGCACATGTGGAGCAGCGTCCAGTGGAGCGAGCTCGACCGGCTCGGCTTCATGTGGCCAGCGATCGTCACCAACCGGTTGCTGGTGCTGTCGCTCGCAGCTTTCTTCATCGTGGCGACGCTCTCGCTGTGGCCGCGGCGACTGCCCGACCTGCGCGCGGTCGCCGACCGCATGAAGCCCGCCGCATTCCTGCGCGCGGCGATCGTGCCAGTCCTCGCCGCACTGCCCGTGGCCGCGCTGGCGACGTACGCGGGGCTCTCGGTGCGCGGCGGATACGAGGGCGCGCCGCAGCGCGAGGCGCAGAAGGCGTACTGGAAGCGCAACTCAAAGACGTGGGAGGATGTGCCCGTACCTGCGCTCGACAAGGTCGACGGCGAGGTCAAGCTCTTCCCTGAGTCGCGCGCGCTCGAGGTTTCCGCGACCTACGTGCTGCGGAACCCCCACCTGGGTCCGATGGCGGAAGTCCCGATCACGGTCGGTCCGCACTTCACCACCAGCGACTGGACCGTCGACGGCGTCGCGACAGACCCGGAGAAGAAGAACCAGCCGCGGCCCTCGATCGAGAATCGCAGCGGGCTCTACGTGATCACTCCCGCGAAGCCGCTTGCACGGAACGAGACGGTCACGATCACCTTCAAGCTGAAGGGCGAGTTCCCGAAGGGCTGGTCGCGCTCGGGTTCGGGCACGAGTGAGTTCATCCTGCCCTCCGGCGTCGTGCTGACGAGCTTCAGCCCGAGTTTCCTGCCCGTGGTGGGCTTCGCGGAAGGTGTTGGCATCGATGGCGAGAACAGTCGCGATGCCCGCGAGTACCCGCTCGATCACTGGAAGACGCGCGTCGATCCTGGATTCGGCCCTGCGTGGCCGACGCAGGTGCGTCTTGCCGTCGAAGGGCCCGCGGACTGGAAGCTGAACGTCGTCGGCGTCGAGAAGGAATCGACCGTGACCGATGGGCGCAAGCGCACCGTGTGGGAGACGGAGCACCCCGTGCGCTTCTTCAACATCGTCGGTGGACCGCTCGAGGAGAAGACGGGCGAGGCCGCGACGGTGTTCTACTCGGCGCGCACGCCGCACAACGTCGAGACGATGGTGAAGGCGCTTTCGGCTGCGCGGAAGAGCTACGCGTCGTGGTTCGGTCCGTATCCGTGGGAGAACCTCCGCGTGACGCAGTTCCCCGGGCTTGCGGGCTACGCGCAGGGTTTCCCTGGAAACATCTCGTTCTCCGAGGGGATCGGCTACATGTCGCGCCCCGTGAACAAGGGTGCCGATGGGTATCTCGACGAGGAGGGCGCGATCGACGTCGCGTTCTACATCGTGGCGCACGAGTCGGGGCACCAGTGGTGGGGGAACATCGTGATGCCCGGCAAGGGCCCCGGCGGCAACATCATCAGCGAGGGGCTCGCCGAGTTCAGCGCGCTCATGCTCGTCCACCACGAACTCGGCGAGGAGCAGGCGAAGACGCTGCGCCGCCGCTGGGAGAAGGCGTACACCGAGGGGCGCCGTGCCGACAACGAGCGCTCGATCAACCGCACCGATGGTTCGCGCCCGGGCGATCAGGTCGTCACCTACAACCGCGCGGGCCTTGTGTTCTGGATGCTGCGCGACCTCATGGGCGAGGAGCAGATGCTCGCTGGGCTGAAGGCGTTCGTGGCGAAGTGGAAGGACGGCGTCGCGACCCCGGAGGGGCTCGATTTCCCGCTCATCGAGGACATGGTCGAGAGTCTGCGCCCGTTCGCGCCGGACGAAGTGGCGTTCAACATCTTCGTGGATCAGTGGATCTACGGCACCTCGCTGCCTGAGTTCGAGCTTGGCGACGCGAAGGTGGACGGCGCCGAAGGCGCGTTCACGACCGCGGTTGAGCTTCGCAACTCCGGTACGGGCACGGTCGACGTGACGGTTCGCGCGGTCGGCGAGGACGCGAAGCAGTTCGAGGATACCGTCGTGCGCGTGGCGGCTGGCGGGAGCGTTCCCGTGATGGTCCAGTCGTCGTTCAAGCCGACGAAACTGGTGGTCGACCCAGAGGTCAGGCTGCTCTTCGCGGGCCGAAAGCGCTGCGAAAAATCCCTCTGACTCGGTGCGCGGCACGTGCCGTGCACCGTCTTCAGTCGTGGCGGAGTGCGACGATCGGATCCTTGCGGCTCGCCACGATCGCGGGATAGATCCCGAACACGAGCCCGACGCCCGCCGCAACAAGGAAGCTGACCAGGATCGACCACAGCGTCACCTGCGGCTCGAGCGTCAGGCGTCCCTCGAATGCGCCAGCGAGGAAGGGCAGCCGCACCAGCCACTGCACGAGCGGCTGCAGGCCCCACGAGATGCCGAGACCGAGCAGGATGCCGATCACGCCGCCCAGCGTCGACAGCGCGCCTGTCTCCACGAGGAACTGCAGGACGATGTGCTTGCGCGTCGCACCCAGCGCGCGGCGGATGCCGATCTCGCGCGTCCGCTCAGTCACGCTCGCGAGCATGATGTTCATGATGCCGATGCCGCCGACGAGCAGCGAGATCGCCGCGACCACGACGAGCATGACGTTCCAGACCATCATCTGCCGCTTTGCGTTCTCGAGGAGCTCCCACGGCACCACGATCTGCACATCGGTCAGTCCAGGATGCCCCGCATCGACGACACGTCGCACGCGCTCGGCGAGCGGCACCACCGAATCGGTGTTCGGCGCCACCACGTACATCTCCGATAGCTCGATCTGCTCGCCGCTGAACGACCCCGACTGGCGGCGCATGACCATGTCGCCGAATTGGCTCTCGGCCGTCGAGATCGGGATGTGGATGTCCTTGTTCAGGTCGCGTCCGACCAGCGCCGAACCGCGTCCGCCGGCGAGTCCGACAGGCTCGAGCACGCCGATCACGCGGAACACCGTGTTGTCGACCTTGATGGTCGCGCCGATCGGGTCTCGCAGGCGGAAGAACTGCTTGGCGATCTCGCTGCCGATCACGCACACGGGCGCGCGCGAGGCGATGTCCTCGTCGCTGATGTAGCGGCTGCGCGGCTCAAGCCGCAGGCGGGCGACATCGAGCAGCTCGGGCACCGATCCGTACACCTGGCTGGTGATCCGCTGGTTCTCGTAGGAGACATCCGAGCCGACCGCCTTCAGCGGCACGATGGCCGACGCGTCGGGCAGCGAGGAAAGCAGCCGCCGGAGGTCCTGCCGGAGCAGGCCGTAGGCGACGAAGAATGTGCGCGCCTGACCTGCATTCGCCGCCTCAGGCGGCTTCGACGAGCGGACGATGATGTTCGTCGCGCCGAGCGCGGAGACCTCGCGCAGCGCGGCGATCTTGTTGCCCTCACCCACGGCGACGACCACGATCACAGCGGCCACGCCGAGGATGATGCCGAGGCTCGTGAGCGTCGACCGCAGCTTGTGAAGCCGCAGGTTGCGCAGGCCGAGGCGGAAGATCTCGAGGAAGAATCCCATCGAAGCCGCGATGGTATCCTCACCCCATGAGTTCGGATGGGACTTCGGACGGGGCTTCGGACAGCCGTGCACCCACCATCCGCCTAGGCGCCGAGCGCGAGGCGGAGCAGGCGTGGATTTGGCACGCCTCGATCGACTCTGCCGACGGCTCGACGCTGCACGAGTTGCGGCTTTCCTGGGCCGATTACAACGTCTTCAGCCCCGACGGCACGCGAACTCCCGCGGAGGTCGGTCGCGCCGTCCTGCTGTTCTTCGCCCGGCACCACAAGGATTTCCCGCTGCGGGAGCGCCTCGACGCCGCCATGGCGCGCATGCGCTTTCCCTTCGCGGACCGGGACATCGCCGAGCTGCTCGCCGGCTGATCAGCGCGCGCGCTCCCAGACCTCGACCGAGCCCGCGCCCCAGTCCGCCCAGCCGGAGATCGCATGGGTCCGGTCGTATCCGACATCGAGCGACTGCAGGATTTCCTCGGCGACGCGGTCCGGGTAGAGCACCACGACGAACCGCGGCGACTCGCGGGCGGCGACCGCAGCGAAGTCCTTGCCGAGGAATCCCGTCGGCGTCGCGTCGAAACCGAACTGCTGCGCATAGAAGCCGACCGCGTTGTCGGGAAGTCCGATCGTCGCGACGCGGTCCTCCGCAGCACGCTGGACAGCGACGATGGCGACGGCGTCGCGGATTGGCTGCTTCACGCGATAGCCGATCAGTCCGTCCATCGAGCCTGCGAGGACGAGCAGCGCCACCAGCCCCACGCGCCAGCGCGTCGTCGCGCCCGCCGACGCGATCGCAAGGATGCCGATCGGCAGCGCGAAGAGCAGGAATCGCGCATAGATCCAAGTACCGAGCGCGAGCGAGCAGAGCGGCGCGAGCAGCAGGGCAAGCGCAAACGGCAGAAGCACGGCGCGCACGCGCGCGCGCCGCGTCATCGCAGCCAATCCCACGGACACCGCCGCCGTCAGCAGCAGATTCGGCCACGAGAGCCACGTCCCGCTCCACGACAGCGTGGACACAAGCAGCGCCTCGTACCCTTCGCGCGAGAAGATCGTGGGCTGGTCGGTCACGCGCTGCAGGTAGTCGCGCTTCGTCGCGAGCACATCGCCCGAGAGCGGCGCCAGCAGGATCGCGGCGATCGTGCCCGAAAGCAGCGCAGCCACCGCGAGCCGCCGATCGCGCACCAGTCCGATCAGGCCCGCCGCGATCGGCACGAGGATCGCGACCGGATGCGACCACGCGCCGAACGCGCAGGCGCAGGCGAACAGGACGTAGTCGGCCATCGCGCGCGTGCGCATCGCCCGCGCGTAGGCAAGCGCGGCCACGAGTGCAGCGAGGATGACGAACGCGTATCCGCGCGCCTCGACGCTCTCGAGCACGGCGATGGGCGCCGCCGCAACCGCCAGCGCGCCAAGCCACGCGATCCGCCGCGGCAGCACCGTCGCCGCCAGCGCGTAGCCGACCGGAATCGCTGCGATTCCCGCGATCAGCGCGGGCGCGCGCAGCACGAGCTCGTTGAGCGAGCCGCCCGACAGCGTCCACGCCGCCCAGGTCGCGAGTGTCATCGGCACGTGATTCGTCGGCACCACGTACGACCCGAACGCGACGCCCGGCCCCTCGATCGCGAACGAGAGGAACGCCGAGATCTCGTCGTACCAGAGGCTCTGCGTCGCCAGCATCATGCGGACGATCGCGCCCGCGCTCGCGATGGCGCCGAGCACGAGCCAGCCACGCCGACTCGTCGGCCAGAGCGGACGCGCGCGCATCGGACGCGCGTCCTCGCACATGCGGGCAAGCACGAATGACCACAGGGGAATCAGCAGGGCGCCCGCAGCGAGCGCCACCCGGAATGCAACCGCGCCGTTGACCGTCGCCTCGGGGATCGCGCCGCCCAGCTTCTCGACACGCGCGGGATGCGCGAAGCTCTCCGCGTACCACCCCGTCGGCACGCAGGCGAGCGCCGCACAGAGCACACCCGCAGCGAGCGCCGTCCGCGGCACGCGCGTCATCGCGTGCCGCCCTCGGTGCCGCGGTCTCGCTTCAAACCCTCGACAGAACCCTCGATCGAACCCTGGATCGGCGACTCGATCGACCCTGCGTTCACGCGCAGCGCGAGCGTCGACGAGATCACGGGAATCGCGCGCAGCACATCCACATGCACGAACGGCACGAACAGAAGGGCCGCCACGCGCACGCCCGTCGAGATCTGGAACACGAGTGCATAGGCGGCGTGGTTCGGCGTGTCGCCCAGGATCGCAGCGCCGATCAATCCGCCCGCAGCCATCGCCAGCGAGTTCAGGAAGTAGAAGCCGCTCATGAGGCTCGTGCGCTCCTCCGTCGGCACGGTCTCGAGGAACAGAAGGAACGTCGCAAGTTCCCACGCGCCCTGGGCGATGCCGCTCACCGCCTGGATCATGAACATCCCGGGCACCCACGACACCCAGATCCACGGCAGGATCATGAACGTCGTGCCGAGCGCGCCGAGCATGAGCAGGCTGCGGGCGCCACGCTCCTTCGCGTAGTTCCCGAGCAAAGGCAGCGCCAGGCTCTTGGCAGCGAAGCTCGTCGCGATCAGCCCGAGGTAGAGCACGGGCGTCACCTGGAGCTGCTTCAGCAGGTACGGATTCAGGAACGGCTGGCCCGCCTGCACCGCGATCTGCATCGCAAGCAGGAGCGTCACCAGCCTCGCGTCGGCACGATGCCAGAAGTTCGAGATGAAGTGCCACAGCGGAACGGGCGTGTGCTCGGGCCACTCGGCGGGATCGCGCTGCCGCCTGAGGTAGGGAATGCTCCACGCGCGCGCCGCGGCGGCGACCAGGAACAGCGCCGCGAAGCCCCAGAGCTCCCACTTGGTCCCGTGCGTCGGCTGCAGCAGGAGACCCGCGATCACGATGCCCGCCAGGATGCACGCCTGGCACAGCCTGCTGCGGATCCCGAAGTACTTCGGTCGGATCGCCGAAGGAAAGCAGAGCCCGATCCATGTGTTCCACACGCCGCCCGCGCCGAGCGCCGCCGTCCAATACACGCCCGCGACCACGAACAGCACCCACATCGGCAGCCAGCCGACGATCGCACCCACGATCATGGGCACGAAGCTCAGGACCTGCAGCGTCGCGCAGCCGCGGATCCACCGCGACGGGCTCTTCACCCGCGCCGCCAGCGCAGGCGCGAACAGTTGCGCGGTCGCGCCCACGAGCGGCGGAACCGCCGCGATGAGTCCGCTGACCTTGTCGCTCGACCCCAGCGCGATGGCGAACGCGGCGAAGTAGGTCTCGCCCGTCCCGACCATCAACGAATAGGTCATCCCGTCGCCGGTGCAGGCGACGAGATCCTTGCGTAGCGGAGTGTCCTTGCGAAAGCCGCGCATCCGTGCGGCGCAAGAGTAGCGTCAGTTCGGCTTCGCGGGCGGAGCGGCGGCGGGTGAGGTCGCCGTGGGCGCAGCGGGAGGCGCCTTCTCGCGCGGTGGCAGCGGCTTCGGATAGCCGAGCACCTTGCGCATCACGAAGTCGGGCGCGACGAGCATCAACTGGGTGTTCTTGGTCTGGACCGAAGCCCACTTGCCATGGATGTAGACGGGACCGATGCGCGGGTCGAGGTTCCGCCACGCGTTCGTCGAAGGATTCACGCGCACGCGGGTGACTCCCGGCGGCGGGTTCGACGGCACGATCTGTCGGCTGCCCGACGGATGCGGATCGTGCTTGCGCTCGGGATCGGGTTCGAACGCGGCAGGCTCGCAGTGGGTCGAGATCGCGCGGATGAGGTCGGCGAGGACTTCGTCGGTGTCGAGCCGGTTGTAGCTCTGGACTCCAAGCTTGCCGAGCTGTCCTTCGTAGTCAGGCGGGATCAGCGATAGGTCCGCGGCCTCCACGACCTCGGTGCGCCGTGCATCGACGCGCGCGAGCTGCGACTTCGGGCCGAACTCGACCACGCCTCGGTTGATCTGCCAGGTGCAGTCGCCGGCGGCGAGCGAGGCGAGCGTGTCGAGCACGCCGTAGCCATCGGTGTCGGTGAGCGCGACATCGATGAGCTGATCGCCATCGACCCCACCCGTGACCGTCCCGCCCTGCACGTGCTGCTCGAAGACCACCAGGTTGAGCCCGAGCGCCTTGCGAACGGCGCGCAGCACATCGCGGAGCGGCGCGCGCTCCGCCTCGATGTCGACGCGCGCGAAGACCAGTCTGCCCAGTTGCTCCGCGACGCGATCGGACTCGGTCGCGGCGGGCGGTGCCTCGGCGGGGCGCGTCTCCACGAAATGCGCCGTGACGTCCAGGACTGCGGGCGCCTCCTCGACCGGCGCCGCAGGCTTGGGCCCGTTCTTCGCGGGAGGAGCCAGCGGCGGACCATTCGGCGCGGGCGTCGCTGATGCAGGGTTGCGGGCGGGAAGGGGGATGCTTTGTGCGATCAGCAGTCGGCGCAGCACAGCGCCGATCCGATCGCGCACGCCAACAGCTGGCCGTGCCACTCTGCGGCACGGAGGGTTCGGAAGAAACGCATGAGCGCCTCCTGTTCCTGCGTTGAACGGGTCAGTTCTTCGGCTTGTCGGACGACTTCGGAGCGTCCGCATCAGGCTTGGCGATCGGGGTTCCCGTCGTCGTGTTTCCGCCGGCGGCGCCCGTGACCGGAACGCTGTCGAAGCCGACATTCGTGACCACGGAGAACTCGCCCGTGAAGGTCACATACCGGCGCATGCCGACATCAGCCGACGCGCGCGGGCGCACCGGCATGAACGGATACCCGTCGATCTGGCGGTGCACGAAGTCAGGCGCGCGGATGATCAACACGCCCTGGTAGTAGCGCATCGTCGCCCAGCCCTCGACATCCCACGCCTCGGGCTCGCACTGCTCCTTGATGATGTCCTGGAGTTGCTCGGCCTTCTCTTCCTCGCTCGGGCGCTCGGGGTCTTCGCCGGGGTCGCCGATCAGGCCACCGC
>JBEGLX010000068.1:0-20460 GCA_041183345.1 Planctomycetota bacterium
CGCAGTTCTCGACGGCGGTCGGATGGATCGCGGCGTTCCCGTCGTTGCAGTCGCCCGCCACGGCCGCAAAGAGCGCGGGCTCGTCGCAGAAGCGCTGGGCCGAGCCAACGCCGTAGTTGTCGTTGTCGGAGTCGGTGTAGAAGTCGGTCTTGCCCGCGTCCGCGGCCGAGCTGTCGGCGTTGTCGGCGAGCGTGTCGCAGTCCTCGTCGCGGTTGGCCGCGTCGCAGACTTCAGTCGCCGCCGGATTCACGCCGGCCCGCGTGTCGTCGCAGTCGACCGGTGAGGAGAGGTTCGCGAGGTACCCAGTCGGCGCAGTCGATGCGCAGAACTGCGCCGTCGTGCTGATCGAGTGGCCGTCGCTGTCGGCATCGACGTAGTAGGTCGTCGAGTCAATGGCCTCCGCAGCCGTGGTCACGCCGTCGCAGTCGTTGTCGACGGCGATGTTCGCGCAGTTCTCGACGGCGCCGGGGTACACCGACAGGCCGCCATCGGCGGTCACATCGTTGCAGTCGGTGTTGGTCGCGACCTGGTTGCCCGTCGCGTCGCACGCGCTCGTCGCGCTGCCTGCGCCGAAGCCGTCGCCGTCGGCGTCGGCGTACCAGTTCGTCTTGCCCGTGGCGGAGCTGTCATCGTTGTCAGCCACGCCATCGCAGTCCTCGTCGCGGTTGGCCGCATCGCAGACTTCAGTCGCCGCCGGATTCACGCCGGCCCGGGTGTCATCGCAGTCGACCGGCGAGGAGAGGGTCGCGAGGTACCCAGTCGGCGCAGTCGATGCGCAGAACTGAGCAGTCGTGCTGATCGAGTGGCCGTCGCTGTCGGCATCGACGTAGTAGGTCGTCGAGTCGATGGCCTCCGCAGCCGTGGTCACGCCGTCGCAGTCGTTGTCGACCGCGATGTTCGCGCAGTTCTCGACGGCGGTCGGATGGATCGCGGCGTTCCCGTCGTTGCAGTCGCCCGCCACGGCCGCAAAGAGCGCGGGCTCGTCGCAGAAGCGCTGGGCCGAGCCAACGCCGTAGTTGTCGTTGTCAGCATCGGTGTAGAAATTGGTCTTGCCCGCGTCCACGGCCGAGCTGTCGGCGTTGTCAGCGAGGCTGTCGCAGTCCTCGTCCACATTGGAGGCATCACACACCTCGGTGGCGCCGGGGTTGACGCCGGCGGCGCTGTCATCGCAGTCGCCGCTGCTGGTGGCGCTGCCGCTGATCGCCGTGCAGGACGTCGTCGCGCTTCCGGTGCCGTAGCCATCGTTGTCGCCGTCGACGTAGTAGCTCAGATAGTTGCTGTCGCTCACGCCGCAGCCGCACAGGCCCGCAGCGACCTTGTTCGGATCGCTCGGGCAGCCGTCCTCGAGGATGGTCAGCTCGTAGTCCTCGACCTCGCCCGACTGCACGGTGCCGGTGGGTGTGTTGCTGTTGTCGAGCCCGGTATTGTTGGTACTCACGCGGAAGCGCGCGAAGGTGGCGCCGACGGTTGCGTCGGCCGGAATGGCGATGGAGAGGTTGACCGTACCGCTCGAGACAGACTGTGCATTCACGACGCGCTCGCCGCTGTCGCCGAAATCGCCATCGCCGTTCCAGTCCACCCACGCGCTGAGGTAGCCGGAAGCACTCTGGATGCTCACCGGGACGGTGACCGTCACGCTCTGGTACCAGCCAGACGGCATCGTGACGCCGTTCTCGTCATCGGTGTTGTCGGCATCGTCGCCCGTGCTCGTGCCGTTGTTGAGCAGTCCGCCGTCGGCATCGACGCTCGCGCCCAGGCGGATGCCGGAGATCGTGTGCGAGGCATTCCCGTAGCTGAGGGGCGCGTCGCCGACGTCGGCATTGTCGGATTCGAGCAGGAACGAACCGCTCACGCCGCCGTAGGCAAGCGTCGATGCCGCACCCGCCATCTGCAGGGTGTAGAGCGAGGACGGCGTGCCTCCGCCGTTGCGGAAGTACACCCCGCCGGTCAGGCCGTTCGGCTCGTTGTTCACATTGCCGTTCGTGGTGTCGTAGTTTCCCGCGGAGTTCGTGACGGACATCGACTGCAGCGCCACATGCCCGGCCGGCGTGTTGAACCCCGAGTCATCCGAGCTCGCGCCGATCACCAGCTTGCCGTCGTCGGCTTCGTCGGGCGCCTGCCCGGCGTCGTACGCGGCCACCGTGAGTGAGGTGTTGCCCGGCGTTCCTGCGCTGGCGTTCGCGGTCGCGGTGGCGTTGCGCACGAATCCCGTGGGCGTCTGCTCGACGTTCTCGAACACCGCTGCGACGAAGAGCGCGTCGTCGCCCGCGTTCGATGGCGTGCTGACGTCCGGCAGCGTGATGGAAACCGTGCCGGACGAAGCGCCTCCCAGGAGCGTGGCAATATCGTTCTCGAACAGCACGATGTGGAACGAACTGACGGAGAAGAATGCGGTTCCAGCGGGCGCCCCGCTGGGCGAGGTGGAGATGCTGAGGAACCGTAGATCGCCGCTTGGCGTCCCACCGATGGTCAGCGCGTTCTGCCGATTGATGGTTCCACCCGCACCCGTCACGCGGGCGGTCACTTGATTGTTGGAGGTGGTTGCCGGCGGTGTGCCAACGCGCGGCTCGGGATAGTTGTCGCCGAGACCAGTGCCCGCGGTGTTGCCGTTCACGCCATACCCGGCGGTGACATCGGCATCGGAGATGTGATCGCGCTCGAACGCGGGCCAGATGAACAGCACGCGGTTCTTGCCGCTGGGGATGTTGAAGCTGGTCAGGCTGGGAATGCCACTGCTGCCCGAGCCCGACGCCGTAGTCGATGCGCTGTTGAGGATCCGCACCGTCGCGGCCTGCGCGACCGATCCGCCGCCGAGGCAGGCTGCGACCATCGCCGCCGCGAACGACCACGCTCGCGACGATGGAGCGCGAAGCAGGCTGGCTCGCCACGCATCGCGAAGCGTCGCGATCGTTGCGGAGCTCGGGGTAGCGATCGATCCGATGGGGCGGGACTTCTTCATGGTGCGAACCGTGGTAGGCCTGAAGCGGTGATTCTCATGGGGTCGCCGCGGCTCGCACCGAGGGACGGATAGACAGCACACGCCCGCGCAGATCAGTCCGTCGGGCTGCCCAAGTTGCGATCGAAGAGAAGCGTCGATCCTCTGCCAGCGACGCGCCGAGACGGTGGCGCGGAGAGGCGTGGGTACGGGAGTTTGCCACCGCGCGCCGTAGATGGGACATGAATCCCACAGGATTTGCGGGTTTCGCCGCGAACTGCCGCCTGCACAGACGAAACAGCCCCCTTGCGGGGGCTGTCGGTCAATTGTCATGGTTTGACGCGATCACCAGCGCGTGCCGTTCGTGCGGCTCTCGATCTGCGCGGCACCGATCGTGCCCTGCATGCCCGCGCCCTGCATGTACATCTGCATGTCGCGCAGGTCGACCCAGCCGTCGCGGTTCAGGTCGGCGACAGCGAGATGGCCGTAGCCCGCGCGGCGCAGGTCCTTCACGCTGATCCGCTCGCGCGGCGTCGGATCGTCGAAGCCAGGCGTGCACGTCTCGCCCGAGGCGAAGAAGTTCAGCGCGATGAAGGTGAAGTCCGCGTTGCCGACCGCCGTGTCGCCGTTGAAGTTCGCGATCGCATTCGTCGCCTTGCCCGCGCCGCGCTGCGACACGAAGATCGCGTAGTCGAAGATCTCGACCATGTCGTCGTCGTTGCAGTCGCCCTGCGGGAGCGAGGCCACCGCCGCGTAGCGGACGCCCGCGACCGATGCCGACATCGCGTCGGTCACAGAGTGCGTCGGGCACTTGACTGCGATGCACGGGTACGAGGCTGCCACGGGCACCTGCACGCCCGTGACGCTGCCCGAGTTGCCCGTCAGGTTCACCGTGTGCAGGCTGACCTGACCGCCCGCCGTCACGCGGATCTGGCGGCTCGAGGTGCCCTGGATCACGCCGACGAAGCCGACCGAGAGGTCGAGCAGCTGGTAGTTCGCGACTGTCACCGTGTGGACGTCGGTCGCCGTGTTGCCGGCCTGGTCGGTCGAGCTCCACGTGATCGTCGAGACGCCCACCGGGAAGCGGACGGGCCACGAGGTGACCGTGCCGCCGCCTGCGAGGGCGATCGAGAGGCTCACGGGGCGCGACTCGTTCGCGCAGGCGTCGAAGGCGGTCACGCTCGGCGCGGTCACGGCCGCTCCGGCGATCGTGCCTGCATCCGCGGCGAGCGAGGTGTTCACGAACGCATTCGTGATGACGGGCGCCGTCTGGTCGAGGTAGATCGCGCCGAGGCTCGAGACCACGGGGCTCTGCGAGCCGCCGACCGAGTACGAGAGCGAGGTGCCCAAGCCACCCACCGTGCCGAAGGAGACGAGACCCGTCGTTCCGCACGCCTCTGCGCCGAGGACTGGCGAGAAGGCGAGGTCGACGAGGTTCGCGGCCGACTGGGTCGCGGTCTGGCTCGATCCAAGCGAGAGCGTGTAGCGGAGCGTTCCGAGCACGTTGTCCGAGGACACCACCGAGCCCGACGAGAACGGCCCGCCCGCGACCGGGGTCGCAGAGACAAACTGGAGCTTCGTCGCGTCGAATGCGACCGACAGGCCCGCGCCCGAGATCGAGTAGATCGCGGATGCGCCCATCGAGACGCGCACGGTGAGCGTGCCCGTCGGCCCGATGTGGGTCGAGAGCGCATTCATGGCGAGCGTGACATCCGCGCAGTCGGCGGTGCCTGAGTTGTTCGCGTCGGTGTCCGCCGTGCCGCAGCCGCAGACGCCGGGCGCCTGCTTGTTCCCGTCGGTCGGGCAGCCGTCGGTGTTGTTGGCGACGCCGCAGGCGATCGCCGGGCCAAAGCCGTAGCCGTCCGAGTCGCTGTCGGCGTACAGGAGCCGCGTGTCGTCGCAGTCGGAGCTGTTGGTCACGCTTCCGCCGATCGGGGCGCACGACATCGTCGCGCTTCCCGCGCCGAAGCCGTCGCTGTCGCCGTCCACGTAGTAGGCGACGCTGTCGACCGCCTCGGCTGCGTCGTTCACGGTGTCGCAGTCGTTGTCCACGCCGAGGTTGGCGCAGTTCTCGATGGCACCTGGGTAGATCGCGGCGTTGTTGTCAGCGCAGTCGCCCTCGGGAGCCGCCTCGTATCCAGCCGGCAAGTCGCAGAAGCGGCTCGCCGTGTTGGTCGTGCGCCCGTCGTTGTCCTGGTCGCGGTAGAAGTTGGTCTTGCCAGCGTCGGCTGCGCCGCTGTCCGCGTTGTCGGCGACGCCGTTGCAGTTCTCGTCGACGTTGCCCGAATCGCAGATCTCGGTCGCGGTCGGCTTGATCGCGCTGTCGCCGTCATTGCAGTCGGTGTTGTTCGTCACCTTGCCCGTGACCGCCGTGCAGCTCTTTTGGGCGACCGCCGTGGTCGCGCCGAAGTTGTCCGAGTCCGCGTCGGTGTAGTAGTTCACGCTGTCGACGGCCTCGCTGTCGGCGTTCGCCTCGCCGTCGCAGTCGTTGTCGGTCCCGTCGTTCGCGCAGTTCTCCACGGCGCCTGGATACACCGCCGGCGCAGCGTCGTCGCAGTCGACCGGCGACGAGAGCGCAACGCGGTAACCGCTCGGCAGGTCACAGAATGACCCCGTCGCGCTCGTCGTGTGCGTGTCGCCGTCGGCGTCGACGTAGAAGGTCGTCTTCGTCGCGCTCGATGCGCTCGGGTCGTTGTTGTCGGCGAGGCTATCGCAGTCCTCGTCGCGGTCCGACGCGTCGCAGACTTCCTGCGCCGCCGGGTTCACGCCAGCGCGGGTGTCGTCGCAGTCGGTGTTGTTCGTCACCTTGCCGGAGACCGCCGTGCAGCTCAGCTGGCCCGTCGCAGTCGTCGCGCCGAAGGTGTCCGAATCCGCGTCGGTGTAGTAGTTCACGCTGTCGACGGCCTCGCTGTCGGCGTTCGCTTCGCCGTCGCAGTCGTTGTCCACGCCGTCGTTCGCGCAGTTCTCCACGGCGCCGGGGTAGATCGCCGCGTTCCCGTCGTTGCAGTCGACCGGGTTCGAGAGCGCGGCGCGGTAGCCGCTCGGCAGGTCGCAGAACGACCCCGTCGCGCTCGTCGTGTGCGTGTCGCCGTCGGCGTCGACATAGAAGGTCGTCTTGCCGCCAGCGGCTGCGCCGCTGTCGTTGTTGTCGGCGACGCCGTTGCAGTTCTCGTCGACGTTGCCCGGGTCGCAGACCTCGGTCGCGGTCGGCTTGATCGCACTGTCGCCGTCGTTGCAGTCGGTGTTGTTCGTCACCTTGCCGGAGACCGCCGTGCAGCTCAGCTGGCCCGTCGCCGTCGTTGCGCCGAAGGTGTCCGAATCCGCGTCGGTGTAGTAGTTCACGCTGTCGACGGCCTCGCTGTCCGCGTTCGCTTCGCCGTCGCAGTCGTTGTCGGTCCCGTCGTTCGCGCAGTTCTCGACGGCGCCGGGGTAAATGGCGGCGTTGTTGTCCACGCAGTCGACTGGATTCGAGAGAGTCGCCTTATACCCCGACTGCAGGTCGCAGAATTGCGCGGTGGTGTTGATCGAGTGACCGTCGTTGTCCTCGTCGCGGTAGAACGTCGACTTGCCGGTGGCGTTGCCCTGCGGGTCCGCGTCATCAGCGCCCGCGTCGCAGTCCTCGTTCGCGTTGGCTCCATCGCAGACCTCGGTACCGGCGGGCGAGACATCGTTGCGCGAGTCATCGCAGTCGGTGTTGTTCGTGACGCTACCGGCGATCGCCGTGCACGACATCGTCGCAGCACCGGCGCCATAGTTGTCGCTGTCGCCATCGACGTAGTACGCCACGCTGTCGACCGCTTCAGCGGCATCATTCGCGCCGTCGCAGTCGTTGTTCACGCCGAGGTTCGCGCAGTTTTCGACGGCGCCGGGGTAGATCGCGGCGTTGGTGTCGTTGCAGTCGACCGGGCTCGAGAGCGTCGCCCGGTAGCCAGACGGCAGGTCGCAGAACTGCGCCGTCGTGTTGATGGAGTGCGTGTCGTTGTCCTGGTCACGGTAGAAGAGCGTCTTCCCCGCGCTCAAGGCGCCAGAGTCGTTGTTGTCAGCGAGGCCGTTGCAGTTCTCGTCGACGTTGCCTGCGTCGCAAACCTCGCTTGCACCGGGGTTGATCGCCGCATTTCCGTCGTTGCAGTCGGTGTTGTTGGTCACGCTGCCGGCGATCGCCGTGCACGACATGGTCGCCGAGCCAGCGCCGTAGTTGTCGCTGTCGCTGTCGACGTAGTACGCCACGCTGTTCGAGGCCTCGCTATCCGCGTTCGCCTCGCCGTCGCAGTCGTTGTCGGTGCCGTCATTCGCGCAGGTCTCGGGCGCACCGGGGTAGACAGACGCACTTGTGTCGTTGCAGTCGACCGGGCTCGAGAGCGTCGCCTTGTAGCCAGACGGCAGGTCGCAGAAATCCGCCGTCGTGTTGATCGAGTAGGTGTCGTTGTCCTGGTCGCGGTAGAAGGTCGTCTTCCCGCTGGCGTCGGCTCCGCTGTCGTTGTTGTCGGCGACACCGTTGCAGTTCTCGTCGACGTTGCCTGCGTCGCAAACCTCGATTGCACCCGGTTTGATCGCTGCGTTGCCGTCGTTGCAGTCGGTGTTGTCCGTGACATAACCAGACGGCTGCGTGCAAGCCAACTGCGAGGTGTTCGGCGTGCCATACCCGTCGCCGTCCTGATCGCGGTAGTAGGTCGTCGTCGCGACCCCGATCGACGCATTCGTGTCGTCGCAGTCGGAGTTGTTGGTCACATAGCCGGACGGTGTGCCGCTGTACGTGATGGCGGACGTGCCGCTGCTCGACGCACTCGAGAGCACGGTGGCCGCGCCCGCGCCGAAGCCGTCATGATCGTTATCCGCGTAGTACGACGGTCCGCTCACGCCGTGGAGGGTGACCGTGGCGGTGAATGTTCCAGAGCCGTTGGTATATCCGTTCGTAATCCAAACGCGATACGCAGAGTTCGTGGTGAGGTTGAACGAAGAGGTGAAGTTGACTGGGCCGCGAACCAGAGGCACGGCGGTTTCAGATGTGCCTCGGTCACCCCAGTAGAGCCTGGTGTTCGCGTTCGAGTTGAGGACAAAGTCGCCCCACCAGCCGCCGATCTGAGCGAGTCCAATCTTCGGAGTTCCACCAACCGGTGCGGACGAACCAGGCGTGACGACCACGGTCAGGTCGGAAGAGTACGGATCACCGCTCACGGCCGTCAGGTTGATGCTCGCCCCCGTCAGAGTACCTGACAGCGACGGAACCACGACGGAACTTCCTCCGGTGATCGTCCGGCTCGACAACGTAATCGTCACATCCGCCGCAGCGACGGGGGCGAGCATGGCGGCAGCGAGGGCGACGAGCGAATTCGTGATCTTCATGGCATACCTCTTGGGACACTCAATCAGCGATGAGTTCGGAGCGGCAGCGCTGTGCCGCGCAATGGCGTGACGGGATCGACGCGCGAGCCACGCGCACTCTGCGCGCGACTCGCCAACGACCAAACCAGCTCACGCGAAGGCTTGAACTCCTCTTGAACGGCGACGAATACAAGCTGAGGCGCAGCGCGGGAACGGGTGCGCGGCGACCTCGGCAGACATACTTCTCAGGCTCCAAAGTACTGTCCGTTCCTGAAGATGGAAGCGATCTTGCCAACTGGTCCCGAAATCGCGGCTCCTGGTGCGGGAGCGGTCCTGCGGTATCTCACCTCCGGCCGTGACAGCCTTCCGAGAACTCGTCCCTGGGACGCACTGCCAACCGCCCCGCGTATCCGCAACGACGCTATTGCGCGCACGTCCGCAGGCGGTTCTTGACGAATGCGTGCCGCCGAGCAGGGGCAACGCCGGCGCGCGGACTTGAGCGGTGCGCAGCGGATCGCCGATGAGGCGGCGTGCCGGCTCGCCGCGAATCACGCGCGCGCACCAGCAAGAGATCGACGGGAATCCACCATGTCCACCCGCTGCCGCTACTGCAATTCGACCGCGTTCGGACCAGGCTGCTCTCACAGCCCGCATCGCAAGCATGAGCACACGTGCGACCCCGGACGGTGCGAATACTGCGGCAGCACGGCGTACGGTCCCGGCTGCTCATTCTCGCCGAACCGGAGTCACCGTCACGGACAGGGCGCCAAATGCCGCTGGTGTGGGAGCTCTGCACTTGGACCGGGATGCTCGTTCTCGCCGACGAGGGTGCACGAGCGCTAGCGGGAAAACACGAGCGATAGCGGGATATCACGAGCGATAGCGGGATATCACGAGCGATAGCGGGAAACCACGAGCGGTAGCGGGAGCTCGACCTTTCAGGACAGTTCCCCCGCACGCGCTATCCTCGCCCCATGCGCGTTGCCGCCCTGATTGCGATCCTCCTCTGCCCGCTCGCGGCCTGTGCCTCGCGCCCGAGCCTGAAGCCCCCTGCCGATGCGGCGCCGTTCACCATCGTGCTCGGCATCGCGCAGGACGGCGGCGTGCCGCAAGCGGGTTCGTTCAGCGATCCCCGCTGGGACGACCCGCGGCTGCAGCGCAAGGTGGTGTCGCTCGGCATCGTCGATCCGCGCAGCGGCAAGCGCTGGATGATCGACGCAACCCCTGATTTCCGCAGGCAATTGCTCGATCTGCATCGCGCCGCGCCAGCACCCGCGGGCGACGCGAAGCGCCCGCCGCTCGATGGCATCTTCCTCACCCACGCGCACATGGGGCATTACACGGGGCTCATGTTCCTGGGCAAGGAGTCGATGGGCGCGAAGTCGATTCCCGTGTGGGCGATGCCACGCATGGCTGGCTTCCTCGAAGACAACGCGCCGTGGAACCAGCTCGTCAACCTGAAGAACATCGAGCTGCAGCCGCTGGTCGCCGGCGAGAGCGTGCGGCTGGCGCCCGACATCAGCGTGACGCCCGTGCTGGTGCCGCATCGGCAGGAATACAGCGAGACGGTGTGCTTCCGCATCGACGGGCCCGGGCGCGCGGTGCTCTGGCTGCCCGATGTCGATTCGTGGCGCGAGCTCGACGACATCGGCCCGCGCATCGAAGGGCTCATCGAGTCGGTGGACGTCGCCTACATCGACGGGACGTTCTTCGCGAACGGCGAGATCCCCGGGCGCGACATGAGCGGCTTCCCTCACCCCTTCATCCGCGACAGCCTCAAGCGGTTCATCATCCTGCCGCCTGCCGAGCGGGCGAAGATCCGCTTCATCCACCTGAACCACACCAATCCTGCGCTCGATCCGTCGAGCGCTGCGCGCGGCGAGATCGACAAGATCGGGCTCGACGTGGCGGTGGAGGGCGAGATCGCGACGCTGGGGCCGTCAGGCTCGTCCAATAATTGATTCGGTCTCGAAACCCCTGAATTCAGTATCTGCGTCCTCGCAGAAGGCTCTTTCTGCTGTGAGCAGTGCCGTTCGGCGGACGGAGTCGTCCCGAAGCCGTTGCCCGAAGCACCCGCTCGCAAGGAGAGCACGATGTTGTCCCGTGCGCATCTGCAACCAGCTTGCGCCATACTCAGTTCCGCCGGGCTCCTGGCCTTCGCGCCGTTCGCGCAGGCCCAGGCCATCGATCCGCTTCCATTGTCGAAGCAGGTCCTGCTCGCGGATCCGACTCTCCACTATGACCCGTACTCGGTGTTCGTGAAGTTCGGCGTCGACGCGACCGCCGCGGACCGCGACGCCGTGGCTGCCGCCGTGGGCGGAAGTGCGCTCCACACCTACGCGCTCGTCCCCGGGCTCGTGCACCTTGAGATCACCTGCTCGGTGAAGGATGCCATCGACCGCATCGCGGCGCTGAAGGGCGTCGAGTACGTCGAGCCCGACTTCGTCGTGCGCGCCGACGCCGTCCCCAACGATCCAAGCTTCGGCCTCCTTTGGGGCATGCAGAACACGGGGCAGACCGTCAACGCCGATCCCGGCATCGCCGGCGCCGACGCGCGCGCGACGGGCGCGTGGGACGTGCTCGTGGGCAACCCCGGCTTCGTCGTCGCGATCATCGACTCGGGCACGCTGCTGAGCCACCCCGACCTCGCCGCAAACATCTGGACGAACCCCGGCGAGATCGCTGGCAACGGCATCGATGACGACGCCAACGGCTACATCGATGACGTCTCGGGCTACGACTTCTTCTCGATCGACAACAACCCGAGCGATGGCGGCCACGGCACGCACACGGCGGGCACGGTCGGCGCCGTCGGCAACAACGGAATCGGCGTGGCGGGCGTGGCGTGGAACTGCAAGATCATGCCGCTGCGCTTCCTCGGACCGACGGGCGGATTCACGTCGGACGCGATCCTCGCCATCCAGTACGCGGTGCAGAAGCAGGTCAAGGTCTCCAACAACTCGTGGGGCGGAAGCGCCTCGTCGCAGCCGCTCTTCGATGCCATCGCGGCGGCGCGCTCGTTCGACCACCTCTTCGTCGCTTCGGCTGGAAACAACGCGGCAAACAGCGATTCGCTGCCCTCGTACCCCGCCGCGTACAACCTCGACAACATCATCTCGGTGGCCGCGACCGACAACAACGACGCGCGCGCAACCTTCTCGAACTACGGGCCTGCGTCGGTCGATCTCGGCGCGCCGGGCGTGAACGTCCTCTCGACGTACGGCACGAGCTACGCGTACCTGAACGGCACGTCGATGGCCGCCCCGCACGTCGCTGGCGTCGCTGCGCTCGTCTTCATGCAGAATCCGAGCATGAGCTACACGCAGGTCAAGGCGCGCATCCTCGGCAGCGTGCGTCCGATCGCGAGCCTGACCGGACTGTGCGTCTCGGGCGGCGTGCTCAATGCCGCTGCGGCGCTGAATGCTCCGCCGCCGCCACCACCGAACAACGCGCCGACGGTGACGATCATCTCGCCAACGTCAGGCGCCTCGTTCCTGACCGGCGCGTCCATCACCTTCACCGGCTCAGCGCTCGATCTCGAGGACGGTTCGCGCACGGCCGCGATGACGTGGACGTCAAGCCTGCAGGGACAGATCGGCGTTGGTGGAAGCTTCACGCTGGCGAGCCTGATCGCCGGCACGCACGTGATCACGGCGCGGGCGACCGACACGGCGGGACTTGCTGGCACGTCGACGGTGAGCATCACGCTGACGGTGCCCATCGTGCCCGCGATCCCGACTGCGTTCCGCGTCGCGCGGAGCGGCAGCAGCGCGGTTACAAGCTGGCGCGACCGATCGAACAACGAGACGGGCTTCGAGGTCCGGCGCGAGCAGCGCATCAACAACGTCTGGACGAACACGACCACCGTCGGAAGCGTGGGCGCCAACGTGCAGACATTCACCAACGCTGGGCTTTCTGCCGGCCTCTACCGCTACTCCGTGCGCGCCGTGAATGGAGCCGACGCGTCCGCGTGGACGGGCTGGGTGCAGATCACGATCCCCTGACGGCGACGGACTTCGACTCAACACGGTCTTTCAACCCACCAGTGCAGGCGCGCCGACCGGATCGCGCCTGCACTGGTCATTTTGCGGGGCTAGCAGACGTCCTTGCCGAGTCCCGCGCTCCGACTGCGGAGACAGAGAGGCGTCTCCCCATTGCAAATCCATCGGGAATTCCTCGACAACAGCCGATTCCGCTGCAGAGTTGATTCTGACGCGACCTTCGTCCGGCCGCGCGAGCCTTCCCCAGAGGCAACCGGTACCCGTGAGATGGCACATCGTCTGCCGCTTCTCTATCCACTCGTCATCGCACTGCTCAGTCTCCCGTGTACGCACGCACGTGCCGACATCGGATTCGCGCAAGCCGCGGCGATCGCACGGGCATCGAACCCCAATCGGCCGCTGGTGAACCTGCGCGTCCGGGGATCGGGCGCCGACCGCCGCTACCAGGCGACCTGCGTGAACCAGCAGCTCACCGTGCTGTTCGGCATGGATATCGATGCCGAGACCGGCGCCATCGACGGCATCGAGAACGATCCGGTGCTGCCCGACGAGGAGCCCTCGCTGCGCGCGATCCTCGAGCGGCTCGCCTTCTGTGAGGTCGATTTCGCACAGGCCGTCGCGCTCGCCAGCGTTTCTGCAGGCGATTCTGCGCCGACGATCACGCGCTGCGACCTGAGCTCCGATCTCTTCATGCTCACCTACGACCTGCGCTACGACGACGGACTTCGGCTCGAGGTCGATGCGATCAGCGGCCAGGTCGTGCCGCATACCGAGGATGCGACGCCGGGAAATGCGCTGTCGACCGCTGCGTACGAAGCCGCCGTGGATGAAGCGATGGCGATCGCAGCCGCATACGGTGGCGCGCAGTGGAGGCTCTTCTCCTGCGAGACGGCGGAGACGCCGGACGGCATCGCGATGGGCTTCATGTTCCTTGATCCGCTGTTCGGGCAGGTGCTGCAGGTCGACAGGCTGGGCAAGGTCACGCAAGTGGTCGATTTTCCGCCCGTTGGAACCCTGTTCGAGAACGTGCAGGCGATCCGCGCGCGGCTGCCGCAGATCGTGGTGACGGCGCCGCAGTTCCTCGCGCGAATCGAGTCGTCATTCCCGGGCTGCCGCATCTCCGCGATCGATCTCCAGGTGCAGGACAACAACGGCACGGTCCGCACGCGCTGGTCCGCGAGCATCCTCACCGCGCTCAACCAGCAGCTCGAGTTCTCGATCGACGCGACGGTGCCGGCGCAGCTCGCGCTCGGTGTCGCCGCTGTACCGCAGCCGCGTCGGATTGGCGATCTGGACCGCGATGGACACGTCGGCAGCGACGACCTCGTCGAGCTGGTCTCCACGCTCGACAGCCACTATCCACCGAACGATCTCGATCAGGACGGATGGGTGACGATGCGGGATCTCGCGATCCTGCTCGGCAACTGGGGCTAAGTTGCTCGGACCCTCTCAGACGGGGTCTCCTCATTCGTCGTGACCAGAGCGGGCAGCGTGCCGTCGCGTCGGTGCGCTGCCTGACTTTTTGTCGGGGGGAGTCGACTCCTTACGCAAGTAGTTCCGCAGATTCCGGCGTTGCCTCCATCTGCGGGCACTCACTGCAAGCGGACTCCGGACGGGGGACCACTCCATCAAACCGAGTCTCAATGCCGAGGACAACTCCACGAAACGACGCCAAAAGGCAAGAGACGACTCCATCCAATGAAGTCCAGAGGCAACGAGTGCCCGCAGACGAAGTCTGCGGAACGGGTTGCTTCAGGAGTCGATCTGAAAGACGGTGAGTCGACTCCCACGCACGTGGTTCCGCAGATTCCGGCGTTGCCTTCATCTGCGGGCACTCACTGCAAGCGGACTCCAAATGAGGACCACACCATCAAGCGGAGTCTCGATGTCGGAGACAACTCCGTCGAACGAAGTCCGCAGGCGAGAGACGACTCCATCGAACGAAGTCCACAGGCAATGAGTGCCCGCAGACGAAGTCTGCGGAACGGGTTGCTTCAGGGATCAACCTGAAAGCCGGCAAGTCGACCCGTCCAGCACGCGAGCACCAGAGCGCCCCGCCGCGGCCGCGGCCGCTCAACCTCGCCTCACAACTCGCATGCGCCCCAGTGCGAAAGCAGCACCGCGATATCCGCCGAGCCAACGAATCCATCGGCGTTGAGATCCGCCGCCGTACCCACCGCATCCCACTTCGACAGGAGATACGCCAGATCCTGCGGACCGACGACCGCATCGGCATCGAAGTCGCCGACGCAGAGCGAGCCCTCGCACGGCGGATTCGGCTCGCCCGGCGAATCAGTCACGCCGAGCTCGAGATGCACGCCGCCCGCGCGCCACACGCTGGTGTCGGCGCAGCGCGCCACCTGAAAGACGGGAAATCCATCGCTCGGACCAAACGTCGGCGCGTAGGTCCACTCGCTGACCACCCCTGGCTCGCCGCACGCGATCGCGACTGAGTCGACGACCACCGACCATGGCGAGGCATCGAGCGTGCCGTCGTCATCGACATCGAGATCCTGCCCCTGCCAGCACTTCGCACCCTCGACGAGCAGCACGGTGATGTTGTCGACATCCTCGAGCCGCAGGTCGGCGACCACGTCAGGCGTCATCCACAGCAGTCCCGAAGCGTGCACCAGCAGGCTGCGATCGGGCTGGATCTCGTAGCCATCGAGCGAGACGACGGCCTCGATCACTCCGCTGTCGAGCGCAAGTGGACCGATCTCATCGTCGCCGTCTCCGATCACGACGAGCGCGTATCCATCGAGCGACGTACCCGCCACGCCCACAAGCTCGATGAACTCGACGTCCTTGTTCGGCTCGAGGCTATCGAGGCGGACTTCGCTGAGCTGCGGCGGATGAGGCTGCGCGGTGGCGATCGAGATCGCGAGGGCGGCGGCCAACGAGGCGACGTGCGTGAGCATCGGAGCGTCCTTGCGCGTGCGGCGCGTGCGCGCGGCGCGACCATGCGCTGCGCGGGGAACTTCGGAGGCACATCACCCGTCGGGAGAAGCGCAATCCGCGACCACCCTCTCAGCCACTCGCGCTGCTCGGGAAAAAACGAGTTATGGCGCTCGGCATCCACCGCATGCAGCGCGGCAAGAACAGCGCGCACCCCCGAAGCGAGGGTGCGCGCGTGATGTTTCTCTCAAGTCGTCGCCGCCGCGGATCAGCGGAAGTCGTCGATGATCTCGCCCGAGTCGAGCCGCAAGCGCGTGTGCAATCCGACGGAGCCGTCGATCCGCTCGATGATGCGCCAGCTCATGAGCGGCGCGCCGCCGTGATCCATCGATACCGCCCAGGCGGATTCAGCGATCCCATACTGCGGTGCATGCGGAAGGGCCCAGCTCTCGCTCGCGGTCGCAGCGCGCGTGATTCCGCCGAGCGAGGCGCCCGTGCGCGGATTGATGCGCACCACGCGCACCGAGTTCGAAGCCGCGGGGTTCACGAACACGGCCTCGAGCGCGCCCGCCACCATCGACACTGCGATGATGCGGCCTTGGCCCGCTGGATACGCGTCGTATGCACTGATGATGCCGCCGCTGAAGAGCATCGGCGCGAGGCTGGTCACGCCATCGCCGCCGGTGTTGCCGTCGGCGGGCACGGCGAAGTCCGCGGTCGCGCGCGTCGGCAGCACCATGCGCACGTCCCAGCGCGCAGGCACGGCCTTCAGGTTGAGCATGCCCTTCACGAAGCTCGTGCCTTCCTCGACGTGAAGGAGGTAGTCGACGGCATCCGCGCCGCTGACCGACGCGCCGTTCCAGACCGACGCGAGCGCGAGGCGCTCATCGGGGCGCGCGGGGCGCGTGAAGCTCTCGACCAGCGACTGGTCGACAACGCTTGCCTTCACCACGCGCACGGTCGAAGCCGACTCGCGGAAGACGAAGGCGATCGAACCGTCGCAGACCTCTGCGAAGATGATGGTTTCGGCGGCCCACACCGACTCGTACACGGCGGTGTAGAAGGCGGAGCGGAGCTGGAAGGCATCGACGCTCTCGAGATGCTCGTTCGCAGGGCCATCGGAGTGGCTGTCGAGGTCGTCCCAGCTCGCGTCGTCGGCGTCATCGGAGATGTCGCCCTCGAACTGGAAGTCATCGAAGCTGGCGGCGAAGCGCGGCGTGCCGCGGGCGAGGCCGTAGATCGCGGCCGTGACGGGCTTCGCATCGAAGCCGGTCGGTCCCGGGAACACAGGCACCGACGCGAGCGGCGTCATGTCGCCGTGGGCGTACAGGCTCATCGAGGCCGTGTTGTCGGGGCCGTCGGTGGTGAACTCGAACTCGAAGTCGTGCCAGCCCGCTGCGAGCGGGACCTTCGGCGATGCGGCGAGGGTCAGCGCGCCCTTGCGGAATGCGATCTGAACCGTGCGTCCGAGCGGCGTCGACTCGATCTCGACGACGATGGCGTTGCGATGGCCGCGCGTGACGCTGAAGGTCGGATCGAAGCCGAAGGATACGCCGACGACCGCGGATTGCGTGGGCAGCGTCGAGGTGAATGAATCCGCCTCGACGCGGAAGCGCGCGCGGAAGCCGTCGTTCCAGTCGATCCGGTACGTCGAGGTGTAGGCGGCGCCACCGCCCTTCCCGCCGAGGCCGTTGATGCGCACCATCCCGCCGTCCTGAGAGATCCCGACCTTGTCGCGCAGCGCGACGGTATCGCGGTAGCTCTCGATCTCATTCCACAGCGTGGTGTCGCGGGCTGGCGACGAGAAGTCGTCGATGCGCACGTCGGCGTGTGCGAGTGGCGCGAGCGCGACGATGGTCGCGCAGGCAGCGATGGCGCTGATGCGGCAGAACGGCATGATTCACCTCTTGATCAGTCTGTACGGTCCGGACACCACCAAAGATCGCTCCGATTGCACGGGAAGCAACTCGACCCGCGTTCCCGCCGCGGAGCGGGGCCTCGGAAGTCCGTTTATGCGGGCTGTAGCGGCTGTATCGGAATCACCGGGTGGTCCGATTCGCAGGCGCCCCTAGGCAAAGAGGGCGCGCAACGGCCGCAGCGAGCGGCTTCGGGCAGCCTGTGCGACGACCGACGGCCAGTGCCCGTACATGAACGGACGCTCGACGAATGGGAAGAGGCAGAGGCAGCCCAGCGTGACCGCGATGGCGAACGGCAGCGCGATCAGAAGGACATTCCGCTCGAATCCCGTGGTCGTGAATGGCGCCAGGAACCGTCCCACGAGCGAGACGACCAGGAAGTGGAACAGGTAGATCGTGTAGCAGGCGCCGCCGATCATGCTGACGAGCGGGATCGAGAGCGCCACGCGTACCACGTGCGATCGGAACGCGCCCAGCGTCATCGCGAAGAGCCCGCCGACGAGGAGCGCGATTCCCCACGGAGTCTCCTCCAGCGCGCGATACGACGAGGCGACGGCGGCGAAACCGAGGATCCAGAGCGCATCCCAGGCGAGGCTCGCGGTGCGCACGCCAGTGCGGAGCTCGCGCGATGTCCAGAGGTCTGCGACGAGCACGCCCGTGAGGAAGAACGTGAGTTCCGTCCCGAGCCATGATCCGTGCTGCAATGGGCCCTCGAGCGGCGTCGGCTCGGTTCCTTCGAGGCGGACGCGCGCAGCGAGCGCCGCGCTTGCCGCGATCGCGATCACGAGCACCGCGCGGCGCAGCAGATGCGCTCGGATCCAGAACACCGCCGCGATCGCGGGCGCAAGCAGATAGAACTGCACCTCGATCTCGAGGCTCCACGAGATGAAGAACGCCCACGGCTCGTTGCCGAAGAGCGCGGTGCGCAGGTATACAAGCCCCGCCGCGTAGTCCTGCCAGCGCGCGTTCTCTGGCGCCACGAGGAGCGTGCCGACGAAGAACGTCGCCAGCGCGATCACGTACGGCGGCTCGATGCGGGTGAGCCGCTTCAGGTAGTAGCGCCCGAGGCTCGGCGGGCGCTCGCCGAGCAGCCGCGCCCGCGCGAACGGCAGCACGACCACGAATCCGGAGATCACGAAGAAGAGCTGCACGCCAAGGAAGCCGTGCGAGACCAGCCAGCCCACCGGCGAGCGGAAGACGTCGCTGCTTCCCGTGATCGCGGAGACCTGCCCTTCCGCGCCCTTCAGGTAGATGGACAGGACCGCATGGAAGAGGACGACGGGCAGGATCGCCACCGCGCGTAGTCCGTCGAGCTCGGCGAGGACCGCGCCGCCCGAGGTCACGCGGCGGAAGAGATGGACTGGGAGCTTCCCGAGCATCGCCCTGCTCTATCGGCTGTCGGTATTCGGGCTGCCAAAAGGAAACGGGCGACCGGTTGAACCGGTCGCCCGTGGTGCGTGTGTTGTCTCCTTCAACCGGGCTTCGCGCTCAGTTGCCAGCCATCGGCGCGGGCTCGACGCCCTGCATGTACATCTGGATGTCGCGCATGTCGACCCAGCCGTCGCGGTTGATGTCAGCCTGGGCGAGCTCGCCCATGCCGCGGCGGCGGAGTTCCTTCACCGAGATGCGCGAGACCGGGCGACGACCGTCGAAGGCGCCGCACGAATCGCCGATCTGGAAGAAGCTGAGCGAGATGAACTGGAAGTCACCGTTGTTGATGACCAAGTCGGAGTTGAAGTTGGAGATGCCGCGACCCGTCGCGTCGACGCCGCGGTCGCCCACGAAGATGCCGAAGTCGAGGACGTCAACCATGTTGTCGTCGTTCGAATCGCCCTGGCGGAGGACTGCCGACGCCGCGTAGCGGACGCCGCTGACCGACGCAGCGGCCGACTTCGCGATCGAGTGCTCAGGATCCTTCACCAGGACGCAGGGGAGCGTCAGGGAGACGGGGACCTGGATGCTGGCGATCGAGCCAGCGCCCGCGTTGAGCGGCATCTCGAAGCTCTGCGCCGAGCTGCCCACCGACACGCGGATGGTGCGGGTCGAGTTGCCGGCGATCGCGCCGAACATGCTCACCGAGACATCGAGGAGCTGGTGGTTCGCCACGGTGATCGTGCGCGAGAGCGAGCTGGTCTGGGCGACCGAGTCGGTCGCGGTCCAGACGACCGTGCTCACGCCGATCGGGAACATGCCGCTGGCCGGCCAGGCGCTGGCGGTGCCGCCACCTGGGAAGGTGATGGCCACGTCGACGATGGCTCCGCCACCGCAGATGTCCTCCGCGGTGACCGTCGGCTCGGCGACGAAGGCGCCAGCGAGCGTGCCGGCATCGGCAGCCATGCTCATGTTCGCGGGCACGCCAGCGAGGACCGGCGGAGCCGAGAGGTACGAGATGGCGCCGAGGTTCGACGACGTCGGGATCATCGGGACGGTGGTCGTCGTCGACATCGAGGTCGAGAGACCGCCCACCGAGCCAAAGACCACGAGGTTGCTGGCGCTGCAGAAGGCGGCGCTCGGACGGACGTTGAACACGAGGTCGGCGAGCGGTGCAGCAGCGGTGTTGGCCGGGGCAGCGGCGGCGACCGAGACCACGTAGCGGAGCGAGCCCGCGACGTTGTCGATTGCTTCCGAGGTCTCGACCGAGAAGGCGCTGCCCGCGACCGGCGCAACCGAGGCGAGCTCGAGCTGCGTGGCATCGAACAGGACCGACAGGTTGGCCGAGCGGAGACCCGTGCCCGAGAGCGAGGTGCTCACGCGGACGGTGACCTGCTCGCCCGGACCGTAGACCGTCTGGTCGGCGGACATCGAGAGGGCAGCGACCGCACCGAAGCAGTCGGGGTTGCCGTCGGAGTCGGCGTCGGTGTCAGCGACACCGCAACCGCAGCCGAGAGGAGCCGTCTTGTTCGGGTCGCTCGGGCAGGTGTCGCCCGAGGTCGCCACGTAGCCGGCGGGCTGCGAGCAAGCGAGGACGCTCACCGAGGCATCGCCGACGTTGTCGCCGTCCGAATCCTGGTACCAGGTCGTGCGGTCCGAAGCCTCGGACTCCAGGACGGAGCCGTCGCAATCGTTGTCGATCGCGAGGTCCGCGCAGAGCTCGGGGGCGCCGGGGTAGATGGTGTTGTTGGCATCATTGCAGTCGACCTGAGCGCTCGCCGAGGCGCGATACAGCGCAGGCTGATCGCAGAAGCGGCTCGCAGCGGCGACGGTGAAGTTGTCGTTGTCCAGGTCGGCGTAGAAGTCCGTGCGACCAGCGTCGGCGACGCCCGAATCGGCGTCGTCGGCGAGGTTGTTGCAGTTCTCATCGACGTCGCCCGAGTCGCAGATCTCCTGGGCGCCGGGGTTGATCGCCGCAGCGTTGTCGTTGCAGTCGCCGGCGACAGGCGCGAAGAGCGCG
>JBEGLX010000069.1:0-20310 GCA_041183345.1 Planctomycetota bacterium
GGCATCCGCGTGGGCGCGATGCTGCACCTGCCCGCGCTCGCCATCGTGCAGGAGCTCGAGCGCGTGCAGCGCGCCGCGAAGGAGCTGCATCTCGCGATCCGCGGCTTCCACGGCGAGGGCTCGGATGCGCTCGGCGACTTCTACCAGGTGTCGAACCAGACCACGCTCGGGCGCAGCGAGCGCGACCTCGTCGAGGAGTTCGCCGACGGCATCGTCCCCCGATTCGTCGAGTGGGAGCGCGGCGCGCGCCGCGTGCTGCTCGAGCGCGATCCGTCGTCGCTCGACGACCGCGTGCACCGCGCGCTCGGCGTGCTGCGCTCGTGCCGGCTGCTCTCGCTCGAGGAGTCGGTGAAGTTCCTCTCCCGCCTGCGCCTCGGCGTGTCGCTCGGGCGGATCACCGAGATCCCGCTCGAGCTCGTCGACCGGCTGCTGCTCGAGGTCCAGCCCGCCCACCTCGTGCGGGCGACGGGCTGCGAGCTCGGGAACGGACGCGACGACCGCGGCGCGCGCGCAGACCTCGTCCGCTCGACGCTGCGTTGAGCCCGTTCGCGGCCTGCCGTCAGCTCGACGCCGCCATGCCCAGGAAGTTCGCCAGGAGCCGAGGTCCCTCGACGGTGAGGAAGCTCTCGGGATGGAACTGCACGCCCTCACAGGGCGCTGCGCCCGCGGGCGCCTTCCAGCGCAGCCCCATGATCTCGCGGCGCGCGCCGTCGCGCATCGTCCACGCCGTCACCTCGAAGTCTGGGTGCACCGTGGCGGGATCGACCACGAGCGAGTGGTAGCGCGTGGCGACGAACGGATTCGACATGCCCGCGAAGAGCCCGCGCCCGTCGTGGTGGATCTCGCTCGTCTTGCCATGCACGGGCTCGTCGTTGCGGCGCACGGTCATCCCGTGGCAGTCGCCGATCGTCTGGTGACCGAGGCAGACGCCGAGGATGGGGATGCGCCCGCGGAAATGGGTGATGAGCGCCGCGCTCACCCCCGCTTCCTTCGGTGTGCACGGACCCGGCGAGATCACCAGATGGCTCGGGTTCAGGCGCTCGGCCTCCTCGACGCCGATGCGGTCGTTCCGCACCACCCGCACCTCGCGCGTGCGGTCGATCTCCCCGAAGCGCTGGACGAGGTTGAAGGTGAACGAGTCGTAGTTGTCGATCAGGAGGACCACGCGGCGCCATGGTACGCGCGGCTCGGAAGCGTGTATCTTCCCGCGCCATGAGCGATTCGAGCGTCCAGTCTGATCCGTCCGTCTGCACCGTCCGTCTCGAGGAGTCGGGTCCGGAGGGCTTCGTGGTCTCCGTCCCCCACACCGAGTACATGCTGCGCCTCCACGTGAAGGGCGCCGTGCATGCTGCGGTCGGGAAGCGCGTGCGTGGCGTGATCTCGGGCAGCGCGCAGAAGTTCCACCGCGCCTCCGCGGGCGGCGAGTTCATCGAGCCGGTCGAGGGGCATCCGCGCATCGTGCAGGGCCGCGTGCGCGCGACCGACGTCGCAGGCAACCGCGTGCTCGTGCAGGCGGTCGTCCCCATGTGGGTGACGCCTGCGGCAGGCCAGTCGGCGAACGACTTCCAGCCCGGCGACTTCGTCAACTTCTACATGGAGAGCGGAGTCAGCTTCGCCCCGAGCGCGTGAGCGCGCGACCGATCGGGGTCGGCATCATCGGCCTCGGATTCATGGGGCGCACGCACTTGGCTGCCTACGCGGCGGCGCAGGGCTGCGAAGTGCGCGCCGCGTTCGATCCATCGATGCGCGCTGCGGCGGCAGGAAACCTGGTCGCTGCCGGCGGAGCGGATGAGCTCCTCGCCAAGATCCCTCGCGAGCAGTCGGTCGACGCGCTTCTCGCGCGCAAGGACATCGACCTCGTCTCGATCTGCTCCCCGACCGACACGCATGTGGCGCTCGTCCGCGCAGCGATCGCCGCGAGCAAGCATGTCCTCGTCGAGAAGCCGACGGCGCTCGACCCTGATGCGATCGACGCACTCGCCCGCGAGGCCGACGCTGCGGGCGTCCTTGCGATGCCCGCCCACTGCATGCGCTTCTGGCCGGCATGGGCGTGGATGGCGCGCGCGGTGAAGGAGCAGCGCTACGGGCGGGTGCGCCGCGCGGTCTTCCGCAGGCTCGGCGCGAAGCCGGCGTGGAGCCAGGATTTCTATCTCGATGTCCGCCGCTCTGGCGGCGCCGTCGTCGACCTCCACATCCACGACGCCGACTTCGTGCGCTTCTGCTTCGGCGAGCCGGAAGCAGTCTCGGCCACGGGCAACCGCATGCACGTGCAGGCGCGCTACGACTTCGCAGACGGGCTGACCGTGGAAGCGGAAGGCGCGTGGCTTGATAATCCTGCGTTCGCGTTCACGATGACCGCCCGGCTCGAGTGCGAGCGCGCGACCATCGATTTTGCGATCGGGCGCGATCCTGAATTGACGCTCGAGGAGGCGGGCACGACCACCGCCCTCGTCGCCGGGCGCGACTACCCGAGTGGAAGTGGTTACGACGGAGAGGTTTGCGCGCTGCTTGCCGCGATCGCGAGCGGCGCCCGCCACGCGCCTGTCACGCTCGCCGACGCGGCGCGCACGCAGCGGCTTCTCGATCGCGAGATCGTTCAGCTCGGCGCGTAGGGCTTCCGAGCGCGTCAGAAGCTCGCGCGCTCGGCCGCGCCGAGAATCGGAAATTCCCGATTCCGCCTAGTCGAGGCTTGCGTTGGTGCCCGCGCGGTGCAAATTTGTGCCGCGTCCCGTTTTATCGTTGGCCAGTGGATGGCCCGACCTGAGTTCAGTCGGCTTCGCACCATCGAAGTGCGCCGCCACCCTAGAGGAGTTGCGTCATGCAGAATCGTCTTTTTGTTGTTGCCTCGGTGCTGAGCGCGGCTGTCGCGTGCGGCGCGATGGCGCAGGTGATGACGGCGAGTGCTTCGCCGATCACCTCGACCGCTGGCACCTCCGCCCAGCGCGAGTTCGTCGTCAACGTCACGCTTTCGGGCTTCTCCGGCGCAGTGGGCGCCCAGACCACCTTCCTCTACGACCCCACGGTCGTCGAGTTCGTGAGCGCTGCTGCGGGCGACGACTTCCCGACCCTCATCTACTCGAACCACGTCTCGGCCTCGTCGAAGGTCACCGTCGCCACCGGCGTGAACGTCGACAACCCGACCGCCGGCATCGCGAGCGGCAACATCGCCAAGCTCACGTTCCGCACCGTCGCCTCCGCCTGCGCGGACGCCGACGCGGTCATCTTCACCGCCGGCACGATCCCCTCGCGCGTGACCGACTCGAACGGCACCTCGCTTTCGTTCACCGAGTCGAACAGCGTCTCGGTGACCTCGCTCGCGCCGTTCACCCTCGCGGGCACCCCCTCGAACGTCTCGGTCGCCGCCGATGCGGGCACCGTGTCGGGTTCGCTGCAGTCGCTGACCGCTCCGACCGCGTCGGACAGCTGCGGCGCCGCGCTGACCGTGAACGCCTCGCGTTCGGACTCGGCTGCGATGAACGCCTACTACCCGGTCGGCACGACGACCATCACCTACAGCGCGACGGATGCCGCAGGCAACACCGACAGCGCCCAGGTGACCGTCACCGTCGCCAACCACCAGCTGCTCGACGCCTCGCTCTCGCTCGCGGGCTCGATCAGCGGCTCATCGAGCCGCAGCATCCGCGTGAAGGCGGGCGCCTCGACCCAGCTCGTGAACGTCTCGATGACGAACGGCTCGGGCACGGCTTCCGACGTCCAGGTCCCCGTCGCCGCCTCCTACGGCTGCGTCTCGGCCAAGGACGCGGGTCACTCGCTGACTTCGTCGGGCGCTGCCTCGGTTCCCTCGGGCACCGTGCAGTACTCGGCGACCCTCGTCCTCGACCAGGGCGACTCGAACGACGACGATCTCGTCGACATCCTCGACTTCGGCATCTACGTCGGTGACTTCGGCGCCGCCGTCGCCGGCGGGATCTCGAACTTCAACGACGACCTCTTCGTGAACAGCGGCGACTTCGGCTTCATCTCGCTGAACTACGCCCGCCGCGGCACCGCGTGCGGCGCGTTCACGGGCGGTAACCCGCGCCTGGCCGTGTCGGTCAAGCAGCTCCGCCGCGAGGGCCTTGGCTACCTCGCCGCGAGCGACCTGAACCGCGACGGCATGCTCGACTCGAACGACATCGTCTGGTATCTCCAGAACGGCATTCGTCCGAGCCGTCCCGACGTGCCCTCGACGCCTTGGTGATCGCGTCATCGCGATGAGTTCGGGTCGAAGGTTCGCTGCGAAGCGGGTCTGAGAACGGACCGATCGGGCGCGAGACCAGGTCTCGACATCCACGCAAAGCTCGACACAGTGCCTCGGCGATCGCCGAGGCACTGTGCTTTTTCCCGCGACCTCAGGGTTCCGAGAAGCGCCCGCGTGCAGGCGCGTGAGGCGCGTTTTTGAGTCGCGCTGGCCTCAAAGTCCAGGTTACGCCTGTGCGGGCACGCCCGATACAACTGCGTAAACATCTGTTCAAACGGTATTTATGACACGATGCCGATTGACTTGATCCCCAACGGGTTCACACTCGATCGACGCGTCCGCCGCATGCACGGTCGCGTTTGCCATTGATCAGTGTCCTGCAACACGTGTTTTGTGACTGAGAGGAAGAGCTTGAATCTGAGTCGACCGCGCAACCTGCGCTGTGCGCCATCCCCTTCTGCCCTCGCGACTTGCGAGGCGATTTGCGTTGTGCACACGCTTGCTGCATCGACACACATGACTGCGTACCGGAATCGAACGACCTGATCCTTCCCCCCAGGTCAATCGCAAGGAGTTAGAGATGAACCTGCCCTCTTCATCGAGCATCAAGTGGTCACGCGACTGCGCCCTGCAGCGCGTCCACGCCTTCACCGCGATGTCGCTCTGCGCCGTCGCGCTGTCGAGCACCGCCTCTGCGCAAGTCAATCGACTTGACTGCTGGGGGCGCAACGTCGAGGGACAGTGCAGTGTGCCGTCGTCACTCGGATCCGTCGTCTCGGCCGCCGGTGGCGTCTACCACACCATCGCCCTGCGTCCCGACGGACTCGTGTCCGCCTGGGGATTGAATGCCGAAGGACAGACCGCCGTACCCGCGACGCTGAGCGACGTCATCTCGATCGCAGCGGGCAGCTTCCACAATGCCGCGGCCAAGTCCGACGGCACCGTCGTCTGCTGGGGTCGCAACGTCGAAGGTCAGTGCAACGTGCCCGCGGGCATCAACACCGTCACCGCCGTGGCCGCTGGTTGGAAGCACACGCTCGCGCTCCGCGCCAACGGCTCCGTCGCCGCGTGGGGCGCCACTGGCTCGGCGCAGATCGCAGTCCCCGCTGGACTCGCCAGCGTCTCGCGCATCTCCGCGGGATCGCAGCACAACGTCGTGCTCCTGTCGGACGGAACCGTCCGCTGCTGGGGCGCCGGCACCTCGAATAGCGGGGTGAGCCCGAACTTCGGTCAGTCCATCGTGCCCGCGGGTCTCGCCGGCGTGGTCTCGGTCGCCGCAGGCGCCAACCACTCCGTCGCCCTGAAGTCGGACGGCACCGTCGTCTGCTGGGGCCAGTCCGCCTTCGGCATCAGCACGCCACCCGCTGGACTGTCCGGCGTGGTCGCGATCGCCGCCGGCAACGCCCACACGCTCGCGCTCAAGAGCGATCGCTCGATCGTCGGCTGGGGCTCGAACTCCTCGGGTCAGCTCACCCTGCCCTCGACGCTGCGCGTGCCCATCGCGATCTTCGCGGGCGGCCAGCACTCGGGCGCGATCCACGTCAATGCACCGTCGGCGAGCCTGGCCTCGGTCGCGGGCTCGGTGTGCCATGGCGCCACTGGCTCCATCGACGTCACCGTCAACGACGCGCCCGCGGCTTCGTGGGTTGGTCCGAACGGCTTCACATCGTCAAACGTCGACCTGGTCGACGTCGCGGCGGGCGTGTACGTCCTCACCGCCACCGGTTCGGGCGGATCGACCACGCTGAGCGTGACCGTCCCGACCCTGCCCGATGTGGCCGCGCCTGTGGTCTCGTCGTACGCGACGCAGCTCTCGGCGCCCGCGGTCCAGGACTGCAGCGGACTCGTCCCCGACTTCACCTCGTCGGTCGTCGCCAGCGATGATTGCTCGGCCTCGGCTGCGCTCGTCGTCAGCCAGTCGCCGGCCGCCGGCAGCATCGCGCCGTTCGGCGACAGCGCCGTGACCATCCGCGTGCGCGATGAGTCTGGCAACGAGAGCTCCGTGCTCGCGACGGTGAGCGTCGTCGGCACGCCCGCCGTCCACTATGTCGACGCAGACGCCGACGGCTTCGGCAACCCCGCCGCCAACGGCACCTTCTGCGTGCTTCCCGCCGGCTACGTCGTGAACAGCAGCGACTGCAACGACGGCGATGCCTCGATCCACCCCGGCGCCGCCGAGGTCTGCAACGACATCGACGAGAACTGCGACGGCTCCGCCGACGAGGGCGTGCCCACCAACGACTACTACCGCGACGCCGACATCGACGGCTTCGGCGACGCCCTGGTGATCGCCCGCGACTGCGCGATGGTTCCTCCCGCCGGCTACGTCGCCAACGCGACCGACTGCAACGACGGTGCCGCCAACGTCCACCCGGGTGCCGACGAGCGCTGCGGCGATCGCGACATCGACAATGACTGCGACGGCTCCTTCGACGAGTCGGAGTCGATCGACCTGATCCGCTTCTACGCCGACATCGACGAGGACGGCGCAGGCGACGCGGCCGCCTCGGTGCTCCGCTGCGAGATGCCGCAGGGCTTCGTGGCGAACTCGACCGACCTCTGCCCGTCGAATGGCGCGCTCGTGCAGCCCGTCACCTACTTCCGCGACTTCGACCAGGATGAGTTCGGCGACGCCAACAACACCGTCTCGGTGTGCGAGACGCTGCCGCCGACCGGCTACATCACCGACTCGAGCGACTGCAACGACCGCGCGCTCCTCTTCGCGGACGTCGACGGCGACGGCCACGGCGCCGGCGACTTCACCGCCTGCGGCGTCACCACCAGCGACGACGAGTGCCCGAACACGGCCGCCCTCATCGCGCCGATCGACTGGTACGGCGATGCCGACCAGGACGGCGCCGGCGATCCTGCCGTGATCTCGAACGCCTGCGACGTGCCCGCTGGGTTCGTCGGGAACACCAACGACCAGTGCCCCGCCATCGGCGCGCTGCAGTCGCCGGTCGTCTACTTCATCGACAGCGACGCCGACGGCTTCGGCGTGAACGCCGCCACGACCTCCGTGTGCGAGACCAGCGCGCCGGCGGGCTACTCGGCTGTCGCGACCGACTGCGACGACGCGGTCTCCACGAGCCACCCTGGCGCACCTGAGCTCTGCAACGTGGTCGACGACGACTGCGACACCGTGGTCGACGAGGACCTCGTCTTCTCGACCTACTACCGCGATGCCGACGGCGACAGCCATGGCGACGCCGCCGTGACCGAGTCGAACTGCACGGGTTCGCCCTCAGCGGGCCACGTCCGCACCAGCGGCGACTGCGACGACGCGCGCGCCGAGGTGCACGCGATGGCGCCCTTCCACATCGACGCCGACCTCGACGGCTTCGGCGTCAGCCAGACGGCGATGCTGTGCGAGGTCGTGGCGCCCTCGGGCTACTCCTCGAACGCAACCGACTGCAACGACGGCGCGATCGGGATCAACCCCGGCACGGCCGAGGTCTGCGATGCGGCGGACACCGACGAGAACTGCTCAGGCAGCGCCGATGACGCGGACCCCTCGGTGAGCGCTGCGTCGAAGTTCGACTTCTTCGCCGACGCCGATGCCGACACCTTCACCGTCGCCAGCGCCAGCCGCTTCTGCGACATCAAGCCAGGCTTCCTCGCCGCGGCCTCCGCTGCCGCCGACTGCAACGACGGCAACGCAGCCATCAATCCCTCGGTCGCCGAGACCTGCAACGGGATCGATGACGATTGCACGGGCGCAGCCGATGACGGCCTCACCTTCACGACCTACCACCGCGACGCCGACGGTGATGCCTTCGGCAGCCTGACCGTCACCGAGTCGAACTGCCTTGGCGCGCCGTCGTCGGGCTTCATCCTCGCGAGCGGCGACTGCGACGACGCCGACCCGCTGTCGAATCCGGCCGGGATCGAGCTCTGCGCGAACCTTGCCGTCGACAACGACTGCGACGGGTCGATCGCCGAGGGCGAGGCGACCGATCGCATGACGATCTACGCCGACGTCGACGCCGATGGCGCCGGCGACGCCGCTGCGTCGGTGCTCTCCTGCACCGTGCTCGACGGCTTCTCCGCGAACTCGAACGACCAGTGCCCCTCGAACGGCGACCTCATCAGCCAGGTCTCCTACTTCCGCGACGTGGACGCCGACGGCGCCGGCGATGCGAGCGATTCGATCCTGAGCTGCGAGTCGTCCGCGCCCGCCGGCTTCACGACGACCTCGAACGACGGCTGCCCGACGGATGCCGCCAAGCTCGCGCCCGGCATCTGCGGCTGCGGCACCGCCGACACCGACACCGACTCGGACGGCACGGCCGACTGCAACGACCAGTGCCCGAACGACCCCGCGAAGATCGCCCCGGGCGCCTGCGGCTGCGGCATCGCCGACACCGACACCGACTCGGACGGCACCTCGGACTGCAACGACCAGTGCCCGAACGACCCCGCGAAGATCGCGCCCGGAGCCTGCGGCTGCGGCACGGCGGACACCGACACCGACTCGGACGGCGTCGCCGACTGCGCGAGCTTCATGCTTTCGCTCGATCCGATCTCGACCTCCGTCCGCAGCGGTCAGTTCCTCACCGTGCGCGTCAGCTCGGGCTGGCCCGCGGTCGATGCGCCCCAGCGCGGCATCGCCCTGCAGCTTGCCGTGCGCTTCGACCACACCCGCCTGCGCCTCGACTCCGTGAACAACGGCATCGCCGGCGCACCGTTCACGCTCGAGCTCGCCCGCAGCGTGGGCATCGACACCGATCCCGCCTCGACGGATCCGCTCCGCGGCATCCTGCGCTACGCGGCCGGCCTCAACGTCTTCGGCAGCCCAGCCGACACCGGCATGGTGGCGGCAGCCCCGCTCGTCGACCTCGTCTTCGAGGTGCTCCCGGGCACGACCGACTGCGGCGTCGCGGACCTCGTCCGCGTGGTGCCCGCGATCGGCAACGATCCCGTCCGTACCCGCATCACCACCGAGGAAGTCGGTGGCGCCAGCGGCTCGCGCCGCCCGACGCCGACCCCGATGATGCCCGTCGCCCTCGACTTCGACGCCCCCGTCCTGAGCAGCGTGCCCGCCGAGGTCACCCTGCCGACCGACGCAGGCTCCGCGGTCGGTGCGGCGGTCGCTGAACCCGTCGTCACCGCGACGGACGGCTGCGACGGCGCGATCACTCCGGCGATCCTGGTCCTGTTCCCCGATGGCTCGACGGCGACGTCGTGGCCCGCGCAGTTCCCGAGCAGCGGAAGCGGCGCGACCATCATCACGTGGACCGCGACCGACGCCGCCGGCAATGCCACCAGCGCCTCGATGCGCGTGGAGGTCGCCAACTACCAGCGCATGGACGCAACGATCACGCTGCAGGGTGCCTTCAGCGGCAACTCGACGCGCACGATCCGCATCGCGGGTCCTGCGTTCAGCCAGGTGTTCACCGTCGCCATGAACGGCGTCTCCGGCCAGATCAACGACATCCACGTGCCCGTGCGCGCCGCGTACGAGTGCGTGGCGGCGAAGGACCTCGGCCACGGCATCACGACGACGACGGCCGCCAGCGTCATCGACCGCAAGTACCAGACGTCGTTCGTCCTGCGCCAGGGCGACTCGAACAACGATGACGTCGTCGACATCTACGACTTCAGCCTGTTCGCAGCCGACCGCGGCCTGGCGTCGGGCGCCAGCGCGCGCTCGAACTTCAACGCCGACATCGCCATCAACAACGCGGACTTCGCCTTCATCAGCACGAACTTCTTCCGCAGCGGCGATGCCTGCAGCGCAGGCGCGCAGGGTCGTAGCGCGGTGACGCGCGTGAGCGTGAAGGAACTCCGCCGCCAGGGTCTCGGACACCTGTCCGCCGCCGACATGAACGGCGACGGCTGGGTCGATCTCCGCGACATCCAGCTCTACATGCAGGGACAGGGCATCACGCCCGAGTCCATCGAAGTGCCACTTGGAGGCAACGGCTGAGCCACCCCGACGGCTCGACGCAGCGAAGGAATCCCCGAATCAGCAGACCGACCGAAACCGGGCAGCGAAGCCCCCGACCGAGCAGCCCAACGAGGCGAACCAGATGATCCCCTCAATCCTCGACATCCTCTCCACCAAGCGCGCGCGGCACACCCTGCTCGCCGGCGTCGTCGCAGCCTGCACCGCCGGCATCGCATCCGCACAGGACGTGACGCTGTCGCTCGTCCCCTCGAGCCTGCACGTCGAGGCCGGCTCGACGCTCGACGTCGCCGTGCACATGCACGTGGGCGCCACGCCCGCGCCCGCCCTCATCGGCGCGCAGGTGGTCGTCCGCTTCGATCCCGCCGTGCTCGAGCCCGCGATGGCCGACATGGTCGTCGCCGTCTCGGACGGTCCGCTGCCCGCGCTCAACCCGGGCTGCATCATCGATGCCGTCGGCGGCGCGATCTGCTTCTTCGTCCTCGACCCGACCTTCTCCGGCCTCGGCGGCTTCTCCGGCGACATCGGCATGCTCCACTTCCGGGTGAAGCAGGGAGTCGAGACCTGCGCTGCACCGCAGCTCGTGACCTTCGCCGTGGTCGATGACCTCGTGACCGGCGTCGCGGCGCTTCCGCCCGATGCGCCCACATTGGGGCTCGCGAACCTGCCCACGCTCAACCTCGACAAGACTGCACCGGCGCTGCACAGCGTGCCGGAATCGTTGACCGTGGCAGCCGACGCGGGCACGACCGCTGGCGCCGCGATCGCCAATCCCGGCGTGACCGCGACCGACGCATGCGACCCCAGCGTGCCTGTCCATATCCTCATCACCCTGCCCGATGGGCAGACCACGACCGCGTGGCCCGCGCACTTCCCCGTCGGAACGAGCACGATCCGCTGGGAGGCAAGCGACGACACCGGTCACCCGGTCTCGGCGACCCGCACCATCACGGTGGAGAACCACCAGCTGATGGACGCCGTGGTCGAACTCCAGGCGGCGTTCGACGCCGAGGGCTTCGGCTTCGACCGCATGATCCGGTTCAAGACCGGCTCCGCCGTCCAGGTGCGTTCGGTGAGCTTCGACCCGATCTCGCGCTCGGGCAGCATCGCCGACCTGCAGGTGCCCATCGCAGCGGCATACCCCTGCGTCAGCGCGAAGGACGGCGTGCGCTCGCTCACCGACACCGCCGCCGCCTCGGTCGCGGGCACCAGGTACAGCGCGAACTTCAGCCTCGTGCTCGGAGACTCGAACGACGACGACCTCGTGGACGTCCTCGACTTCACCTACTTCGTGTTCGACATGGGCACGGCAGCGGTCGACGGGCGATCCAACTTCAACGCAGACGCGTTCGTGAACAACGCCGACTTCAGCTACATCGCCGTGAACTTCTTCAAGAGCGGCCAGTCGTGCGGCGCCTTCAACGGCGGACAGCCGCGCAGCCGCATCACCGTCAAGGAACTTCGGCGCATGGGACTCGGCCACCTTGCCAACGCGGACCTGAACCGCGACGGCGTGGTCGACATGCGCGACATCCAGAACCACCTCGCGGGCACGCGCCCGGAGGTCTCGACGGAGGCTCCGCCGACCCACTGAGGCGTGAGTTGTCCGTGATATGAAAGGGAACGCTCGCCCAGGGTGGCGCGAGCGACACCGCGCGAGAGGCTCGCCCCTCCAGCCTCGAGCGCGGTGACAGCTAGGGGAAAAGAGATGATCCACCCGATTGACCACTCTGTTTTGACCACGCCGCGCCTGCGAGGGGCGGGAGCACGCTGTGTGCTCGCGGCTGTGATCGCGTCCTCCTTCGCTGGGCTTGCGCACGCGCAGACCGCGACGGGATGGGGCCGGAACAACTTCGGCCAGACGAACGTCCCGGCGGGGATCACCAACATCGTGCGGATGGACTGCGGCCTCGACCACACGGTCGCGCTGCGCGCCGATTCAACTGTCACATCGTGGGGCTGGAACTTCTGGGGTCAGGGCAACGTACCGGCGGGCATGGGTCCGATCCGCGCCGTCGCTGCGGGCGACTGGCACTCGGTCGCCGTGAACCTGAACGGCCAGGTCTTCTGCTGGGGCGACAACTTCAACGGGCAGTGCGACATTCCGCCGGAGGCGACCAACGTCTCGGCGGTGTCGGCGGGCTACCAGTTCAGCGGTGCGCTTCGTGCGGACGGCACCGTCGTCTGCTGGGGCCGCAACGTCGAGGGCCAGTGCAATGTTCCCGCAGGGCTCGACCGCGTCGTGCGCGTCGCCTCGGGCGCCGACCACAGCATCGCGCTCCGCTCGGACGGCACCGTCGTCTGCTGGGGCCGCGGCGATTCGGGGCAGACCACCGTCCCCGTCGGGCTCGGCACGGTGAAGGACGTGTCGGCCGGACACATGCACACCATCGCCCTGCAGGTCGACGGCACCGTCGTCGCGTGGGGGCACAACTTCTACGGGCAGCGCAACGTTCCAGCCGGCTTGACGGGCGTCGTCGCCATCGCTGCGGGCGGCTACCACAACCTCGCGCTCAAGTCGGACGGCTCGGTCGTCGCGTGGGGCGCCGGCAAGACCAACACCGGCTCGGCCGGCAACTTCGGCCAGTCGATCGTGCCCACGTCCATCGCGAACGTGATCGACGTCGACGCCGGCGAGTACTACTCCTTCGTGCTGTCGCAGGCGGGCGGCATCGTCGCCCCGACGATCACCGTCGTCTCGACCACCGACGCGAACTGCAACAGCGCGAGCGGCGCCATCGACATCACCGTCATCCAGGCGGAGACGGTCTATTGGACCGGCCCCTCGGGCTTCTTCTCGAACGCGATCGATCTGACCGGCCTCGCGAGCGGCACGTACACGGCCACCGCGATCGGCGTCGGCGGCATCGTCACGCAGAGCGTGTCCATCGCTGGCGGCGGCGACACGACCGGACCGGTCGTCTCGTCGCATGACGCCACCCGCTCGGCGGCTGTCGCTGCGAACTGCACCGCGCTGGTCCCCGACTTCACGTCCAACGTGGTCGCCTCCGACAACTGCACGCCGTCTGCGCAGCTGCAGATCACCCAGTCCCCTGCCGCGGGCACAGCGCTTGCGCTCGGAAGCCACACCGTCTCGATCACGGTGACGGACCTCGCAGGGAACCAGACGGTGGTCAGCGCCACGTTCCAGGCGACAGGCACCCAGTACACCTACTACACCGACGCCGACGCCGACCTCTACGGCACCGCGCCGACGACGACGCGCTGCTCGAGCAGCGTTCCCGCCGGCTTTGCCGCGCAGTCGGGCGATTGCAACGACGCGAACGCGCTGGTGAACCCAGGCCGCACCGAGTCCTGCAACGCCATCGACGACAACTGCAACGGGCTCGTCGACGACGGCCTTGCCACCAACACCTACTTCATCGACGCGGACGACGATGGGTTCGGCCTGAAGGGCTCGACGGGCATCGTCGCCTGCTCGCACCCCGTCGGCACCGCGACCAACTCGCTCGACTGCAACGACCAGAATGCGGCCATCAATCCGCTCGCGATCGAGGTCTGCGACGCCTCGAACATCGATGAGAACTGCAACACCCTCGCCGACGACCTCGATCCGACCACGCTCGGCTCGACGAAGACCGGCTTCTACCGCGACGCCGACCAGGACGGCTTCACCATCAACACCCCTGTCCGCTTCTGCGACATGCCTGCGGGCTATGAGGCTGCGGCCGAGGGCGACTGCAACGACAACTCGACTGCGATCCATCCGGGCGCCGTCGAGAACTGCGCCAACGACGGCACCGACAACGACTGCGACGGCGAGGCGAATTCCGATGCCGAGGCGGTCGACAGCACCTCGTACTACGTCGATGCCGACCAGGACACCTTCGGCGCCGGTGCCGCCACCCGGAGCTGCACCGTCGTCGCGGCTCGCGTGACCAACAACTCGGATTGCGACGACACCCGCCTGCTCTACGCCGATGGCGATCTCGACACCTTTGGCGCTGGCGCCCCCGTCGCCTGCGGCGTGATCTCGAACACCGACTGCAACGACGCGGCTGCGACCGTCTACCCAGGCGCTCCCGAGAACTGCTCCAACGACGGCACCGACAATGATTGCGACGGCGAGGCGAATTCGGATGCAGAGGCGACCGACAGCACCTCGTACTACGCCGACGCCGACCTCGATGGCTTCGGCACCGGCGCTGCGGTCCAGAGCTGCACCGCGGTCGCTGGCCGCGTGACCAACAATTCGGATTGCGACGACACCCGCGTCCTCTACGCCGACAACGACGGCGACACCTTCGGCGCAGGCTCGCCCGCCGCCTGCGGCGTCGTCTCGAGCACCGACTGCAACGACGCGTCCGCAACCATTTACCCCGGCGCCGTCGAGAACTGCGCCAACGACGGCACCGACAACGACTGCGACGGCGAGGCGAACGCGGACTTCGAGTCGGTCGACGCCACCGCCTACCACCGCGACATCGACGCCGACGGCTTCGGCTCGCCGACGAGCACCGCGATCCTGTCCTGCACCCCGCTCACCGGCCGTGTTCCGAACAATTCGGATTGCGACGACGCCCGCGTGATGTACGCGGACGGCGACGCCGACACCTTCGGCGCTGGTCCCATGATCGCCTGCAACGGCGTCGCGACCAACACCGACTGCAACGACGCCTCCGCCGCCGTCTACCCAGGCGCCGCGGAAACCTGCGCCAACGACGGGACCGACAACGACTGCGACGGCGAGGCGAACTCGGACGCAGAGGCGACCGACAGCACCTCGTACTACGTGGACGGCGACCAGGACGGCTTCGGCGCCGGCGCTGCGACCAAGAGCTGCACCGCGATCGCTGGCTCTGTCACCAACAACAGCGACTGCAACGACGCAGCGGTCATCTACGCCGACGGCGACGGCGACACCTTCGGCGCAGGCCCGAAGGTCGCCTGCAACGGCGTCGCGACCAACACCGACTGCAACGACGCATCCGCCGCCGTCTACCCGGGCGCGCTCGAGAACTGCGCCAACGACGGCACCGACAACGATTGCGACGGCGAGGCGAACTCGGACGCCGCGGCGACCGACAGCGTCGCGTACTACCGCGACGTCGATGTCGACGGCTTCGGCGCCGGCGCAGCCACGATGAGCTGCACCGCCATCGCCGGCTCCGTCACCAACAGCAGCGACTGCGACGACACCCGCGTCATGTATGTGGACGGCGACGCCGACACCTACGGCGCGGGCCCCATGGTCGCCTGCAACGGCGTGAGCGCGAACGGCGACTGCAACGATGCCGCCGCGGACATCCACCCGGGCGCGCCCGAGGTCTGCGCGAACCGCACCATCGACAACGACTGCGACGGCATCGCCACGGACGACGCCGAGGCGACCGACAGCACGGCGTACTACACCGACGGCGACCGCGACACCTTCGGCGCGGGCGCTCCGACCATGAGCTGCGTGGTGATCGCGAACAAGGTCACCAACAACTCCGACTGCGACGACACCAAGCTCCTCTACGCCGACAATGATGGCGACACCTTCGGCGCGGGCGCCATGATCGCCTGCGGCGGCGTGACCAGCAACATCGACTGCGACGATGCGTCGGCGACTGTCTACCCGGGCGCCGCCGAGAACTGCGCGAACGCAGGCATCGACAACGACTGCGATGGCATCGGCAACGACGACGCCGAGGCAACCGATAGCGTCTCGTACTACCGAGATCTCGACAGCGACGGCTTCGGCGCCGGCATCGTGCGCAAGAGCTGCACCGCGATCGCGGGCTGGGTCACCAACAGCTCCGACTGCAACGACGCCGCCGTGCTCTACGCGGACGTCGACCTCGACGGCTTTGGCGCCGGACCGATGGTCGCCTGCAATGGCGTCCTCCTGAACACCGACTGCAACGACGCGTCCGCGGCTGTCTTCCCAGGCGCTCCCGAGCGCTGCGCCAACGACGGCGTCGACAACGACTGCGACGGCGAGGCGAACTCGGACGCAGAAGCCACCGACAGCGTCGCCTACTACGTCGACGGCGACCAGGACGGCTTCGGCGCCGGCGCTGCCACCAAGAGCTGCACCGCCATCTCCGGCTCGGTGACCAACAGCTCCGACTGCAACGATTCCGCCGTGCTGTACACCGATGCAGATGGCGATACCTTCGGCGCCCTGCCCAAGGTCGCCTGCAATGGCGTGAGCTCCAGCACCGACTGCAACGACTCGTCGGCGACGGTCTTCCCCGGCGCTCCCGAGCGCTGTGCGAACGACGGCACCGACAACGACTGCGACGGCGAGGCGAACTCGGACGCCGAGGCGACCGACAGCGTCGCCTACTACGTCGACGGTGACGCCGACACCTTCGGTGCCGGTGGCTCGACCATGAGCTGCACCGCCATCGCTGGCTCGGTCACCAACAACAGCGACTGCAACGATGCCTCGGCGACGGTCTTCCCGGGTGCACCAGAGAACTGCGCCAACGACGGCACCGACAACGACTGCGACGGCGAGGCCAATTCGGACGCAGAAGCCACCGACAGCGTCGCCTACTACGTCGACGGCGATTCCGACGCCTTCGGCGCCGGCGCTGCCACCATGAGCTGCACCGCCATCGCTGGCTCGGTCACCAACGACAGCGACTGCGACGACGCAGCCGTGATGTACACCGACGCCGACAGCGACACCTACGGCGCCCTGCCCAAGGTCGCCTGCAATGGCGTGAGCTCGAGCAGCGACTGCAACGACTCGTCGGCGTCGGTCTTCCCAGGCGCCCCCGAGAATTGCTCCAACGACGGAACCGACAACGACTGCGACGGCGAGGCGAACTCCGACGCGGAGGCGTTCGACGGCGTCGCCTACTACGTCGACGGCGACCAGGACGGCTTCGGCGCCGGCGCGGCGACCATGAGCTGCACCGCCATCGCTGGCTCGGTGACCAACAGCTCCGACTGCAACGACGCGTCGGCAACGGTCTTCCCTGGCGCTCCTGAGCGCTGCGCCAACGACGGCACCGACAACGACTGTGACGGCGAGGCAAACTCCGACGCCGAGGCGACCGACAGCATCGCCTACTACATCGACGGTGATTCGGATGCCTTCGGCACTGGCGCCGCCACGATGAGCTGCACTGCCATCGCCGGCTCCGTCACCAACGACTCGGACTGCGACGACGCAGCGGTCCTCTACACCGACGCAGACGGCGACGCCTTCGGCACCCTGCCGATGGTCGCCTGCAACGGAGTCAGCTCGAGCACCGACTGCAACGACGCTGCCGCAGCCATCCATCCGAGCGCGCAGGAGTTCTGCAACGGCGTCGACGATGACTGCGACGGCGCATCGGACGACGGGATCACCTTCCTCGACTACTACCCAGACGTCGATCTCGACGGCTTCGGCGACGCCAGCGCCACCGCCGAGCGCGCCTGCCAGCCGGTCGCAGGCAAGGTCCTGAACCGCGCCGACTGCAACGACAGCAGTGCCGACGTCTACCCCGCAGCTCCCGAGACCTGCGCCAACGATGGGCTCGACAACGACTGCGACGGCGAGGCCAATTCGGACGCAGAAGCCACCGACAGCGTCGCCTACTACGTCGACGGCGATTCGGACGCCTTCGGCGCCGGCGCTGCCACCATGAGCTGCACCGCCATCGCTGGCTCCGTCACCAACGAAAGTGATTGCGACGACGCTGCCGTGCTCTACGCCGACGTCGACGGCGACACCTTCGGCGCCGGACCGATGGTCGCCTGCAACGGCGTCCTCGTCAGCACCGATTGCAACGACGCCTCTTCCGCCATCTTCCCGGGCGCCCTCGAGAACTGCGCCAACGATGGCACCGACAACGACTGCGACGGCGAAGCGAATTCGGACGCAGAAGCCGCCGACAGCGCCGCCTACTACGTGGACGGCGATTCGGATGCCTTCGGCGCCGGCGCCGCCACGATGAGCTGCACTGCCATCGCCGGCTCCGTCACCAACGCCAGCGACTGCGACGATTCGGCTGCGACCGTCTTCCCCGGCGCCCTCGAGGACTGCGCCAACGACGGTACCGACAACGACTGCGACGGCGAGGCGAACGCGGATGCGGAAGCCTCCGACAGCGTCGCCTATTACGTGGACGGCGACTCGGACGGCTTCGGCGCCGGCAGCGCGGCCATGTCGTGCACCGCGATCGCTGGCTCGGTCACCAACAGCACCGACTGCGACGACGCAGCGGTCCTCTACACCGATGCCGACGGCGACACCTTCGGCGCCCTGCCCAAGGTCGCCTGCAACGGCGTGGGCTCGAGCAGCGACTGCGACGATGCGGCCGCGGCGGTCTTCCCTGGCGCCCCCGAGAACTGCGCCAATGATGGCACCGACAACGACTGCGACGGAGAGGCGAACTCGGACGCGGAAGCATCCGACAGCGTCGCCTACTACGTCGACGGCGACTCGGACGGCTTCGGCGCCGGCGCAGCCACCATGAGCTGCGTCGCGATCGCGGGTTCCGTGACCAACGCGAGCGATTGCGACGACACCGCGGTCCTCTACGCAGACGCCGACGGCGATCTCTTCGGCGCTGGTCCGAAGGTCGCCTGCAACGGCGTCACCGTGAGCGGGGACTGCAATGATTCGGCTGCATCGGTCTTCCCCGGCGCCGCCGAGGACTGCACCAACGACGGCACCGACAACGACTGCGACGGCGAGGCGGACGCGGATGCGGAAGCCTCCGACAGCGTCGCCTACTACCGCGACGCGGACTCGGACGGCTTCGGCACCGGCGTCGCCACCATGAGCTGCACAGCGTCCACGGGCTCGGTCACCAACAACAGCGACTGCGACGACACCAAGCTCCTCTTCGCGGACAACGATCTCGACACCCACGGCGCCGGCAGCCCGGTCGCCTGCGGCGTCGCCAGCAGCGACGACTGCGACGACGCGGCCGCGGACATCCACCCGACTGCGGCGGAGGTCTGCGCGAACCGCGCCATCGACAACGACTGCGACGGCGACACCTCAGACGACGAGGCAAGCGACAGCGTCAGCTACTACCGTGACTCGGACAACGATGGATTCGGCTCGGGCGGCGCGACCAAGTCATGCGTTCCCGTCGCTGGCTCCGTCACCAGCAGCACCGACTGCGACGACACGAAGGTCCTCTACGTCGACGGCGACCAAGACGGCTTCGGCGCGGGCGCCCCCGCCGCCTGCGGCGTCTCGAACAGCACCGACTGCGACGACAGCTCCGCGAGCGTCCGCCCCGGCGCTCCCGAGAACTGCGCCAACGACGGCATCGACAACGACTGCGACGGCGAGGCGAACTCGGATGCGGAGGCCTCCGACAGCGTCGCCTACTTCGTCGACGGCGACTCCGATACCTTCGGCGCGGGCGGCTCGACCATGAGCTGCACGGCGATCGCCGGCTCGGTCACCAACAGCACCGACTGCGACGATGCAGCCGCGACCGTGCATCCGGGCGCCGACGAGTCCTGCAACGCGACCGACGACAACTGCAACGGGCTCGTCGATGACGGCGTCGTCTTCCATACCTACTACCTCGATTCCGACGGCGACACCTTCGGCTCGAGCGCCGACGCCGGCGTGAGCTCCTGCTCGCCCGTCACCGGGCGCGTCGCCAACAACACCGACTGCAACGACGCGGACGCAGCGATCAAGCCGAGCGCCGCCGAGACCTGCAACCAGGTCGACGACAACTGCAACGGCTCGATCGACGACGGACTCGTCTTCACCGACTACTTCGTCGACGGCGATGCCGATGGCTTCGGCAGCTCGGGCTCGACCGCGCAGAGCGCCTGCGCACCCGTCGTCGGCCGTGTGGCGAACAGCCTCGACTGCAACGACAGCGACGCGTCCATCAAGCCTGGCGCCGCCGAGCTCTGCGATCTGATCGACCAGGACTGCGACGGGCAGGCCGATGATGGTCTCCCGACCCAGGACTACTACGCCGACGCCGACGCCGACACCTTCGGCGCCGCCAATGGCACGCCGATCGCGAGCTGCATGCCGCTCGCGGGGCGCGTGCTCGACCACACCGACTGCAACGACGCGTCCGCAGCGGTCCGACCTGGCGCCCTCGAGAACTGCGCCAACGATGGCATCGACAACGACTGCGACGGCGAGGCGAACTCAGACAGCGAAGCCTCCGACAGCGTCGCCTACTACGTCGACGGCGACTCGGACACCTACGGCGCGGGCGCCGCGACCATGGGCTGCGCCCCGATCGCGGGCAGCGTCACCGATAAC
>JBEGLX010000070.1:0-20019 GCA_041183345.1 Planctomycetota bacterium
CTTCCACAGGCTGCCGTAGCGGAGGATGCGGTCGTTCGCGCGCGGGCCGCGCGCGTGTCGCAGCTTCCAGGCGCCGGCGATCGCGCCGACGACGACCACCGCCGCGGGGATCGCCCACTGCGCGGGCGCTTCGAAGCGCGCGAGCAGGGCGCCTCCGTTGCGTTGCGCCTCCAGCGCGAAGATGCCGAGCGATGCGGCGATCCACGCGAGCGTGCCCGCGGCGATCGAGCGGGTCGAGAGCTTCGGGCGCTTCTCGCCGAGGATGTAGGCGAGGAGCCCGATTCCCATGGTCTGGCTCATGGCGAGCCAGACGGGCGCGAGCGTGGTCGTCTCGATGCAGGGAACCAGCATCGAGAGCGCGGTCGCAGCGCCCGCGAGCAGGATGCCGATCGCCGGCACGTGCTTGGCGAAGGTGTCGTAGACGAGCGCGGTCGCGGCGAGGCACATTCCTGCAAGCACCGCGGCGTTGCCGAACGCGAGCGCGCCAAGGAGTCCCGTGCACAGCGCGATCGCCGCGATCTGCATGGCGCGCCGCGGCGGGAGGCTTCCCGCGGGAAGCGCGCGCTGCGGCGCGAACGCGCGATCGTGCTTCACGTCGAGGAAGTCGTTGAGCGCCGCCCCGAAGGCGAGGAAACCGATCGCCACCATCGCGCCGGACGCGAGCGCCTGCCAGAGCGGGCGCGTGGCGACTGGGAGTTCCGCCAGCCGCTCATCTCCGCGCGCAAGCAGGATCGCCAGCCACACGTTCGCGACCGCCCCGAAGGCGACGGAAAGCCGCGCGATCTCGATGGCGGCGAGGAGTTTGCGGACGATGCGGCGCATGAGCCCGAATCTTACGGCTCGCGCGCCGCCTGCGCCCGCGCACGCCTCCCTTGACTACGATGCTCCCCCTATGCACACAACCGTCCCACTGGCTGCGAACGCACGCGGGCTCCGCGTCGGCATCGCGACGAGCCGCTACCACGAGGAGGTCACCTCGCGCCTGCTCGATGGCGCGCGCGCCGCCTTCCTCGCCACGGGTGGCAGCGACGACGACCTGCTGCTCGTCGACGCGCCAGGCTCGTTCGAGCTGGTGTCGATCGCGCACGCCCTCGCGTCGCGCGCCGACATCGATGCGGTCGTCTGCATCGGCTGCGTGCTCACGGGGGAGACCACGCACGACCAGTACATCTGCCAGGCGGTCGCCGCAGGATTCGCTGCGATCACCGCCTCGTGCGGCAAGCCCGTCGCCTTCGGCGTGCTGACCTGCCAGTCGATCGAGCAGGCGCGCGCGCGCGCCGGAGGCGCGAAGGGCAACAAGGGCGAGGAGGCGATGAAGGCCGCGATCATCGCGGCGCAGGCCGTCGGCCGCGTGCATCGCCTTCCGCTCGGGAGACCTGCGACATGAGCGGTCCTGAGGCAGGCAAGCGGAAGGGTCGCGTGCGTGCCGAGCGGCGGTTCGCGCTGCTTGCGCTGTATCAGTTCGACTCCGGACTCGCGGGCGACACCGACGCCGTGCGCGAATCCCTCGAAAGTGCGGCGGAAATCGATGAATTCGGCGAGTCGCCCGACATGTCCACGGCGGAGGCCCGCGTGGCCGCGCGAGACCCCGTCGCGGCAGCGGAGCGTGCGACCGCGATCCAGGCGGGCATCGACCTCGCCTCGCTCGTCTGGGAGCACCGCAACGAGGCCGACGCGGCGGTGAAGCCGTTCACCGCGGAGTGGCCCGTGCACCGCCAGCCCGTCATCGACCGCAATGCGCTGCGGCTCGGCTGGTACGCGTTCACCCACGCGGGCGATCCCGTGGCGATCGCGATCGACGAGACGGTCGAGCTGGCGAAGACGTTTTCCACCGAGAAATCAGGCGCTTTCGTGAACGCGGTGCTCGACCGCGTGGCGAAGTCGCGCAAGGCGTGAGGCACGATGGGACTCTTCCGCGCCGCATTCGATGCCATCAAGAAGGGACTGCAGAAGACCGCACAGGCGGTCGGCGGGCAGCTCCGCTCGCTGCTGCTCGGGCGCTCGCTGAGCGAGGAGCTCATCGATGAGATCGAGTCGCGCCTGATCGCGGCGGATGTCGGCGTGAAGGCCGCGCGCGAGCTCGTCGCGGGGCTGCGGGCGGAGTTCCGCTCGGGCAAGGTCGCGAAGGGCGAGGACGCGCTCGAGTACCTCAAGAAGAGCCTGAAGGCGCGCTGGCCGCAGGCGACGGGCGCGTCGTGGATCGCCGTGGCGCCGCAGAAGCCGACGGTGGTGCTCGTGGTCGGCGTGAACGGCGTCGGCAAGACGACGAGCGTCGCGAAGATCGCGCGCAGCCTGAAGGACGACGGGCGCAGCGTGCTGCTCGCGGCGGCCGACACCTTCCGCGCCGGTGCTGTCGCGCAGCTCACCGTGTGGAGCGAGCGGCTCGGCATCGACATCGTCAAGGGCAAGGCGGGCGCCGATCCGGCCGCGGTCGCGTTCGATGCAGCCGACGCTGCGATCGCGCGCGGCGCCGATGTGCTGCTCGTCGACACCGCCGGCCGCCTGCACACGCAGGACAACCTGATGCGCGAGCTGGCGAAGATACGCACCGTGCTCGCGAAGAAGATCCCTGGCGCGCCGCACGAGGTGCTCCTCGTGCTCGACGCGACGAGCGGGCAGAACGCCGTGCAGCAGGCGCGCTCGTTCGGCGCCGCTGCGGGCGTGACCGGGATCTTCCTCGCCAAGCTCGACGGGACCGCGCGCGGCGGCATCGTCGTCGCCATCCGCGAGGAGCTCGACGTTCCCGTCAAGCTGATCGGCGTCGGCGAGCGGCCCGAGGACGTGCAGCCGTTCGACCCCGATCGCTTCGTCGAGGCGATGTTCGCGGAATAGCGTGGCTGCGCGGGAAACCGCTATTCTCCGAGCCCGATGACGATCTTCGTGACCAGCCTCGCCGTCGCGTTCGGCGTGTCGTTCGCGTGCTCGCTCATGGAGGCGGTGCTGCTGAGCCTCACGCCGAGCCAGGTGGCGCAGGTCAGCGCGCGGCATCCCCGCGCGGGCGCGATCTGGCGCGGCTTCAAGTCGCGCATCGACCGGCCGATCGCGGTCATCCTCATCCTGAACACGACCGCGCACACGATCGGCGCCGCCGTCGCGGGCGCGCAGTTCAGCGAGCTCTGGGGCGACGAGTGGATCATCGCGTTCTCGCTCGCGTTCACCTTCGCCATGCTGCAGTTCACCGAGATCCTGCCGAAGACGCTCGGGGTGCAGCTGAACACCGTGCTCGCGCCGGTGATCGCCCGCCCGCTGCAGGCGGCGGTGGTGCTCTTCACGCCCGTGATCGGCGTGCTGCATTTCCTCAACCGGCCTTTCGAGGCGCGCAGGAAGGCGGGCGCGTCGAGCGCCGTCGACGAGATCGCGGCGCTCGCGGCGATGGCGCGCATGTCGAAGGACATCGGTGCCCACCAGGAGCGCGTCATCCTCGGGGCGGCGCGGCTCTCCGAGCGCAGCGTGCGCGACCTCATGATCCCGCTCGAGCACGTGGTGATGATGTCGGACGACCTGTCGCTCCCGCGGGCGATCGTGGCCGCGCACCTCGATGCGCACACGAGGTTCCCCGTGCATGCGGCGGGCGACCGGGCCAAGGTCGTCGGCTACATCAACTTCAAGGAGATGATCTACTTCATGAGCACGAATCCGAAGGATCCGACGCTCAGGGGAATCACCCGGCCCGTGACGTTCGTGGCGGCGACCGCATCCGCGACCGACCTCATGCGCCTGTTCGTCGACCAGCATGAGCACATCGCGATCGTGCGCGGCGACGATGGACGCGCGCTCGGCCTCGTGACGCTCGAGGACATCGTCGAGGAACTGCTCGGTGACGTGCAGGACGAGTTCGACCGGCTTCCGCGCTACGCCCATGCGCTCAGCGGCGGCACGTGGCTGTTCGGCGGCGGCGTGCCGATGGATGAGGTCGCGCAGTCGCTCGGAGGGGCTCTTCCCGCAGGATCGCACCCGTTTGCGGACTATCTCGAGGCCGAGCTCGGCGACTCGCCGCGTGGCGGGCAGGTGCTCGAGAAGGGCGCTGCCTCGATCCTCGTGAAGCGTGTGCGCCGGGGGCGGGTGTTCGAGGCGTCCGTGACGCTGGCGCGCCAAAACTGAATGCTTCGCCTGTGAATTCCGCTTCGTCGGCGACGGGTGCGCGCACTACCATGCCCGCTCATGCCTTTCCGCTCGCCGAGCCGCCGCAACGCCTTCACCATCGTCGAGATGCTCACGGTGGTCTTCGTGATTGGCGTGCTCATGTCGCTGATCGTCCCCGCCGTCTCGACGGTGCGGCGCGAGTCGCTCTCGGTCTCGTGCCAGGCGAACCTGCGCCAGCTGCATGCCGCGATCGACACCTATCGGTCGACGCTGAAGGGGCTGCTCCCGATGTGCGACTTCCTGCCTGCATCGACGCCCGATGGCCCCGTCGGCGGACTCGTCGAGGTGCTGCAGCGCACCGTCGAGCGCGACTGCAAGTGCTGGTACTGCGTCGCCGACGACGACGAGGAAGGCTCGCGCGCGGCAGGCACGAGCTACATCTACCTGCCCGGGCTCCTGCGCTACTCGCCGCAGGTGCAGATCCAGGTCGGCGCGCTCATGTTCGCGCAGCAGACGATGGCGCTGACCGAGCGGCAGCGCGAGCGCATCCGCCGCGAGGCGGAGTCGAAGCTCGTTGGGCAGCTCTATGACCGCAATCCCACCAAGTTCGCGATCCTGACCGACAGCCAGGACCGCCACAAGATCGGCGACCGCAACCCGCGGAACGCCGTGTACATCGACGGCAGCGTCGGCATCCTGCGCGAGGCCGACGAGGACGATGGAGACGAGCCATGAGCCTGATCGAGACATTGGCTGACACGCGCGACCGCCTCGATTCGGCGATCGCCGACGCGTGGGAGAACAAGCGCCGCGAGATCGGGCTTGCGCTTTGCGGACTCGCGCTTGCGGGCGTGATCGGCTACGGCGTGTACTGGTGGGTCGAGGTACGCTTCCGCCCGCCGCCGTCGATCTTCGATTCGCCCGTCGACGATGTGCTCGGCTACTTCGCGCTCGATGACTTCTCGAAGCTGCCGGTCGAGGAGCGCATTCGCTTCCTGCGCGACCTCGCCGACCGGTTCCGCGGCATGTCGCAGTCGGACAGCGCCACTATGGCTGCGTTCCTCGCAGGGCTCGCTGGCCCTGCGCGCGAGCAGGCCACGCAGAACGCGCGCATCCTCGCCAAGGACATCCTCGCGCAGGGCGCCGATGAGTACTTCCGCATTCCCGAGAAGGACCGTGGCAAGTTCATCGATGACTGGATGGTGAAGTGGATGAAGACCGGCGAGCGCATCGCGACGGGCAAGGAGAGCGAGAAGCCCGACGACCAGCGACTTGCCGACATGAAGGACCAGGGCGAGCGCGGCCGCGAGCGCATGGCCGAGCGCCCCGCGAACGAACTGCCGTCGCTCACCGAGGGCGGCGCGATGCGCTTCCTCGACTTCTGGGCGAGCGACGTCGAGAAGGCGTCGAGCCCGAAGGAGCAGGGTCAGATCGTGCGTTTCCTCGGCGACGTGCGCAAGCGCTTCGGCGGAGGATGACGGCGCGCGCTACCGCCACTCGTGCCGCGGATAGCGGCGCTTGAGCTCGTTGCGCATCTCGGGATAGAGCACGCGCCAGAAGTTCGCGAGGTCCTGCGTCACCTGCAGCGGGCGGAAGTTCGGCCCGAGGATCTCGACCACCATCGGCACGCGGCCGCCCGCGACCTTCGGCGTCTCGTCGAGCCCGTAGAAATCCTGGATCTTCGCGCGTCCGCGCGGCGGCGAGCCGGGCGCGTACTCGATCTTCATGCGGTAGCCGCGCGGCATCGCGATCGCCGAGGGCGCCATCTTCTCGACGAACTGGATGTCCTCCCACGAGAGGGCGCTGCGCACCGCGTCGATCGCGGCCTTCGACTCGACCTCGCGCGCGCGCACGCAGCCGGAGCACAGCTCGGTGCGGATGATGTCGAGGTCCTCGTCGGAGTAGGCGATCAGGCCGCGTTCGGGGAACCACTCGGCCACGCAGCGCACGCGGGCGATCCACGGCTCGCAGTGCTCGTCCCAGCCCTCGAGCTTGATCTCGCCCGAGTGGATGCGCGCGACGAGCTCGCGCTCGACCTCGGGTGACGGCTGCGCCGGACGCGCCTTGCGCGCCACGACCGCGTCGAGGAAGAGCTCCTCCTCGGCTGTCTCGACCGCGCGCGTCTCCTTGTTCCAGCCGGCCGCGTTCCGCCGCGAGAACGCGTTCGGCAGCGCGCGCTCGACGATCTCGCGCGGCACGGGATGCGCCACCGGGATCGACACCAGGCGATCGTGGTCGGGACCTGACTCGCGGACCTCGAGGGCGATCAGGAAGCCCGGCTCGTGCACGAGCGATTCCTTGGCGAGCTCGACCTTGCGGCGCCCTGCAAGCGCGCAGTGCGGCCGCTCGCGCTCGAGCTTGAACGCGATGCGGTCGGTGAATCCCGCGACCAGCGCTGCGTCGAGCGCGGCGTTCGAGGAGTCGCCGCCGGTCTCCCTGCCCGAGTCCCTCGTGCTGCGCGCAAGCTGCTCGGCGACGAGCACCGCCTCGCGGATCGCGAGCCGATCGGCCTCGCGCGGGAGAGCCCGGTTCTCCGCGGCTTCGATGAGCTTCTCGCGGACAAGCGCGTCGCTCCGCGGATCCTCGCGCGAAAGCAGCGAAAGCAGCGCCTGCGGGGGAATGTCCTCGGCGGGATCGCGATCGGAGAGCGCGGAGGCGATGCGCGCGACGCGGCGCGCGCAGCCGAGGCGCGCGGCCTCGACGAGCGCGCGGGCGAGGCGCGGATGCGCGGGAACGCGCGCCATCGCGCGGCCGGTCTCGGTCAGTCCGCGCGCGTCGACCGCGCCGAGGTTCGCGAGCGTCTTCGTGGCCTCGTCGATGCGGGTCGCGTCGGGCGCGTCGAGCCAGGGAAACCGCGCGAAATCGGGCACGCCGAGCGACATCGTCTCGAGCATCGCGCTCGCGAGGTCGATGCGCGCGACCTCGGCCATCGTGTGGGCGTCGCGGCGCTCGTGCTCGGCGACGCTCCACAGGCGGATCGCGCGACCTGGCGCGGTGCGCCCTGCGCGGCCCGCGCGCTGCTCGGCGCTGGCCTTCGAGATCGGCTCGACGCGCAGCGTGTCGAGCCCGCGCAGCGGATCGTATCGGTGGATGCGTGCGAGTCCCGAGTCGATCACGGTGCGCACGCCGTCGATGGTGAGGCTTGTCTCGGCGACGTTCGTCGACACGATGATGCGGCGGCGCTTGGCGGGGTCGACTGCGGAAACGGCGCGATCCTGCTCGTCGGGCGGCAGCGCGCCGTGCAGCGGCAGCACGTCGGCCTGGATGCCCGTGCGCGCGAGCGCGATGCGGGCCTTCTCGCAGGTCTTCATGATCTCGTAGGCGCCGGGCATGAAGACGAGGATGTGCCCCGGGTCGTCGGCGCGGCCGGTCGCGAACCCATCGAGGACGCGCTCGATGGCGGCGCCCGCGAGATCCCATGGCGTCTCTCGCGACGGGCGCGCGAGATGCTCGATCGTCACGGGGTACGAGCGGCCCTCGGCGACGACGGTGCGGCAGCGCAGGAATCCCTCGAGCCGCTGCGCCTCGAGCGTGGCGCTGGTCACGATCATGCGCAGCTCCCTTCGCCGCGATTCCTGCGCGAGCTTCACGAGCCCGAGCGCGACGTCGACGGCGACCGAGCGCTCATGGAACTCGTCGAGGATCACGGCGCCCACGCGCGCAAGCGCCGGATCGCGCTGCATCTGCCGCACGAAGAGCCCGTCGGTGACGAAGCGGATGCGCGTGCGGTCGCTCACCTTGCGGTCGTGCCGCGTCTCGTAGCCCGCGATGCCGCCGCATTCGTCGCCAAGCTCGTGCGCCACGCGCATCGCCAGCGTGCGCGCAGCCAGCCGCCGCGGCTCGAGCACGACGATGTCGCCCTCGATTCCCTCGGAATCCAGCAGGAACTTCGGCAACTGCGTGCTCTTGCCCGAGCCCGTCGGAGCGACCACCACGAGGCGGTTCGACGAACGCACGGCGGCGCGGATCTCCTCGCGGGCGCGCTGGATCGGCAGCTCTTCGGGCGTACGCGCCATCAGATCGCGCTTTCATGCCACGAATCGCCGCCGCGCCTGCGGTGCCGAGGTCCTCCGCGCGTGCCGTCGCCCGACGCGCGCTCCTCCTCGTCGGTCGCGAAGCGGGGCAACTCGGGCGCGACGACGCGCTGCCCGATGTGCGACTCCCACACGATCTGCACGGCCTCGTCGACGCTGTCGGTGACCTGGAAGATGTCGAAGTCGCCCGGGCTCACCGTCGCGTACTCATCGCGCAGCGTGGCCTTCATCCAGTCGACGAGCGGCGCCCAGAACTTCTTGCCGACGAGCACGACGGGGAAGGGCACGATCTTCAGCGTCTGGATGAGGGTGAGCGCCTCGAAGAGCTCGTCCATCGTGCCGAAGCCACCTGGGAAGATGATGAATCCCCGCGAGTACTTCACGAACATCACCTTGCGCACGAAGAAGTAGCGGAACTCGATGTCGATCGTCTGGAACGGATTCGGGCGCTGCTCCATCGGCAGCACGATGTTGAGGCCGACGCTCGCGCCGCCAGCCTCCTTCGCGCCTTTGTTCGCGGCCTCCATGATGCCCGGCCCGCCGCCGGTGATGACGGTGAAGCCCTTCTCGGCGAGCATTCGCCCGCACTTCTCCGCCTGCTGATACGCGGGATGCTCGGGCTTCAGGCGCGCCGAACCGAACACCGAAACGCCGGGGGCGCAGCGCGACATCGTCTCGACGCCGTCGACGAACTCGCTGAGGATGCGGAGTGCGCGCCAGCTTTCAAGCGCGAGGGCCTGCTTGCGTTCCATCGTGTCCATGTCAGGGAAGGTACCGCTGATCTTGGACACTCAAGGTCAGCGACTTGAAGCAGTCCGAGAACCATTGATCGACATAAAGCCATTGAGAGCAGGTACTTAGAACTTCATGTTTGAACCGCAGGCAGTGTTTCGCTAGACTCGCCAAACTATGGCTAGGACCACTCCCGCGCGCGGTGCGGCGCGCGATGCTCGTTCGTCAGGCAAGTCCAAGAAGTCCGCGGAGGTTGTAGGCGCGAACTCGAAGACGAAGTCGAAGAAGGATGACGCGGTGAGCGTGAGCTCGGCGCGGACGCCGTCGCGGCTTCCCAATGTTCCCAAGGCGAAGGCGCCGGCTGCGAAGCCGGAGCCGACCAAGCCTGAGCCCGCCAAGGCGAAACCGGCCGCTGCCGCCAAGCCAGCTGCGGTCAAGGCCGAAGCCGCCAAGCCCAGCGCAGGAAAGCCGGCCGTGAAGGTCGAGCCGAAGCCGAGCGCGAGGCAGCCCGTCGCGGAGGTCATCGCGCCTGCTCCGGTCGTGATTCCCGCGCGCTCCGAGGCGACGATGAAGGCGATCGCGGCGGCCACTCCGCGCGTGAACACGCCGCAGCCGCCCGCGCGCCAGCTCGGGCTGCGCGCGACCCGGCCCGAGGAAGTCGCCAACGTCCGCCCGCTCGAGGTGAAGGCGGCGCGCCCGACCGAAGGCAAGCCGCCGAAGGGCTCGTCCGACATCAACGGCTACGCCGCCGCCGTTCGATACCTGATGGAGCGCACCGATTTCGAGCGCATGCGCAGCGTGAAGTACAACGAGCAGACCTTCAAGCTCGAGCGCATGCAGCAGCTGCTGGCGAAGATGGGCAATCCGCATCAGCAGATCCGCACCGTCCACGTCGCCGGCACCAACGGCAAGGGCTCGACCGTCGCGATGATCGCGTCGATGCTGCAGGCGTGCGGCTACACGGTCGGCGTCTACACGAGCCCGCACCTCGTCGAGCTGCGTGACCGCATCGTCATCAACGGGCAGCCGATCGAGAAGGCGGCGTTCGCGGAGGGCGTGAAGGTCGCCGCGAAGGCCGCGGAGAAGGCGGGCGTCGACCCGACGTTCTTCGAGATCGTCACCGCGGTCGGCTTCAAGCACTTCGCCGAGCAGGCGGTCGACATCGCCGTCGTCGAGGTCGGCCTCGGCGGCCGGCTCGACTCGACGAACGTCATCCGTCCCGAGGCGAGCGTCATCACCTCGATCGACTTCGACCACACCAAGCTCCTCGGCAACACGCTCGAGGAGATCGCGCGCGAGAAGGCGGGCATCTTCAAGAAGGACGTGCCCGCGTTCATCTTCGAGAGCGAGCCGAACGTCCAGCAGGCGATCGCGGAGGTCGCCGAGAAGACGGGCGCCCAGCTGCGCGTGGTGAACAAGGACATCGATTTCTCGGCGCGCTTCTGCGTGACCGACGACCTGGGCCCGCACACGCGCGTGTGCCTCTACAGCAAGACCTCGCGGCTCGAGCACCTGCCCGTGCCGCTGCCGGGCGAGCACCAGGCGTCGAATTGCGGGCTCGCGCTCGCGGTGATCGACCACCTGAAGACGGTCGGCTTCGACTGCCCCGAGGACAAGATCACCGCGGGACTCGCGGCGACGAAGGTGCCCGGACGCATGCAGCTCGTGTGGGATCGTCCGCGCGTCCTCGTCGACGGCGCGCACAATCCCGCCGCCGTCGGTGCGCTCATGCGCTGCGTCGGCGCGCACGTGCCGTACGACTCGATGATCTGCGTGTTCGGCTGCTGCAGCGACAAGGACGTGCCCGGGCTCATCGACAAGGTGAATCTCGGCGCCGACAAGGTGATCTTCACCCGCGCGGCGGGCAACCCGCGTTCGGCGGATCCCGAGGACCTGCAGAAGCTCTTCCACGAGCGCTCCGGCAAGATGAGCCAGGTGGCGAAGACGCTGCCCGAGGCGCTGGAGATGGCCACGCGCGCCGTCAGCCGCGAGGACCTCGTGTGCGTGACGGGCTCGTTCTACCTCGTGGGCGAGACGCTGAAGCACGTGCAGCACTTCGATCGCTCGAAGGGCGGCAAGATCCCGGCGGACCGACCGGAGTTGTAGCGCTCGCGACTGGCGACGCGCTGAAGCGAGCGGTGCTCGCTTCAGGTGCGTCGCCTTCGCTCGCTTCAGGTGCGTCGCCTTCGCTCGCGATGGCGCTGTGCGTGACATACCGCAACTCCGCCGCTCCATCGGAGCGGCGGGTGGCACGCAGGGCTGGCGCAGAGCGCCAGCCTCGTGCTCGTTGGAACATGCCATCGCGTTTCGAGCGGTGGCGTGTTGACAGCGACACCGCCTGAAGCGGTCGTACTTGGACGCTCCGCCGCTCGGAGCACGATGCCCGCACAAGCACGCACGTGGCTTCGCCGCGCGCGCCAGCCGGCGCTTTGCACTGGAATGGCGGTACGCGCGCACAGAAGGCAGCGTTCGTATGCCCGCTGTCCCCCAAAATCGCACCCCGTACAATCCCCGCCCATGTCTGCCCCGCCGACCGTCGAGACGAACGAGCTCCCGCACCGCTACACCGCGGCGTACGCCAACGCCGTCGAGGAGAAGTGGCAGCGCTCGCTCGCCTGGCCGGACGGCAAGGGCTACGGGCACCGCCAGCCGAATCCAGGCGATGCCGACTTCGATGCCTCCAAGCCGAAGTTCTACTGCCTCGACATGTTCCCGTACCCGTCGGGCGCGGGACTCCACGTCGGCCACCCGGAGGGATACACGGCCACCGACATCATCTGCCGCTACAAGAAGCTCAAGGGCTTCAACGTGCTGCACCCGATGGGTTGGGATGCGTTCGGCCTGCCTGCCGAGCAGTACGCGATCGCCACGGGCGTGCACCCCGAGGTGACCACGAAGAAGGCGATCGACAATTTCCGCCGGCAGCTGCAGCGCTTCGGCTTCATGTACGACTGGTCGCGCGAGTTCGCGACGATCGACCCCGACTACTACAAGTGGACGCAGTGGATCTGGCTGAAGGCGTACGAGTCGTGGTTCGATCCGAGCGCGAAGAAGGCGCGGCCCATCGCCGAGCTCGAGGCGCGGCTCGCGCGCGAGGACGCGGAGATCGCCGTCGCGGGCGGCGCGGCGAAGAAGTGGTCCGCGTGCACCAGGCGCGAGCGCCAGGCGCACCTCGACACGTTCCGCCTCGCGTATCTCGGCGAGCAGACGGTGAACTGGTGCCCGAAGCTCGGCACCGTGCTGGCGAACGAGGAAGTCATCGACGGGCGCAGCGAGCGCGGCGGATTCCCCGTGCTGCGCATGCCGCTCAAGCAGTGGATGTTCCGCATCACCGCGTACGCCGACCGGCTGCTCGAGGACCTCGCGCTCGTCGATTGGCCCGAGATGACGCGCACGCTGCAGACCGATTGGATCGGACGCAGCGAAGGCGCCGAGATCCGCTTCGCGGTCGACGGCGAGCCTGAGCCGCTGACGGTGTTCACCACGCGACCGGACACGCTGTTCGGCGCGACCTACATGGTCGTCGCGCCCGAGCATGCGCTGGTCGCGAAGGCGGCTGCACGCGGCAACGCGGAACTCGCGAAGTACGTCGCCTGGGCGAAGAACCGCAGCGACATCGACCGCCAGGCCTCGAAGGAGAAGACCGGCTGCGCGACGGGGCTCTTCGCGATCAACCCCGCGACGGGCGCGCGCATCCCGATCTGGACCGCCGACTACGTGCTCATGGGCTACGGCACCGGCGCGATCATGGCCGTGCCCGCGCATGACGAGCGCGACTTCGAGTTCGCGCAGGCCTTCCGGCTTCCGATCGTGCAGGTAGTGGAGGTCGAGGGCACGCCCTACACGGGCGAGGCTGCGACGGCGGGCGAAGGCCGCGCCGTGAACAGCACGAGCGCCCAGATCTCGATCGACGGGCTCGCGACCGCCGAGGCGAAGAAGGCCGTCATCTCCTGGCTCGAGAAGCAGGGGATCGGTGCGCTGCGCGTGAACTACCGCCTGCGCGACTGGCTCTTCTCGCGGCAGCGCTACTGGGGCGAGCCGTTCCCCATCGTGTACGACGCCGATGGCAACCACTACGCCGTGTCGGCATCGCGCCTTCCGCTGGTGCTGCCGCCGCTCGCTGACTATTCGCCGATCGAGAGCGACACGCCGCAGCCGCCGCTCGCGAAGGCGCGCGAATGGACGCACACCACAGCTGGCGCCGCGGGCGTCGATCCGGCGCAACTCGCGCCCGACACGCCTGTGGTGCGCGAGACGAACACGATGCCCGGCTGGGCGGGAAGCTGCTGGTACTACCTGCGCTACTGCTCGCCGAAGGACTCGGCGCACTTCGTCACGCCCGAGGCCGAGCGCTACTGGATGCTCTCGCGCAAAAAATCCGCCGGAAACGGCGCTGCACCCGCCACGTACGACGCGGCGACCTGCCATGCCGGCGGCGTCGACCTCTATGTCGGCGGCAGCGAGCACGCGGTGCTGCACTGCCTGTACGCGCGCTTCTGGCACAAGATGCTCTTCGACTTCGGCGTCGTCTCGACGCCCGAGCCGTTCGGCAAGCTCTTCCACCAGGGACTCATCACCAGCTATGCGTTCCAGCGCGCCGACAAGTCGCTCGTGCCCACCGATCAGGTGACCGAGGTCAAGGAAGGCGAGTTCGTCGAGACCGCGACGGGGCAGAAGGTCGCGCAGATCGTGGCCAAGATGTCGAAGTCGCTGAAGAACGTCGTCAATCCCGATGACGTGATCGCCGAGTACGGCGCCGACACCTTCCGCCTGTACGAGATGTACATGGGCCCGCTCGAGGCATCGAAGCCGTGGAACACGCGCGACATCATCGGCGTGTTCCGCTTCCTGCAGCGCGCGTGGCGACTCGCGATCGACGAGAAGTCGGGCGAGATCCTCGCCGCAGCGCAGCCAGACGCGAAGATCGAGCGGCTCCTGCACCGCACGATCCACAAGGTCGGCGAGGACATCGAGAAGCTCTCGTTCAACACGGCGATCGCAGCGATGATCGAGCTCGTCAACGCCGCCACGCGCCCGATGGGCCTGGCGGATCCGACGCAGGGCGGCATGACGCGCGACCAGCTCGAGCGCTTCGCCCGCATCCTCTGGCCGTTCGCGCCGCACTTCGCCGACGAGCTCGGCGCGCGGCTCGGCGTGGTGTCGATGAAGTCGGGCGGTTTCTTCGGCAGCGCGTGGCCCGCGCACGACCCGGCCATGCTCGTCGACGACGAGGTCGAGATGCCGGTCCAGATCCAGGGCAAGATCAAGGCGCGCCTCCTGGTGCCCGCCAAGGCGGATCCTGCCGCGGTCGAGGCGCTCGTGCTCGCGCACCCCGACGTGACGGCAGCGATCGCGGGGCGGCCCGTGAAGAAGGTCGTCGTCGTGCCGGGCCGGATGGTCAACATCGTCGTCTGAAACTGCAAGATCATGGTCTCGGCGGCGCGCGGCGGATACGCTGTCGCCACCGTGATGCGTCCATGCCCGCACCTTCTCGCCCGGCTCATCTGCGCATGCGTCGCGGTGCTGCTTGGCGCGTGCGCGGGCACGACGAGCGACTTCGACCGCGTCGCGCCGCCGGTGCGCTTTCTCGAGGTGCGCGAGACGGCATCGTGGGTCGAGGGCTTCGACGACGCGTGGTGGCCCAAGATCGACGCCGCGTACGACGAGTACAACCGCACGATCAACGAGGAGCTGATCGTCCAGTGGGACGCGTTCTGCACCGATGCCGCGGACGAGCGGATCCGCGGGCAGACGCCTGACAAGCGCCGCGCGCGCGTGCTCTGGACCCGCCACCTCGAGGTCAACCGCGCCCTCGGCGAGCGCGAGCATGACTTCGCCGACGCGCTGCTGAAGGCGCTTCCGCGCGAGGCGGAGCCGTTCGTCCGGCTGCTTTCCGCGCGCATCGCCTTCCGCCGCGCGACCTGCGCCCTGCGCGAGCCGATGCAGGATCTGCCCGGCCCGCTCGAGGTCATGCGGCTCGTCCAGCGCCGGCGCATCCCGCCAGGCGCGCTCGAGCTCGTGACCGCGGCATACGCGAGGCTTGCGAGCGAGTGCGACGGCGTCGTGCGCGCGCGCGCGAACGCGTACATCGACACCTGTGGCGACATGGAGGCGCTGTTCATCGCGCGGCGCCAGGCAGAGCTCGCCGAGCAAGGCGCCGTGGACGATGCCTCGCGGGGACAGGCGAAGCAGATCCGCGAGGACGTCGAGAAGGCCAGCGATGGCCGCACGAAGGAGTGGGAGCGTGAATCGCTGCGTTTGACGGAGCGCATCCGGCTCGCGTTGCAGCGCGAGGGGCGCGCGTTCGCACAGATGCTCGGCGACCCCGAGGAGCGGTCGGACTATCTCGATCAGCTTGATTTCGCGCTGCACGACGGGATCCGGTCCGCGCAGGGCATCGAGGCCTTCGCCAAGATCGCCCGTTCCGTGATCATCCAGAGCTTCCGCGATGACGAGAGGCAGGACAAACTGCTGAAGGCGCTCGACGACACCGTCGCGATCGAGATCGCGGCGCAACGCACCGCGCGCATCGCGCTCTCGTCGGGATCGCCTGCGGCGCGGAAGAACGCGTACGAGGAGCTGCAGACGGTCGGCGACCGGATCGGAAAGCTCGTCGGAGACGCACTCGAGGAGCAGGGCGGCGTCTGGCGCGTGCTGGAGCGCACGCCCGATGTGATGGCCCGCGTGCAGAGCGCGGACGATGCAGCGGAGGATGTGCTCAATCCGCCGCCGGAGCAGCCTGCCCGCCCCGACATCTATGTCCCTCCCGGCCGCGACCGGAACCTGCTGCTGCTCATCGGCAGTCCGCTCGCGCCCTCGGCGCTCGGAGCGCTGTCGGAGCGCCTCAACCTCGACTTCGCGTCGGATTCGGCCTTCGGCGAGTTCGCCGCGGGCGAACGCATGCAGCTCGAGGAGTCCGCGCAGCAGATCGGGCGGTCGATCCTGCGCGAATTCGAGAGGCTCGACCCTCGGAACGGCGATGGAAGCCCCTCGGTGCGGGTCGCGCGCTTCATGGGCAAGCTCGCCGCGATCGTCAGCCGCCAGCGTGCGCTTGATTCCTCCGCGAATGAGCGCGCGCTCGCGGAAGCGGCTCGCCTCGCAGGCATCGCGGTTGAGGACGAGCGCGTCGCACTCGCGCGCCTGGAGCTCGACTTGCTTCTCGACGTCGGCGTCGACAAGTTCGTGCGCGAGGGCGAGCCGATCGCCGGCGTCTCGCCGGGGGCGATCCTGAGTCCGTTCGAGCTCTCGCGGGTCGCTGCGAGGAACGCCGATGAGCGTGCGACCGCCGAGGGCGTCCTGATGTCTCGTGCGGAGGCGCTGCGCGCGGCGCACCGCGATCTCGCCCGTGAGATCCGCGGCAATCTTGCCCGCTTCCTCACCGTCGCCGTCGAGAGGCAGAGCCTTCTCGGCGCAGGCGACCGCTGGCGGCCGACGCTCGCGGGGCGCGATGCGCTCGAGCTCCGCTTCGGCCTTGCCCGCGAGTTCAGGACGGTGCTCGGCGATGCATTCGCGGATCGATACGAGCAGGAGATCCGCGAGCTCATCGCCCCCGGCTGCGAGCCCGTCGCGCCGAGGGCGTTGGTCGAGCTCAGGCGCTTTGCCCAGGATCCGCGCAGGAAGCCCAGCGATCCCGATTGGATCGCGCGTGCCCAGGACCGCGCGGTGGTGCAGGAGATGCTCAAGCAGTGCGATGAGCGGTGCAAGATCGCGCTCCGTGAGTTCGTGACGTGGCGCGCGAACTGGGTGCGCATCGGCGACTACGACGGACGCGACTCGTGGCGCCAGCTCGAGCGCACGGCACCGCGCGGCTGGCTGATCTGGTCGCGCTGCGCCGACGCCATCGATCGTGCGATCGCCATGAGCTCCGTGGCGCTGGACGAGGCGACCGTCGAGGAACTCGGGCTGCACCGCTTCTCGGTGGTGATCCCGAGGCGCATGAAGCCGTACTTCGAGTAGCCAGCCTGCCGATACGATGGCGCGCATGGCGCGCGAGCACATGCCCATCCAGATCGGACTTCCAGCGGAACCCGCGTGGGAAGTCGCGGAGCCAGCGCCGATCACCTACATCGCGTACGTCGCGGGAGATGAGGTGCCCGATCCGGGCGCCGCGTTCATCGCGGCGGGCGAGTCCTTCGGCGTCGCTCCGCAGGACACAGAGCCTGTGCCCGTCGAGGACGACGACGTCGCCTGGGCGTTCGCATTCGCGCTGCCTTCGCGCGCGGCGCGCGTGATGGTCTGGTGCGAGCGCGTGGCGGACGACGCGCGCCCCGACGGAGGCGCGCGCGATGCGAAGTGGGTGCTCTTCGTCGAGACCCTGCTCGAGGCATCGCGCGCGGCGGATGACGCCGTCGCGCTCGCGGCCACCGCATGCCGCGCGGGCGGCGCGCGCACGCGGCTGCTGCTCGACCCCGGGCTCGGGATGGTGTGGAATCGCGCCGACATCGAGCGCCTGTTCCTCTCCGAGCCGAATGGCGCGCTCGTCGACCAGCGCATCCTCTACCGCATCGAGCTCGCTGCGAAGGACCGCGAGCGCGGGCCGTTCTGGATCACCACGGTCGGGCTCGCGCGCATCGCCAGGCCAGAGCTCGAACTGCTCGAGGTCCCGCGGGAATCGCTGCGCTCGGCGCTGGAGCTCGTCGACGCGCTCGCCGCGCGCTTCTTCGACGAGGACGTTCCGCACGCAGGCGTGCCATTCGAGGCAGGACTAGGGCTGCGCCTCGCGCTCGTTCCCGCAGCGGAAGCGAGCGAGACCGTGCCCGCCGACGCGCCAGGCGGCGTGCAGGACCGGCGGCGGATGCCCAGTCATCCGCGCGCTGCGATCTGTGCGGCGGGCAAGCGCGGCTCGTTCCGCCAGGTCTGGGTGCCGCCGACCGAGGAACTCGCGCTGCTGTCGCGGAACGAGCTCGGCGTGTTCCTTTCGCCGCGCGTGAGCGTCGTGCGCGAGCGCATGGCGCAGCTCACCTGGACCGCGTTCGTGCGCGCACATGCAGCAGGGTCAACGCCGCAGGGAGACGCGGTGCCCTCGTTCCTTGCCAAGATCGCGCTCGGAGACACGGTCGGCGAGCGCGCCCACCTGTGGATCGCCGTGAGCCGCGCGGATGCCGATGGCGGCGAGGGCGTGCTTGACCGTCCGGATGGCTCGCGCGAGGCCGTCGCCTTCCGGCGCGAGCAGATCGGCGATTGGCGGATCGTCGGGCTCCGTCCAGATCTTCCGGAAGTCGGACCTGAAGGCGCTTCGGTTCTCGACTGATCGCCGCCACGCTGCAACAATGCGGGCGTGTCGAGCATGACCACGCGACCGAAGCGCAGCACGCGGCCCATCGCCGCGGGCGTCATCTTCGTGCTCGTGATCGTCGCCGTCGGTCTCGCGGCCGCAGGTCGGCCGAACAACCTCCTCATCTGGGTCTTCAGCTTCCTGATGGGCGGTCTGCTGGTCTCGGGCATCGTGTCAGGGCTCATGATGATCCCTGTGCGCGCGATGCGCATCGAGCCACGCCGCGGGCGCGTGGGTGAGCCGCTCCTTATCCGCTACGAGGTCTCGAACAGCTCGCGCATCCTGCCCGTGTTCGACATCCGCGTGGACGAGGCGCTCGCCGCGGAGTCGCGCAGCGCACCGCTTGAAGCAGCCGGGCATGGGTGGATCCTGCACGTCGGTCCGCGCGAGCGCTTCCACGCCGAGGGCGTGTTCCGACCGACGCGGCGGGGGCTCGTGCGCCTCGAGGCGTTCGACGTCTCGACGTCGTTCCCATTCGGGCTCATGCGGAAATCGCTCCGATTCACGCAGTCGGGCGATGTCCTCATCCATCCCGAGGTGAAGCAGCTTCGCCCCGAGCTCATCGCGAACGTCACCGCCGGCGGCTTCGGCGGGCAGCGCCTCTCGCGCGAACCTGGCGGATTCGATGATTTCTTCGGCGTGCGCGAGTACCGTCCGGGCGACAGCGTGCGCACGATCGCATGGAAGCGGCTTGCCGGCACGGGGCAGCTCGCGACCATCGAGCGCAGCCGCTCGGTGCCGCCTCGCGTACGGGTGCTGCTTGACCTACGCACGCCGACTGCGGACATCCGCGTCACCGAGGGCGAGGACGCGCGCGCGCTCGAGGAGCAGGCGATCGTGCTCGCGGCGAGCATGGTCGCGCTCTGCGATCGCCTTGGCTACGAGTATGCGCTCAGCCTCGCGGGCGTGGAGATCCCGCCGATCGCGCTGCGAAAGGGCCATTTTCACCGAGAGAAGATCATGTCGGCGCTCGCCGCCATCAACCTCGATCTCGCGCGCACGAGGGGGAACGGGCTTGCTGCGAGCGACGAGCGCGCGGTCATCATCGCGATCCACCCCGATCGCGCGGATCTCGGCGTTGCACCGGCCAGCGCGTGGCACTTCACCGCGCGCCAGCTTGACGGGCTCCTCGAGCGGACGGCGGGGGAGGACGCATGACGCTGCTCCGCCAGTACCGCATCGCGAGCAGCCTGCTCGTCCTTCTCTCGATCGTCGCCTTCTCGATCGCCGAGCTCGACTTCGCCATGCTGGTCGCGGGAGTCGTGCTCGCGGTCGTCAGCTGGTACGTGACGGAAGGTCCGCGTGGACGCACGCTTCCTGGCTGGGCGACGAACACGCTCACCGTCGGGCTCGTCGCCTACTGCGCCGGTGACTTCGTCCTGCGCGGCGACCTCGAGGGCGCGATGGGCTCGCTCGGGCGCTTCCTGCTCTGGCTGCTCGTGATCAAGCTGTATGCGCGGCGAACCGAGACCGAAGACCGCCAGCGCTTCACGTTGTCCGCGATGCTCATGCTCACGGGCTGCCTGGAGAGCGTCGAGCTCGTGTTCGGCTTGCTCGTGATCGCCTTCGCAGTGCTCGCTGCGTGGACCGCGATGCTCTGGCGTCTTTCGAAGGGCGCCGAGCGCGCACGGCTTGCGCGTGCTGCGGAGGCTGGCTTTGCGCCGCCGCTCGAGATCGCCTTCGGACGCCGCGCGACGCCGCAACTGCACTGGATGGCGGCGACCGCGGTGGTGCTGATCTTCGCGACGAGCCTGCTCGGCTTCTTCCTGTTCCCGCGCCTGAGCCACATGCGCTTCGGCGAGACGGGCGTGGGCGCGATCACCGGATTCAGCGAGCTCATCGATCTCCGCGGAGGAGAGCGCATCAACGAGAGCCGCCGCGAGATCTTCACGGTGC
>JBEGLX010000071.1:0-19876 GCA_041183345.1 Planctomycetota bacterium
TGAACGGGGGCCGGCCCGGGCCCTGGCTGGGCCCGCCCCCCCCGCCCACGTGCCTGGCACCACATCCAACACATATTGATACGCGACCAGTGCACGACACGTGCCAGCTTGTGCCAGGCACTGCACGGCACGTGCCTGGCACCGTTTCAGAGGCCGAAGGGGTAGGTGTCGGGCAGCGCTTCCGCCGTCACCGGCTCGGCCGTCGCACCCACCGCGCTTGTCTCGTCGATCCAGATCCACTCGTCGAACTGGATCGGCAGCGACGCCTGAAAGTAATGGCTCACGAGCTCGGTCTCTGGCCGGTAGATCACGCCGATCGCCCGCTCGAGCCGGGGCTCGAGCAGCGCCGCGCGCATGCCCAGCGAGTGCGGATTCCGAAGCGGCAGGAAGAACGCCGTCCGCCCCGACTCATGGCAGAGGTGCTCATAGCTATCGGGGTGCGCCGGGCGCACCTCCTTCACCTCCATCGCTCCGTCCCAGTTGCTCGCCGCTGCGACGTGCCCTCGGTCTGTCCCGAAACCGATCGTGTAGGCGCGCTCGCCGAACTTCTCGCGGACAAGCTGCCCGAGATTGAGTTCGCCATGCATCGCCATCTCGGTTGCGGTCGCGTTGCCGACATGCGAGTTGTGCGCCCAGACCACCGCCCGCGAGTCGGCCCCGCGGTGCTCGAGCAGCGCGAGCAGCGTCTCGTACATGTGCCGGTCGCGCAGATTCCACGACTCGCGCGAGCCGCGGTACATCGCGCGGTAGTAGCGCTCGGCCTCGCTGATGACCGTCGCGTTCCGCGCGGCGTCGAAGAAGGCATCGCCATCGTTCCTGCAGTAGCGCAGCCGCTCCTCGAGCAGCGCCTTCAGCGCGGAAAGCGCCTCGCGCTCGCAACCTGCGAGGCGGCCCGCGGTCACGGCGCGGCCATAGATCGCAGGATCGCGCTCCCAGGGCGTGAAGCAGGAGTAGAGCTCCCGCGCCTTCTCCGCCGCCGGTGGATCGAGGCGATCAAGGTAGTCGATGACCGCGCCGATCGAGTTGTTCAGGCTGTAGATGTCGAGTCCGTGGATGCTCGTGCGCGCGCCCTCGGATGCCAGCGTCGAGTTGTGCCGTGCAAGCCACCCGACGAACGCCTGCATCTCGCGGTTCCGCCACATCCACGTCGGGAACCGCGAGAACATCGGCTCGCGGAGCGGGCTCGCGGGCCGCGCACGCACCTCGCGGTCGATCGCCGCGGTATCGGGCCAATCGGCCTCGAGCGCAACCATGTTGAACCCCTTGCGCGCGATGAGCGCCTGGGTGATCCGCGCCCGCAGCCGATAGAACTCGCTCGTGCCGTGCGTGCTCTCGCCGATCAGGACGACGCGGGCGTTCCCGATCCGATCGAGCACGGCCTCGAGCGGCGCCTTCTCGACCGATTCGAAAGGCTCGCAGCCTTCCTCGATCATCGCCGAGAGCCGATGCGACTCGCGCGTCCCGACCCGGAGCGGCCGCTGGGCGCGCTTCATCGTGACTTGCCGCCCTCGGTCGCCCAGCCTTCGCTGCCGACGAGGGGAACGAACTGCACGCTGCCCAGCGAAGCGCGGTCGAACTGATGCTCGCCCGTTCGGGTGATCAGCAGCAGTTCCTGCGACCGCGGCTCCGTCCCGACCGGGATCACAAGCCTTCCGCCGATGGCAAGCTGCATCAGCAGCGGCTGCGGCACGTCGGGCCCGCCCGCGGACACGACGATCGCGTCGAACGGCGCGCGGTCGGGCCAGCCGAGCGTGCCGTCGCCATGCATGACGTGGACATTGTGGTAGCCGAGCAGCTCAAGCCGCGTGGACGCGAGCCCCGACAGCGCCTGGTGCCACTCGATCGCATAGACCTCCTTCGCGATCCGCGACAGAACCGCCGACGCGTAGCCCGAGCCGGCGCCGACCTCCAGCACGCGGTCCTTCGCGGTCACCTTCGCCGCTTCGACCATGAGTGCGACGATGTATGGCTGCGAGATCGTCTGCCCTTCTTCGATCGGAAGCGGCGCGTCCTCATAGGAGAGATCGTGATGCCGCGCCGGCACGAAGCGCTCGCGAGGCACCTCGCCCATCGCGTCCAGCACGAGCGCATCGCGGATGCCGCGCGCCTTGAGCTGCCGCTCGACCATCTGCGCCCGTTGCTCGGTGAAGTTGCTCATCGGTCCGTCCCTCCGTCGGCACCGCTCCTGCGCAGGGCGGCTTCGATCGGTCCGGGTAAGGGCCCGCGCTCGCTCGCGGCGTTCTCGCGCATGAGTTCCACGACAAGCGGATGGACCGCAAGCTCGCCTGCGTCAAGCGGCGCGAGGTTCCCGTGCAGCACGACGACGTGCGAGCGCGCGGCAGCGACTGCAGCGCGCAGGTGTCCGAGGAAGCGGCCCTCGGCGAAGACGGGGAGACGCCCGGCACGGACTTCGCGCGAAACCTCGTCGAGCCGCCCGACCGCATCGCGCGCGAAGCGCGCCGCGAGCTCCTCGGGCTCGCGGTGCTCGTCGGCGAAGTGCTGCGACGCGTTCGCCTTCGGACCGCGTCCCAGCATCAGGGGGCGTGCATGCTCATGGAAGTCGATCCACCTGCTCGCGAATCGCTCTGATTCCTCGACATGCAGCCGCTGCCGTGGCACCGGCCGCGCTGTCAGGAACCGCAGACTTCTTGAATCGCATGTTGCGAAGAAAACTGAATGATCCTCACTTGTCATACGTGTCATCGCGATTCTCCCGAGCCTCGCTCGATTGATCCGTGCCGCTGTGCGCGCGGAGCAGCGCCGCCAGCTGCGCCTCCGCTTCAAGGCGATTCAGCACGGAATTGCCTGAAAAACGCTGCTCAAGCTCGCGTTCGATGGCGCGCACGAAGACCTCATGAAGGTCGATCGGCCGCTTCGGGTCGAGCAGTGGACGGACGGCGAGCTGCATGCGCGCTGCATTCATGTGCACAGGATTGTTTCGAAGGCACGAAGCGACAATCGGAAGATGTCCGCGGCGTGCGAATGCATGGCAATCGTCATTGGAGGGAAACACCCCATGAATTGTCCCTTGCGACTGTCTCTGCCGTCCCTACCGTGCATGTGCTGCGATGAGGAATGGTCATCGGAGCACCTGAAAGGAACTCGCAGATGGATCCCCGGGAAGCCCGCAGCGACACGACGACGCGAGTCCGCTGTGAATGCGGAGGCGCACAGGAGTGCGCCTCCATGTCCCAGCGTGACGAGCTCGCGCGATTCGCGGAGCTCGTCCCCGTCCTGATCGACTGCAGCATGGACCTTCGCGAGAGCTTCGCGCGCAAGGACCCGATCTCGATCATCGCTGCCTTCGCCGACCATACGCGCAGCCTCCTGGGAGAGGCAGGGGTCTTCATCGAGATCGAGGACCACAGCAGCGGGCGGCTCGTGGTCACCCGCGGCATGAATGAGCGTCTCGCCGCATGCCTCGGCGGGTCGCTCGGCGTCGGTCCGCTCGCGGGCATCCATGATGGCCCGCTCTGCTGCCCCGATGTCGCGTCGAACGCGACGTTCGAGGGGACTTTCCTCCTCGAGGGACTCCGGCAATCCGGCTTCGCTGGCGTGTTCGTTCAGCCCGCGCAGGTGTCGTCCGGTCCCGTCCGGGGCTGGGCGTGCTTCACGCTGCGCGATGGGACGGTCCTGACCCACGCGCAGCGACGGGCGATCTCGCTGCTCTGCGAGCACATGGTGCTTGCGCTCGAGCACATCTGGCTGCTGCAGTCGTCGGAGGGCTCCGCTGCGCGGCTGCATTCGATCCTCGACAGCGCCTACGACGCGATCGTGATCCTCGGCAGCGACTGCCGCATCGAGTCGGTCAACCGCGCGGTGGTGCGGCAGTTCGGCTTCTCCGAGCGCGAGCTCGCGGGGCGCGCGCTCGACGTGCTGTTCGCCGACGGCATGCGCGAGATGCGGAATGGGAACGGGCGGGGGATGCTCGACCGATTCCCCTTCGGTGCCATCCACGAGGTTGAGTGCCGGAAGCGCGACGGCTCGGTCGTCTACGCCGACCTCATCGTCGGCGAGATCGAGGGTGGGCGTGGCTATACGGCGATCTTCCGCGACGTCACGGCGCGGAAGTCGGCGGAGGCGCGCATGCGCGACGCCGACCGCCTTGCCGTGATCGGCACCCTTGCCGCCGGCTTGGGGCACGACATGAACAACGTGCTGCTGCCGGTCCGCGCCCACCTCAACGCCATCGCTTCCCAGGGGCGCATGAGCGTCGCCGAGCGCGTCTCGCATCTTGACCGCATCCGCTCGGGGATCTCCTACCTCCAGCACCTGGCCGATTCGCTGCACGGGCTTGCGCTCGATCCAGACGGCGAGGGCGATGGCCTCGGCACGACCGACCTCAGCGAGTGGTGGAGCGCGAACGGACCGCTCCTCTCGAAGTCGCTGCATCGGTCGGTCTCGATCGAGACGTCGATTCCCGCGGAGATCGGTCACGTCAGCGTCTCGCCGCACGCGCTCACGCGGGCGGTGCTCAACCTGCTCGTCAACGCAGGCGAGGCGATGCCGAAGGACCGATCGGGGCATTGGCCGAAGATCGTGCTCCGCGCGCGGGCAACGCCGTCTGCGGCGCATCTCGAGGTCTCCGACAACGGCATGGGCATGTCGCAGGACGTCATCCGCCGCGTCTTCGACATGTTCTTCACGACGAAGACGCGCGGCCTCGGCACAGGACTCGGTCTTCCGCTCGTGCGCCGCGTCGTCGAGCGCGCGGGCGGCTGCGTCGAGATCGACTCGCGTCCAGGCCTCGGCACCACGGTTCGGCTGGTTCTTCCCTACGCCGAGGACGAATCCCCTGCGGGCGGCCCGCTCGTCTCCATCAAGATGGATGACGGACGTGCAGCAGCGATCATCACTGGATTCCTTCACTCGCATGGAGCGACCGTCGACCCCGCCATCGGCATGCTCGACGCGGACCTCGCGATCGTCGAGGCGGCGCGCGTGGTGCCGGACGACATTCGCCGCTGGCTCGACGTCCACCAGCCGCACCGCCTCGTCGTGCTCGGACGCGCGACGCGCGCGGTGCAGGACGTCATCGCATCTCACGGAATCACGTCCATACCCGACATCAACGACATCTTCGCCATCGAGCGTGGGCTCGAGGCGGCGCTTGCCACACCGAACTGAATGTTCAAGGAGCACACCATGGGAGACTCGCTTTCATCCACCGCAACCATCGAGCCACCGGCACGCGAGATCGCGCGCCGGCGCCTCGGCGCCCCTGCGATCGGCACGGCCTCGACGCGCGATACGCAGCGGGCGATGGTCCGCGCGCTCTGCGTCGACGACCACTCCGTCCTGATCGAGGGGCTGCGCGCCCAGTTCGCCATCGACGGATCGGTGCGCTGCGTCGCGTCGCTCGGATCCGCCGATGAACTCGTCGACGCCGTCGCCGAGCATCGCCCCGACGTCGTGGTGCTCGACATCGAGATGCCAGGCGCCGACGTCTTCGAGGCCGCGGACCGGCTCCGGCACCTCCACCCCGGCGTGCGCTTCGTCTTCCTCAGCGCGCATGTGCGCGATGGCTTCCTCGCGAGCGCGTATCGCTGCGGCGCCTCGGGCTACTTCGCGAAGGGCGATGACCTCGAGGAGATCGTCGACGGACTCAAGCGCATCGCGCGCTGCGCGGAGGGCACGTTCATCATGGGCACGAAGGTGCGCGCGCGCTGCCAGCCGCCCAAGAAGAGCGCGCTTCGCTCGGGCGTCAAGCCGGCGCCCGGCGGTCCGCCGAACACGCTGCTCGAGTCGCTCACCCAGCGTGAGCTCGAGGTGCTGCGCCTGATCGGCAAGGGACTCTCGCGCGGCGAGATCGGCGAGGAGCTCGCCCGCAGTCCCAAGACGATCGACGGGCACCAGGAGCGGATCATGAAGAAGCTGCGCGTCGAGACGCGGGCGGAGCTCATGCGCTTTGCGATCCGCGAGGGGCTCGCGCAGGCGTGAGTCGACGCATCGGAGAGACGGCTCCTGCGGCGCCCCGTGGTGGCGCGCCGCGGGAGCCGTCGTGTTTTCCCGGTAGGGGAGCCGTCCCCCTCGAATGCAGGACGCGCATTCCTAGCATCGATCGTTCCGTTGCGTGCGCCGCGTGGCGCGTCATCGGAGTCGAAGGCGAACAGGAGCACACGATGTTCTTTGAATTCACGAAGGGCGCAGCAGGCCTCTTGCTTGCCGCCGCCATGCCGATCGCAGCCTCGTCCATGGCGCCCGAGGGCGACGTCCCTGCGGCGAAGCCGCCGCAAGGAGAGAAGCGCGACGCGACCGAGCAGTCCGTCGAGCCGACGGTCGACCTCGGCGCGCTGGAGAAGGTCAACGAGTCCTGCTGGTCCGAGCTCCGCGGCAAGCGGATCTACTTCGCCCACCAGGCCGTCGGCAGCGAGATACTCACCGGACTTCGCGATCTGGCGCGCAGGAAGCCGATTTTCGCGATGACGATCACCGCGTACGCAGAGCCGGATCGCACCGATGGCGCGATGCACTCCGTCTTCGAGTCGCCCGCGCTCGTCGAAGGCAACGCCGGGCGCCGCGGGAACCCGGAGAAGAAGATCGACGAGTTCGCGAGCTTCCTCCGCTCCTCGGAAGGAGCAAACGTCGATGTCGCGATCCTCAAGCTCTGCTACGGCGACATCGGCCGCATGACCGACGCGGAGGAGCTCTTCGGGCGCTACACGAAGGCGATCGAGGACATCCGCCGCGAGAGGCCGAAGATCCACTTCATCCACTGCACGGTTCCGCTGAAGGCCGAGGAGCATGGGGCGAAGGGGCGGCTGAAGCGCCTCGTCGGCACGGGAAGCGACGCCTCGAACGCGACGCGCAGCCGCTACAACGAGATGGTCCGGCAGCGCTTCCCCTCGGATCAGGTCCTGGACCTCGCCGCCGCCGAGTCGAAGCGCCCGGACGGCACCATCGCCACCGTCGAGGTCGGCGGCAAGCGCGTGCAGGTCTTGGCCGATGAGTACAGCGATGACGGCGCACATCTCAATCGCTTCGGCCAACTGGTCGTGGCGCGCGAGTTCCTGCTCGCCCTCTCCCGGCAGTGCGGCGGCACGACCCCGCCGGCAACCGTCACGAGCGTCGATGTCGACGAGGCCGGGAACCGCGAGTAGCGCGACACCCCGATTCGGGGGGCCGCAAGCGGCTGCACGATCGTCCTGGGCCCGCACGGAGGGTAGCGGGTGGGCGGTCTGTGCAGCCCTTGCGGTCTCCCCGCAGGGGGTTGCCGGGTTGCGGCTCGGGAGCTTGCGGTTGGCGAACGCCGAGTCGGGTGTAGGCTTATAGAGCCATGTGCCCGCGTGTCGCCACCCCTTTCCTCGCTGCCACGTTGGCGTTGGGATTTCATGCGGTGCCTGCGGACGCGGCGGGCGATGCGACCTATCTCACGGTCCCGCGGGTGACCGCGCAGGATCCCGCGGCCTTCCGCAATGCGCTCGAGGCCGCCCGCACGGGCGTCACTCGCATCGCGATGTTCGGCGACTCGCAGGAGACGGCACCATGGGGCTGGGGCGAGCACTACATCGCGCACCTCAATGCGCGGTTCGCACAGGTCTACGGGCCGGCAGGCGAGTCGCAGCTCTTCACGAACCACACAGCGATCACGCGACCGATGTGGCTCGCGACGATGGAGGAGTCGACGAACTCCGCATCGGCGAGCGTGCCCGAGGCGGCGCTTCCTCCGTCGGTCTCCGCAAGGTCGCTTCTCCTCGGCGGAAAGTCCTGGGCGACTGCGGCACGGTTTGTCTTCCTGCACGATGCGTCGCTCTGCTCGGATCCCGCGCTGCAGGGTGGTCCATGGTTTGACGCCGCGGGACCGCATCGCGCGGAGGTCCTTTCCCATCACGCGCGGCGGCGAAACCCGGCTACGCTGGCGCAATGCCCCGACGAACGGCGATGTGCCCGATGCAGCGGCGCGCGCCGTGCAGGCGGGTGTGCTGGCGGCGGATCCAACGACCCCGGCAGGACGTTTCGTCTGGATCAGCACGCCGAGCCTGAGCCGCGGCAGCAAGGCGCACGCGCAGCTCATGCTGCAAGGTGATTCGGGCAAGGGTGGCACCGACGTCGTCGGCGTGCGCTTCGTCAGTACGGCGGCGCGCAAGGGGGTCGTGGTGCAGTCCTTCGCGAAGGGCGGCATGCGGCTTGTCCAGCTCGTTCCCGAGCACGGCGAATCGGGTGCCATGCTGCGCGCGCTGGCGCCCTCGGTCGTCGTCCTTCACTACGGCGCGAATGACTCGGGCAATCTCGCTGACCTTGAGGCCTGGCGCACCCAGCTCGTCGGCACGATCGCGTGGCTTCGCGCTGAGCTCGAGAATCCCGAGCTTCGCGTGATCATCGCCAGCGATCTTCGCTTCGGGGTCGGAGGCAGTCCGCTCTGGTTCATCCATCGCATGCCGGTCATCGCTCACGAGATCGCCCTGGCCGATCCCCACGTCCTTGCGCTCAACCTGCCGCGCATCGTGCAAGAGGAGTACGGCTGGGGCGAGCACACTCGCTACCTGGCCGATTCCGCGCACTATCAGCCCTACGCGCAGCGCAAGCTCGCCGAGGCGTTCGTGGGCGAACTGACCCGCGCGCTCGCCATCGCCGATCCCGCCTGCGCATCCGCGAACTGGGCCGACTGCGTACGCATCTGGGGCGCATCGTGCCAGCAAGGCGGCTGCCGGCTGGAGCCTGACTTCGAGGTCCTCCAGCACGGACTCCCTTGGCAGGGCGCCGGAACCACGTGCGGCGACGCCGATGGAGACGGCTACAGCGACCAATGCCCACCCGGCGGACGCGAGGACCTGAACCGCGACGGCTTCGTCGACGCGGTGGACCTCACCATGCTGCTTGCTGCGTGGGGAACCGCGGATCCCGTCGCCGACATCAACGCGGACGGCTCCGTCGGCGGCTCGGACATCGCGGCGCTGCTCGGCGCGTGGGGATCGTGACCGTCACTCGAGCGCGGGCAACGTGGCCGCGAGCAGCGAACGCTGCGCTTCGTACTGGGGCGGAAGGCACAGCGCGCTCCCGAGCGCGTCCGCCGGCTCATCCACCGCGAAGCCCGGACCATCGGTCGCGATCTCGAAGAGGACGCCTCCCGGAATGCGGAAGTAGATCGAGCGGAAGTACTGCCGATCGCGCACCGGCGTGACCGCGACCCCTGCGCGCGCGAGCGCTTCAGCGGCATTCGATTGCGCGCGATCGTCCGGCACGCGCCACGCAACGTGGTGGATCGTGCCCGCTGCGAGTGGCTCGGGGGGCAGATCCGGCGCGTGCAGCACGTCGAGCTCACGACCGCTGCCGCCGTCCGCGAGCACCATGCGTGTTCGCGCACCATCTCGAGAGGACTCGGTGAAGCCCATGATGTCACGCAGGATTCCGCAGGTCTCTCGGGAATCGGGAACGGCCAGCGTCACGCGCGCAATCTCAGCGGGCGCCTCTTTCTGCAGGAAGTCGAGATGCTCCTCTGCCTCGATGGGGATTCCATCGGGGTCTTCGAACGCGATGACCGCGCGGTCGAGCATCGTCCGGCGAGCGAACGGAACGCCGGCGTGCTTGAGTTTCGCGACCAGCGATTCGAGTTCGCCCGAGCGCAGCGCAAGCGTCAGCGACGCGATCTCGCTTCCGCCGTGGCGGGCTCGCGCCGCCCGCGGCTCTGGAAAGTGCGTGACGAGCGTGCCGGGCGCGCCCGATGCGTGTCCGTAGTAGAGATGCCACATCGTCGGAGCGTCGAAGTTGACGGTCCGCTTGATGAGCGCGAATCCGAGCACATCGGTGTAGAACCTGCGGTTCCGCGCGGCATTCCCCGCGAACGCGGTGACGTGATGAATGCCGGTGACCAGCGCGTCCATCGGCGCGCTCACGCTCGCGACGCGGCCGGTTCCGACATCGTCGGATAGTCGGTGTAGCCCTTCGCGCCCGGGGTATAGAAGGTCGATTGGTCGGGCGCGTTGAGCGCCGCCTTCGCCTTGATGCGCGCGGGCAGATCGGGGTTCGCGAGGAATGCAGTGCCGAAGGCGACCGCATCGACGAGGCCCTGCGAGACCGCGGCCTCCGCCTCGTCGGGCGTGTAGCCCATGTTCGCGACCAGCGCGCCCTTGAAGGACGCGCGCGCGGGCGTCAGCACGTCGCCGTGCTGCTTGCCGTAGAAGTCGGCGCGCATCAGGTGCAGGTAGCCGACGCCGCGCTTGGAGAGCTCCGTGGCGACATGGGTCGTGAGCGCGACCGGGTCGCTGTCCATCATGCTGTTGTAGCTGTTGAGCGGCGAGATGCGCACGCCCAAGCGGCCGGCGCCGAAGACGCCCGCGACCGCATCGACGACCTCAAGGAGGAGCCGTGCGCGGTTCGCGATCGGTCCTCCGTACGGTCCGCTGCGCCTGTTGCTGCCATCGCGCAGGAACTGATCGAGCAAATAGCCGTTCGCGCCGTGGATCTCGACGCCATCGAAGCCCGCGCGCTTCGCGTTCTCCGCCGCCTTGCGGAAACCCTCGACGATTGAAGGAATCTCGCTGTCCGCGAGCGCGCGCGGCGTGTCATAGCGCTGCATGCCCTTCGGCGTGTAGGTCTCGCCGTCGATCGCGATGGCGCTCGCCGACACCGGCTGCTGTCCGCCGTTCGATGCAGACGGACACGCGCGACCGCCATGCCAGATCTGCAGGTAGATGCGTCCGCCGTTCGCGTGCACCGCGTCGGTCACCCTGCGCCAGCCCGCGACCTGTGCGTCGGAGTGCACGCCCGGCGCGCCGAGGAACGCGCAGTTCCCTGCGATCGCCATCGTCGCCTCGGCGATCAGAAGTCCCGCGCTCGCGCGCTGCGCGTAATAGGTTGCGATCAGCTCGCCCGGCACATCGCCAGGCTCGGCGCGGCATCGCGTGAGCGGAGCCATGAAGATGCGGTTCGGGACTTCGAGCGATCCGACGTGGAGCGGCGTGAAGAGCGTGGGCATGGCTGTGCGGGGATGGTGCTTCGATCAGGCTCCGAGGTTCCGTCGCTTCTCCGCGACGAACTTCAGGTGGTGGTCGACGTGATGCGCGTAGATCTCGACGATCTGGACAAGCGCGACCTTTCCGCGCTGCGTGTGGATGCCGGTGCGGGCAAAGTCGTCGGCGCGCAGCGAGCGCAGCCAGCGCGCGGTGAAGCGGCGGTTCGCCTCGAAGAGGTCGAGCACCTCGGCGATGTCGTTGAGCCCGCTCGGCAGCCTTGCGATGAACGCGTTCTCGTCGTAGGACACGAGCAGGGGATTGTCCTCGGCGACGATCCTGCGCATGCGGTGCGTGCAGGCGAGGTCGCTGTCGAGGAGGTGCACTGCGTTCTCCATCACGCTCCAGGTTCCTGGCCCGATGCGCGTGTTGAGCTGCTCGGCGGAGAGCCCCGCGCAGGCCGCGCGCAGCTTGGCTGCGCCCGACTCATAGGAGGCGATGGCGGCGTGGCTTGACGCGGCGGAGGCGCTGTCTGTTGCGGTCATGGCGGCGAGTGTAGGGGGTGCGGGGGGACCGCGGTTTCCGTACAATGCGCTTCCCGCGTTTCCGCGGATTTTTGCTTCTGAAAGAGGTTCGAACGATGCCCGCCAACCCGACGATCATCTACACGCATACCGATGAAGCCCCGATGCTGGCGACCTACTCGCTGCTGCCGCTCATCCGGATGTTCACGACCCCTGCGGGCATCGATGTCGAGACCCGCGACATCTCGCTCTCGGGCCGCATCATCGCGGCCTTCCCCGAGCGGCTAAAGCCCGAGCAGCGGATCGGCGACCACCTCGCGGAGCTCGGCGCGCTCTGCCTGAAGCCCGAGGCGAACATCATCAAGCTGCCGAACATCTCCGCCTCGGTTCCTCAGATGAAGGCCGCGATCAAGGAGCTGCAGTCGCAGGGCTACGATCTCCCCGACTTCGTCGACGAGCCGAAGTCCGACGCCGAGAAGGACGCGCGCGCCCGCTACGCGAAGGTCATGGGCAGCGCGGTCAACCCCGTCATCCGCGAAGGCAACTCCGACCGCCGCTCGACCAAGAGCGTGAAGGACTACGCCCGCGCGAACCCGCACAAGATGGGCGCGTGGGCGTCCGACTCGAAGGCGCACGTGGCGTCGATGACGGGCGGCGACTTCTTCGGCAACGAGCAGTCGGTCACGATTCCCGCCGCGACCACCGCGAAGATCGAGTTCGTCGGCGCCGATGGGGCGACGACCGTGCTCAAGGATGGGCTCAAGCTCTCGGCAGGCGAGATCCTCGACGGCACCTTCATGTCGCGCAAGGCGCTCATCGCCTTCCTCGAGTCGACCGTCGCCGATGCCAAGGCGCAGGGCGTGCTCTGGTCGATCCACCTGAAGGCCACCATGATGAAGGTCTCCGACCCGATCATCTTCGGCCACGCCGTGCGGGCGTTCTTCAAGCCTGTGTTCGAGAAGCACGCGGCCACGCTCGCGAAGGTGGGCGTCGACGTGAACAACGGCTTCGGCGACCTCGTCGCCAAGATCGCGCTGCTTCCCGAGCATGAGCGCGCCGCGATCGAGGCCGACATCAAGGCGGTCTACGCGGGAAATCCCGCGATCGCAATGGTCGACAGCGACAAGGGCATCACGAACCTCCATGTCCCGAGCGATGTCATCGTCGACGCGTCGATGCCCGCGATGATCCGCGAGGGCGGCAAGATGTGGAATGCCGCCGGCAAGACCCAGGACGCAAAGGCGGTCATCCCCGACCGCTCCTACGCGGGCATCTACCAGGCCGTCGTCGACTTCTGCCGGAAGAACGGTGCATTCGACCCGAAGACGATGGGCTCCGTGCCCAACGTCGGGCTCATGGCGCAGAAGGCCGAGGAGTACGGCTCGCATGACAAGACCTTTGAGATCAAGGGCGAGATGAAGGCCGCGGGAACCGTGCGCGTCGTCGATGCATCGGGTGCCGTGCTCATGCAGCACGCCGTCGAGGCGGGCGACATCTGGCGCGCCTGCCAGACGAAGGATCCGGCGATCAAGGACTGGGTGAAGCTCGCGGTCACGCGCGCGCGCCTCTCGAAGACGCCCGCGTGCTTCTGGCTCGATGCCAACCGCCCGCATGACCGCGAGCTCCTCAAGAAGGTTCACGCGTACCTCAAGGATCACGACACAACGGGCCTCGAGTTCCACATCAAGGAACCCGCCGCCGCGTGCACGTTCTCCTGCGAGCGGATGAAGCAGGGGCTCGACACGATCTCCGTGACCGGCAACGTGCTGCGCGACTACCTGACCGACCTCTTCCCGATCCTCGAGCTCGGCACGAGCGCGAAGATGCTCTCGATCGTCCCGCTCATGCAGGGCGGCGGCCTCTTCGAGACGGGCGCGGGCGGATCTGCCCCGAAGCACGTGCAGCAGTTCACCGCTGAGAACTCGCTGCGCTGGGATTCGCTCGGCGAGTTCCAGGCGCTCGGCGCGAGCTTCGAGCACGTCGCCTCGACGATGAGCCACGCGAAGGCGCAGGTGCTGGCGGAGACCATCGATGAAGCCATCGGACAGTACCTCGCGACCAACAAGGGCCCCGCGCGCAAGGTCGGCGATCTCGACAACCGAGGCAGCCACTTCTACCTCGCCCTCTACTGGGCGCAGGCGCTCGCGAGGCAGACGAAGGACAAGGCGCTCGCCGCGTACTTCGCGCCGATCGCGGCCGAGATGACCTCGAGCGAGGGCAAGATCGTCGGCGAGCTCAACGGCGCCCAGGGCAAGCCCGTCGAGATCGGCGGGTACTACCACCCCTGCGAGAAGAAGACCGCGACCGCGATGCGCCCCAGCGCGACCCTGAACGCGATCGTCTCCAACGCCGGACGCGCCGTCGCCATGGCGTAAACCGCCAAGTTACCGAGCCATCCCGCCCATGCACAACCGCCGAGGTCTCCGCCTCGGCGGTTTTTCCTTGCAGAAGTGGATGGGGGCATCACACTCCCCGAAACGATGCTGTCTCTACCGAAGAGTGTGCCTGCTGTCCTCTTGCTTGCGTGCGTCGCCGAGGCGCGCGCCCAAGGTGGCGTCACTCCCTTCACGAGCGAGCACTCCGCACGCGGTGTCATCTACAACATGATGCTGGCGCCCTCGATCACGAATCCGCAGGAGGGCTTCGGCATGGCCTGCGCCGATCTCGATGGCGACGATGATCTCGATCTCGTCTTCCTCGGGCGCGCGGACGGCCTCGTCGGCATCTTCGAGAACAACGGGGCAGGGACGTTCTCCAACCGAAGCCTGGCGAGCGGGATCCCGGCGACGCCTTCGGGCTGCGGCGTCTCGGCGTTCGATTACGACCGCGATGGGGATCTCGACATCTTCATCGCCCAGAAAAACGCGCCCGCGCGGCTCCTGCGCAACAACGGCGCCATGCAGTTCACCGATGTCGCCGTCGCGGCAGGCGTGGCGACTCCGACCCCCGCGACCGGCTGCAGCGTGGCCGACTACGACGGCGATGGCTGGCTCGATCTCTACCTCTGCACCTACCAGGCCGGCGTGCCGAATCGCCTGTACCGCAACAAGGGCGATGGGACCTTCGAGGACGTCGCCGCGGCGCTCGGTGTGAACTCGGTCGGGCTCTCGTACCAGTCGGTGTGGAGCGACTACAACCGCGATACTTGGCCGGACCTCTGCGTGAGCAATGACCGCGGATTCGGCAGTGTCCCGAACCAGCTCTGGCGCAGCAGCAATGGCGCGTTCACCGATGTCTCCGCCTCGAGCGGCATGGACGTCGCGCTGTGCTCGATGGGCATCGCCTGCGCCGATCTCGATGGGGACCATCGCAGCGACTACTACTTCACCAACCTTCCCGATCCGACGCCGCCGCTCCTCGGCGTGAATCCCCTGATGCTCTCGTCGCCGAAGGGCACGTTCCGGCGCGCCGACGCGGCGTGGGGCGTCTCGCACCTGAAGATGAGCTGGGCTGCGATCTTCTGGGATTTCGACAATGACGCTGATCTCGACCTCTACGTGAACAACGAGACGGTCGCCAACACGCTCTATCGGAACGGCGGCGCGCCGCCGATGTCGGACATCGCGCTGGCAGCGGGAGTCACCGGCACGGCGCCGCTCTCGTTCGTGTCGATCGTCGGCGACCTTGACCGCGACGGCGACCTCGACCTCATCCAGAACAACTACGCGGGGCCCGTGCGGCTCTACATGAACAACGAGGGCTCGCAGCGGGCGTGGGTGCGGCTGCGCGTCGCGGGCGAGGGCCGCGTGCGCGACGCCATCGGCGCGTCGGCGACCCTGACCTCGGTCATCGCGAACAAGTCGAGCCGAACCCAGTGGCGCGAGGTGCTCTGCGGAGGCAACGGGTATCTCGGGCAGAACGAGACGACGCTTCACTTCGGGCTCGGCGCAGCCGCGTCGGTTCCATCGGTCGAGGTCCGGTGGCCATCGGGCGGACCCGTTCGCACGCTCACCAGCGTGCCGCTTCGCACGACGTGGACCGCCTATCCACCGTCCCGCCTCGGCGATGTGAACGCCGATGGCGCCGTCGCGCTCGCAGACTGGACGCAGTTCGTGCAATGGGGGCTCGGCCCCCTGGCCGCCGGGCGCGAGATGCTGGACTTCGATGGCGACTTCGACCTCGATGCCGCCGACGTCACCGCCTTCTGGCAGCGATCTGCGATCCGTCGCGGTGACCTCGACGGCGATGGCGCCGTGATCGCGAACGATCTGGCGGCGCTGCTCGGGGCATGGGGGCAGTCGGGAGTACCCGCTGATCTCGACCTCGATGGGTCGGTCGGCGCGTCCGATCTCGCCGCGCTGCTTTCCTCCTGGGGAAAGTGAGCGTGCCCGAGGTTTCGTGCGGTGGCGGTGCGTGGGTCCGACAACACATCACCGAACATTTGTCTTTGACTATCTGCGGGAAAGCGTGGGTTGCGCTCCGCAATCCGCCGCTTTTCGCGGCGTATTCTCCATACCAAGAAGGCCTGATCGCTTCCTGGATTAGCGGCCGCCTCCCGTGCGATCGAAGAGCTGGCTCGTCCTGCCGAGACGCCTCGCGGAGAGACCCGCTGGTTGAGTCGCAGTCGTCCGTGATTGAACCAGTGGGCAGGTCCTCGGGACGATCAGGCTTTCAGGGCGGTCCGGTGCACGCGCACCGGACCGTCTTTTCAATCGCGACTCAGCGCGGCAGGACCGCGGGCAGAGCGTCGTCCATCCTCATCCGGGCGACGTCGATCACGCGATCGGCTGCCTGCGCCGACAGCCGTTGCTCCATGCCGTCTGGCCAGCGGATGAGGATCTCCACTGGCTCGCCCCACGCGCCAAGCCCAAAGTGAAGCAGCAGGGCGTTCGCGTTTCCCTCGCCTGTCCCGCTCTCCACCTGACGCGCGAACATGCGATCGCCCGCCGTGACGCGCACGACCGCACCGACCGCCTCGCGGTTGACGGCCTTTCCGTCACCGACGAGCCGCACGCCGAGCCAGTGCGCGTCCTTCGGGCCGTCGTTCATGAAGAGCCTGCCCGCGGTCGCGAGATCGACGCGCCCGTCGCGATCGACGTCGGCCCAGGCAGCTTGGTAGGTGGGCGGGAGCTTCTCGAGGCCCGATCCCTCGGTCGCATCCTTGAATGACCACGCCTGCCTGGCGATCGAGTCGCTGCGGTAGAGCACGGGATGGTTCCGCTTCCCGAAGCTGGCGTCGGCATAGACCGTCGTGAAGTACAGATCGAGCCGCCCGTCGTTATCGAAGTCCGCGCAGGCTGGGCTTGCGTAGCTCTCCTGGTACCAGACGCCGCACTCGCCGAGATCATCGAACGCGAATCCCCCCGATGCGCCGCGGTTTCGCAGGAAGCGGCTCTTGGGCTGGTCGCCGCGCGAGTCGACGTGGGCGAAGTTGCCCGCGAAGAGGTCGAAGATTCCGTCGTTGTCGAAGTCGCCGACGCAGGCGCCGATCGAGTGCCCGCCGTTGAATCCGGGGCTCGTGGCCAAGGCGTTGCGCGCAGCGGCCTCGTCGGTGAAGGCTCCTCGCCCATCGTTCACGAGCAGGTTGTTCGGCTGCAGTCGGTAGTTCGACACGTAGACATCGAGGTCGCCGTCGGCATCGAAGTCGCAGCCCGTGACGCCGCGGGCGCGCCGCTCCGCCATCGTCGCCGCAAGGCGCAGGGACTTGCCGCCCTCGTTCAGCAGGACGAACGACGGCAGCGTCGTCTGCGGCTCCCAGATCTCGTAGCCACCCGTATAGAGGTCGAGGAACCCATCGCGGTTGAAGTCGCCGGCGACGGCGCCGCGACAGATCGTGTGCGGCAGGGCGGGCATCCAGCCTTCCGCCGCAGCGACGCTCCAGGCCTCGCCCGTCCGGACCACGCGCGACACCGCGAGCGGCGAGAACGACACCAATTCGCCCATGCCGTCGTTGTCGAGGTCGACGATCAGCCCCCCGCCTGGCGCTTCGACGCGCGTGAAGGTCTTTCCGTTCTGGTTGATCCAGAGCACGCCGCCCGTCCACAGATCGGGCCAGCCATCCTGGTTCACATCGCCGAACGCAGCGTGCTCGCCCGCGGGCGAGATTCCGAGCTCTGCGGATCGGTCGACGAATGCCTGGGCCGCGCAGTGGGCCGAGCAAGCGAGCGCGATGAGCAGTCCGAACGATCGATTTCGGCAACGCATGCAGGCAGACTAGCGGTGGACGGCGGGTGCTTGCCGCCAAGGCGGCGCGAATCGGAGGGGTTTGATCGGCGGGTCGGGAGCCAGATCGCGGAACCATCCTTCCCGCGCGCCGCCTTCGCCGCGCGATCCTTCCCCGATGCTGCAATCCGATCTTGCGCGCGCCGAAGCGCATCTCGACGAGTTCCTCCGCCGCACGGGCGTTCGCGGGGGCGCGGGCGATCCGTCGCGCCGCTACCTGTGGAACGACGCCCACGCGGTGCAGACGCTCCTCTCGGTCGCCCGCCGCCGGGGAACGCGCGAGCCGATCGAGGATGCCGCGCGCCTTGCCGAACTCGTCCATCGAACACTGGGACGCCACCGGAAGGACGACCCGCGGAGCGGCTGGATCAGCGGGCTCGGCGAGCTCGCGGGCGAACAGCACCCGACGAAAGGGGGGCTCCGCATCGGCAAGCCGCTCCGCGAGCGTGCGATCGGCGAACCCTTCGATGAGTTCCTCGAATGGGAGCGCGACGGGCAGTACTTCCACTACCTCACGCGCTGGATGGAGGCGCTGTGCGCCCTTGGCGGCGCCACTGGTGAGCGCGGGTGGTGCCGCATGTCGATCGAGCTGGCGACGCGGGCCTGCGCAGCCTTCACCTACTTCCCGAGCGCGGGCGCGCCGCCGCGCATGTACTGGAAGATGAGCATCGACCTCGCCAGGCCGCTGGTGAAGTCGATGGGGCTGCTCGATCCCCTCGATGGATTCACCACCGTCGCCCGCGTGCGCGCGACCGAGCGTGCGCTCGATGGCGAGCCCGTGCTCGCGCGCGAGCTCGAGCAGCTCCATGCGATGCTCGTCGAGCCGGCGATGTGGGCGACGACCGACCCGCTCGGAATCGGCGGCTTGCTGCATGCCGCGACCGAGCAGTGCGCGCTCGTCGAGTCGGGTGACCTCGCCTTCGAGCCCTTGCTGCATGAACTGCTGGCGGCGATCCACCGCAGCCTCGAGTTCTTCGCATCCAACGCGCGCTTCTCGCAGCCCCTTGAACGCCGGCTTGCCTTTCGCGAGCTCGGACTGGCGCTCGGCGTCCAGGGGATCGATGCAATGCTGCTCTCCATCAAGCGCACCCCCGAGCGCTTCGGCTCGGTGGCGGACCTCGAGTCGCTGGCGGCGCGCCTCGATTCCATGTCAAAGTTCTCGCTCCTCGCCCGCCATATCGAGGAGACCTGGGATTCAGACGGCGCCCGCGCGACGCAAGGCTGGCTCGAGCACATCGACATCAACCAGGTGATGCTCGCTGCGAGCCTCGCCGGCTTGCAAGGAGCAGCGTCGCCGGCGGAGCGCCTGCCCGCGACTGGTCGGTAACGGTCGGTCTCGCGCATTGCGAGGGGATCGGTCGATGGATCGCGGCGGGGCTCGGTTAGAATCGTCTGCTGAGACGTCGACACCGTGGACTACCCAGGCGAATCATCGAGCAAGTCCAGCCGGCTCGGCTGCGGCCTCCTCTCGCGGGAGTCGCTTGAGCACGTCGCTGCCGCACGCATCGATCACCGCATGAAGCCCGACGAGCTGACGCTCGCCCATGTCTTGCTCTGCCGCGAGTGCACCGAGGGCGTCAACAGGCTCGTCACCCATCGCCGGCTGGTCGAGGAACTCGGCAAGACCGAGACGAGTCCGCCGTCGCTCTCGCGCGACGATGTCGCCGAAAGGTCGCCGATCCCGGGTTTCCGGCTGAAGGACGAGATCCACCGCGGAGGGCAGGGCACGGTCTACCGCGCCGAGCAGGTGGCGACGCGCCGCGAGTGCGCGGTGAAGATGCTCATCGGCGGCAAGTTCGCGACACCCGCGCAGCGCGCGCGCTTCGAGCGGGAGGTCGAGGTCGTCGGCGCGCTTCGCCACCCGGGCATCGTCACCCTCTACGAGAGCGGGCTTTCGCGTCAGGGCGAGCCGTGGTTCGCGATGGAACTCGTCGACGGCGAGCGCCTTGACGAGTTCGTGAAGCGCGTCAAGCCGTCCCGCCGCGAGCTCGCGGGGCTCTTCCTCCGCATCGCCGAAGCCGTTGCGTACGCGCATCGCCGCGGCGTCATCCACCGCGACCTGAAGCCCGGCAACATCCTCATCGACCGCGACGGGGCGCCACGCGTGCTCGATTTCGGCCTCGCCCGCTCGGTCCTCGGCGACCAACAGCAGCGGAACGTCACCATCGACTCGACGCAGGGCGGCGAATTCGTCGGCACCTTCAACTATGCGGCGCCCGAGCAGTTGGCGAACGATCCCGCTGCCGTCGATTCGCGGTGCGACCTCTATGCGCTCGGCGTCGTGCTCTACGAGTGCCTCAC
>JBEGLX010000072.1:0-19683 GCA_041183345.1 Planctomycetota bacterium
CTCTCGCGTCATCCCTCGATCCCTCGGGCTTTCCGCGTGCCGCGGCCTGCTCGACCTTCGTCGACCGCGCGGCGGCTGCGACCACCCGCGATGCCGCGGTTCGCCATGAGCCGTCGGCAGCTGGCGCGAGATGCGCTTCGCCTGATTCCAGCATTCGCAACAGCGCCTCGTCGCTGATGCCGGAAGCGGCGTCGCTCCCGATGCAGGCAGCCACCGCCTTGCGGAGCTCGCGTCGGCATGCGTCGATGATCTCAGGCGCGCTTTCGTCGGCGTCGACGAAGCCGTCCCATCCGGCGATCAGGCTCCGTGCGCGATCCGTCGTTGCGTCGTCCGATTCCGCCGGCACAAGACCGACCAACGCGTCGCGCCAGCGGACGAGTCTTGGCGAGTAGGTGTCGAGCTGAACGGCGTGGAGTTCTGCCTCGGTCCAATCGCTGCGGGTCTCGAGGATCCGACGGAGCCGGAAGGCGCGATCTCCGGACGCCTCGTCATTCCCGAGCACCGAGCTTAGCGCACCCGTCGGATCGACTGCGAGTTGATTGCCGCTCGTCAGGATGCCGGAAGCCGGGTCCACGATCCGCGGCTTCCGTGCAGGCGGAAGGATGCCGCGCCACTCGGGTGCCTGGCGCCATGGCACGATCGTCGGTGTCGGTCGCGCCCGATCGGGCAGTGAGCCCGCGATGGTCCATCCGATGCGCCCATCCTTTGATGCGACCAAGATGTTCTGCGGCGGTCCGCGCCAATCGCGCGCCGCGTCAAGCGCTGCGTCAAGCGTGCCCGCGAAGGCAAGCCCGAACAACCCGCAGTCGATGGCGCCCTTCTCATGGAAGGTCCAGCGCAGCGCGACGGGTGCGCCGCCCGGCCCCTCGCCGACGATCGGTCCCCAGCGGGTCGATCGGATCGTGAGCAGCTCATCGCGCGGCGGCGTGCCGATCCGCACTTCCTCGACCGCGAACGGCTCGCTGCCACCTTCGATGAGGTAGCGTGTCGCGTCCTTCGGATCCGGTTCGACGAGGATCAGGTCGGCGAGATCGGCGGTCAGGTTCGTGAACGCCCAGGCGACCGAGCCGTTCGTGCCTTGGATGATGAGCGGAACGCCTGGGAGCGACAGACCGTCGAGCTGATGTCCGGGCCACCGCAGCGACACGCGATACCAGATGCCAGGCGCCGTCAGCGCGAGGTGCATGTCGTTGCCCACGATCGCGCGCCCATGCTTGGTGCGAGCTGCTGCGACGGCGAATGCGTTGGAACCGGGCTTCGCCTCGGGTGGTGCGGTCGGCGAATCAGCGGCGCGTGGCGCCCGCGTGCGGAGATCGAGTTCCCTCGCAGATGGAAGCGATGGCGCAGCGGGGAGCGCCGACCCGTCGATCGACATCGAGAGCGCGCCCGCCGAACTCATGAGAAACCGCGCGACGCTCGGCTCGACCGTCTGTGCAAGGCCCGTCCGCGAGCGATCCGCCTCTGCAGACGAGTCAAGGAAGAGCGCCATGCCGAGCTCGACAAGGAGCGTGTCCTCCGCGCGCCACCGCGCCGGCTCCTGCCGCAGCATCCGGTACTCGAGCGGCGCGCCCGCTGCGAGTTGGGCGTTGACCCCCTCCGCGTAGCGATCGAGAAGCTCGCGCTGGTCGGCGGGCATCGCCGCGAGCGCGCGTTCGGCGACGGCACGCAGCCCAAGCGGTCGCGTACGGCGATCCATGGCCACGCCCGCGGGCACCACTTGCCCGAGTTCGCCGGCAGCCTGTCGCCGAGCCAGGTCCATCTGCAGGAACCGTTCGCGGGCGTGGATCCACCCCTCCGCGCGCACCAGGTCTGCGATGTTCTCCGCCTCGATGGTGGGGATATCCGAGCCGTCGAGCACGATCGTCGCGGGCGAGGCGAGCGTCGGCAGCGCGGCCTTGGTGGTCGCGACTTCATTCGCGGGTGCGGCGGAGGCGAGCCAGAGGGCGAGCAGGGAAGTCAGCGGAGCGGCACATCGCATGCGAGGATCGTATGCCGCGCCGAGCCACACCGCAGCGCTTCCGTTACGCTTCGCGGCATGCACCGCCGTGACGCTCTCCAGTTCCTCGGCCTCGCCTCCCTTGCAGCGATGACGCCGACGGCCCTCGCCGCCATCGGCTCGACAGCGCCGCGTGCGGACCCGATCCGCAACCCCATCTCGCTCGCCCAGTGGTCGCTCCATCGCCGCTTCGGACTGTGCAAGCCCGAGGAGCGGCCCACGAAGGTCGACGATCCGATGGATTTCGCCAAGATCACGAAGTCGGAGTTCGGGCTCAGCCGGGTGGAGTACGTCAACTCGTTCTACCGTCCCCGTATCGGCGAGACGACGCTCGCCGCCGAGCTCAAGAAGCGCGCCGATGATCTCGGCGTCACCAGCCTGCTCATCATGTGCGATGGCGAGGGCATCTGCGGAGGTGCCGACGAGAAGGCGCGCGCGCAGTTCGCGGAGAACCACAAGAAGTGGCTGGAGCTCGCCAAGGCGCTCGGCTGCCACTCGATCCGCGTGAACGCGATCGGCGAGGGCACGAAGGAAGAGCAGGCGCAGCGCTGCAGCGATGGACTTTCGAAGCTCGTCGCCACCGCGAAGCCGTTTGGGCTCAACGTGATCGTCGAGAACCACGGCGGGCTGTCGTCGGACGGAGCGTGGCTCGCGGGCGTCATCAAGGGTGTGAACGACCCAGCGGTCGGCACGCTGCCCGATTTCGGCAACTGGCGCGACGGCGGCGGTGTCCTCCAGGATCCTGTCAAGAATGTCGGACTCGTCGCGCCCTTCGCGAAGGGCTGCTCCGCCAAGAGCTACCACTTCGACGCGGCGGGCAACGAGACGCTGCTCGACTATCCGAAGCTCCTCGAGCAGATGCGCGCTGCGAAGTATGACGGAGCCATCGGCATCGAGTACGAGGGCAAGAAGATGAGCGAGACCGATGGAATCCTCGCCACCAAGAAGCTGCTCGAGCGACTCGGCTGCGTGGCGTGAGCGTGGTCACGGCTGCGGCCACTCCCTCTCGTGCTGGTTCGATCACTCGGAGTCCACAGGCAATGATTGCCCGCAGACGAAGTCTGCGGAACGGGTTGTTTCAGGAGTCCATCTGAAAGCCGGCAAGCCGACTCCTCACGCACGTGGTTCCGCAGATTCCGGCGTTGCCTTCATCTGCGGGGACTCATGGTTTGAGCGGTCGCGGCTGCGGCCGCGCCCGCTAAGACTTCGGCGGCGTAAAACCGTCGCCCGCGATCTCGAACTTCGAGAACTCGAACGCGGGGCTTACCGTGCAGCCGACCAGCGTCCATGCACCGAGGCAGCGCGCGCGCTGCCAGGCGTTCGGCGGAATCTCGATTTGCGGACGCTCGCCGTCGAAGATCGCGGTTCCTAGCACCGCCGTCTCTGGCGCGCGCCCGTGTCCCGCGATCGACAGCTCAAGCGGTGCGCCCGCATAGAAGTGCCAGATCTCCGCTGCATCGACGCGATGCCAGCGATTCACAACGCCACCCGGCAGCAGGAAATAGATGGCCGTCCCGGCGCCACGCGCGCCGCCGGCGGGGCGGTCACGCCACGTCTCCCGGTAGAAACCACCCTCTGGATGCTGCTTCAGGTCGAGCAGGCGGATGATCTCCTCCGCGGATTCGGGGCGCTGGGGCAGGGGGATGGCGTTTGCGGGCATCCGTACAACCTATACTTGCGAAGCCCGTTCCGCACGCCACCCACGCCCGCCATGACCACGATGCACGCCACGATGTCCGAGCCGAAGTCGAGCCGAACCGTCTCCACCTCCACGGGTGCGATCCTTGTGTCTGGCGCCGGTGGCGAGATGGGCCACGCCCTCCTCGATGCCTTCGCCCGTCGCTACCGCGGCTCCCGCGAGATCGTCGCCATGGACGTGCGCGAGCTACCGAAGGACCGCGCCGCCCACGCAGCCAAGTCATACGCCTGCGACGTCAGCGATCCGGCCGCGATCGACGAGATCTGCCAGAAGCACGACGTCTCCGAGGTGTGGCACCTCGCTGCGCTGCTCTCGACGCGCGGCGAGCGCACCCCCGAGCTCGCGCTCAAGGTCAACGTCATGGGCAGCGCCAACCTGCTCAAGCTGGCAGCCGACAGCGCCACCCGCCGCGGCACTCCCGTCAAGTTCATGTTCCCGTCGACGATCGCCGTCTACGGTGTGCCGACGCTCGCGCAGAAGTGCGCTGCTGGCCGCGTCTCCGAGGACCAGTGCCTCGAGCCGATCACGATGTACGGCGTCAACAAGCGCGCGGTCGAGGAGATGGGGCGCTACTACACGCGTCACTACCGGTTGCTCGCAGCCGATCGCCCCGAGTGCACCGTCGATTTCCGTTCGATCCGCTTCCCCGGCATCATCTCGGCGGACACCGTGCCGACCGGCGGCACCAGCGACTACGGTCCCGAGATGCTCCATTCTGCGGCGCAGGGCAAGCCCTACGCCTGCTTCGTCCGCCCCGATGCGCGCATCCCGTTCATGACCATGCCCGACGCCGTGCGCTCGCTCATGGAACTCGCTGACGCGCCGCGTGAGCAGCTCACCCGCGTCGTCTACAACGTGAGCGCCTTCGCGCCGAGCGCCGAGGAGATCGCCTCCAAGGTGCGCGAGTTCTTCCCGACCACCGAGATCACCTACGCGCCGACCCTCGAGCGCCAGCGCATCATCGACTCGTGGCCCGAGGATTGCGACGACTCCGCGGCTCGCCGCGACTGGGGCTGGAAGCCCGAGCACGACTTCGACCGCGCGTTCGCCGAGTACCTGATGCCGAAGATCAAGGCTCGATACAGCTGCTGACGCATATCCGCGCAGGCTGCGTCTCACTAGGCTCGTGAAGTCCGACACGCTCTTCCCCTCGACCCACGCCACCTGGATCACCGTGCAGCTCGACCGCGTGGCGGCGGATCAAGAGGCTGACGCTTCGGATGCACTCCGCGAGCTGCGCGACCACGTCATGCGTCGCTACTACGAGCCGCTCTCGGCGTATCTGTCTGCGACGGGGTATCGCGACGTCGATGCGCCCTCTGCGCTGGTGGCGGGTTACTTCGTCGAGCGCTTCACAGACGCGGAGAGCCTTGTCAAGTGGCGCTCGAGCGGGCTTCCGCTGCGGCGATGGCTGATGAATGGGCTGCTGCTCTGGGTGCGCGGCGAGATTCGCCGTCGCCGTAGCCAGACGGGGCGTGAAACGGCGCTTCCTTCGGGACTCGCAGCGCCCGTCGCATCCGCCGAGATGGTCTTCGAGCGTGAGTGGGCGCGCGCGATCGTCAGCGACGCCTGCGAACTGGTGGCGCGGGAGCTCGAGGGCGCGGGCGATTCGCGCAGGTGGACGCTGTTCTCCCGGCACGTGATCGATGGACGAACCTATGAAGAGATCGCGGGCGAGGAGGGCTGCACGGCAGCCGACGCGCGGAACGCAGCCCGTTTCGTGCGAACGCGCATCGATGGCGCGCTGGAGCGGCTGCTCCTCGACGAAGGCGTGCCTGCTGCGGACGTTCGGCAGGAATTGGCCCGCATCCAGGCGCACATCGCCGGCTGGAGCGGCGCATGAACATGCCTGAGCGTGGTTTACGGCTGCAAGGCCCGGCGCTGCTGCGGCTCGGGGCGCTCGCCGAGCGCGCGCAGCGGCCGCGGGCGACGCCGCGATTTCTCGCGATTCTCGCCGTCGCCGTGTCTGCGCTCGCTGCCGAGCGCTCTCTATCGAGCTCAAAGGCAGAGGAGAACCCGATGAAGTCGAAGCTCAGTGTGTTGGCGTCCGCAGCGATCGCCTCGTCCGCGTTCGCCACCGATCGTCTCGTCCCGCAGCAGTACCCGACGATCCAGGCGGCGGTGGATGCGAGCGTGCATGGTGACAGGGTCGTCATCTCGCCAGGCACGTATACACAGCCGATCGTGATCACTGGAAGAAGTCTGACGATCGAAGGCGTTCGTGACGCCACGGGTCAGCGTCCGATTCTCGATGGGCTCGCGCAGCACCGCATCATGGCGATCACCAACAGCGATGTGACGATCCGCGACCTCGAGTTCCGGATGGGCCGCGCCGTCACTCTGCCGAGGCGAGATGGCGCAGGCATTCTGCGCGAGGGAGCCGGAGCACTCGCTGTCCAGCGATGTCATTTCGAGTCGTGCATCGCCTCGACCAGTTCCACCGAGCAGGGCGGAGGTGGCGCGATCTTCAGCTGGGAGGACGCGGTCACCGCGACCGACTGTACATTCCGCGGAAATCAGGCCTTCCGAGGATCCGCGGTGTTCGGAGTGCATCGGCTCATTCGTTGTGTGATCGAGAGTGGCGCTGATACGGGAGGTGGCGTGTTCAGCACGAGCATCGGACAGTTGATCGAGGACTGCACACTGGTGAACACCGTCGTCTACATGGTCGCCGCGGACCTGCGTATGTCAGGGACCTGGAACTGCGGCTTGAGCAAGTTCGCCTTCGAGGTATCGGGGCAGTTGGTCGATCTCGGTGGGAACAGGCGTGCCAGTGAGTGCGATTGCGACCAAGACGCCGTGCTTGATTACATCCAGCTTGCCAATCCGAGTGTGGATCGCAACAACGACGGCATCATCGACTCTTGCCAGTGCATCGCCGACATCACCGGCAACGGCAGCGTCGACGGCGTCGACCTAGCTGCTGTGCTCGGCTCCTGGGGAAGCGGCGGCGGCGGCAAGCCCGGCGCCGACATCGACGGCGACGGAATCGTCGCGGGCACGGATCTCGCCATCGTCCTCGGCTCCTGGGGCGCGTGCCCGTAGTCGCTCTCGCGTCACGGCGCTTGGGTTAGCATGACGGAGCCGCCGCGGGCGGCATTCGGGCGAGCCCATGCGCATGTCGGCACGAACCACTCGATCGCTCCCGCCGAGCGCGCTTGCCTGCGACGGGCTCCGCCGCGTCGGTGCAGCGGAAAGCCGCGGTGATCCTTGATCGCAGAGACGCCGCCCCTGGGTCCTGCGCTCCTGATGGCCGCCATTCCGTGGTCGCTCGCCATCCTGTTCGTCTGGCTTGCCGTCCGCGCCTCGCGCACGCGGCGCTACCTCGCCGACACGCCGACGTCTCCGGCGGCAGGCGTCTTCATCGGCGATGTCGAGGTGAAGGGCACGGCCGAGAGCGATGGTCCTCTCTGTGCCTATCTCTCCGAAGCCGCCTGCGTCTACCACGCGTGGTCGATCACCGAGGACTGGGGGCGCTGGGTCACCGAGACCTACCGCGACGACAAGGGCAATACCAAGACGCGGCAGCGCTGGGAGACCGGCTCGACCACCGTCGCCTCGGGTGGCGAGCAGATCCCGTTCTACGTGAAGGACGAGTCGGGCGTGGTCCTCGTCCGCCCCGATGGCGCGACCATCGAGGCACGCGCGAATGTGCTGTTCTCCTGCGGGCCGAGCCATCCCGCCTACTACGGCAAGGGACCGAATCTCGTCATCCCCGACTCGCTGCAGCACCGCACCTTCACCGAGGAGATCATCCATCTGCATGCGCCGGTCTTCGTCGCGGGACGCGCCCGCGAACGGCACGACATGGTCGCGGCGGAGATCGCGTCCGACCGCGACGCGCGCATGTTCCTGATCTCGGTCCGTGACGAGAAGCAGATTGGCGGCGGCTACGCGTTCGCCTCGTGGGCGTGGGGAATCGCCGGACTCGTGATTGCCGCGGCCGGCGCGCTCCTGATCGCCATGCCGTTCGGCAGAAGCAGCGAGCCGAACATCCCCGTGCTCGTCGCCGGCATCGCCGTGTATCCGCTGCTCCTCGCCGTCGCCTGGGGCTGGATGGCGTTCAACTCGATCGTGACGCTCCGGCAGCGCGTGCGCCGCGCTTGGGCGAACATCGAGGTCGAGCTCAAGCGCCGCGCCGACCTGCTGCCGAATCTCGCGGCCGTGGTCAAGGCTGCAGGCATGCATGAGAAGGACACCCAGCAGGTTCTCGCCATCCTGCGCGCGCAGGCGGCGATTCCGCCAGCAGCCGCGCGTGATCCCTCGAACAAGGTGCAGGGCGTGCAGCGGGTGATGATCGCGATCGCGGAGGCGTATCCCGCGATCACCGCGCAGGCGAACTTCCTGGCGCTGCAGACCGAACTCTCGAATACGGAGGCGCGGATCGCCATCGCGCGCACCTACTACAACGGCATCGCGACGTCGTTCAACGCCCGCCTGCTGGTGGTGCCCGACCGCTTCCTGGCGCTGCTCGCAGGGCTCAGGCCGTTCGACCTCTTCAATGCCACCGACCTCGAGCGCGAGGTCCCGCAGGTGCGTTTCAAGGACGAATGACCGGCGGCGGGGCGGTAGACTGTTCCGATGCAGTCCGCACCCACCCCGATGATGCCTGTCCCGACCTTCCCTTCGCGTACGCAGCAGATCCTCGAGACCCTGCGGCAGAGCGGCCAGCTCAAGCACCTGCAGACGATCGAGGGTCCGATGGACGCGACCGTCAGGCTCAAGGGCTACGGCGAGGTCGCCTGCTTCTGCTCGAACAACTACCTCGGGCTGGCGAACCACCCGGAAGTGGTCGAGGCAGGCATTGCAGGCATCCGCAAGTACGGAGCGGGCACCGCCAGCGTGCGCTTCATCTGCGGCACCTTCGACTGCCACCACGCGCTCGAGCAGCGCATCGCCGACTTCTACGGCGCCGAGGCGTCCTACACCTTCACGAGCTGCTGGAATGCCAACGAGGCGATCTTCCCTACGCTGTGCGAGCCAGGCGACATCATCATCTCCGATGAGCTCAACCACGCGTCGATCATCGACGGCATCCGCCTGGCTGCGGTCATCAAGAAGGGCCTGCTGAAGACCGTCTACCGTCACAACGATCTCGACTCGCTGCGCACGAAGCTCGCGGAAGCGCGCGCGAATCCCGAGATGAAGGGCACGATCTGGGTGGTGACCGACGGCGTCTTCTCGATGGAGGGCGACATCGCCGACCTGCCGGCGATGCGCAGGATCTGCGACGAGTTCGGCGCGCTGCTCGTGGTCGACGACTCGCACGGCACCGGCGTGATGGGCAGGACCGGCCGCGGCACGCACGAGCATCAGGGACTGCAGGGGACCCAGATCGACTACATCACGGGCACGCTCGGCAAGGCGCTCGGAGGCGGCGCGGGCGGCTACATCGCCGGCTCGCGGAAGGCGATCGACCTGCTCATCCAGCGCGGGCGCCCGACGCTCTTCTCGAACGCGCTGCCGTGCACCATCGCGTGCAGCGCCGACAAGGCGATCGAGGTCCTCATGCGCGAGCCGCAGCGCGTCGCCAAGCTGCGAGCCAACGTCGACGCCGCGCGCGCGGGCATCCGCGAGGCTGGTTTCGAAGTCCTCCAGAGCCCGACCGCGATCTGTCCGATCATCGTGCACGACACCGCCAAGGCGATCGCGATGTCCAAGAGGCTCCTTGAGCTTGGCGTCTTCGTGATCGGCTTCGGTTTCCCGGTTGTGCCCGAGGGACACGCGCGGCTGCGCGTTCAGATTTCCGCGGCGCATGAGCCTGCGCACATCAAGCAGCTCGCCGACGGGCTCAAGGTCCTGAAGCGCGAGTTCGCGTGAGTCGTCCGCGGCGTTCGCTGGCACGGGCGCGGTAACGTCGAAATCAGGCGGTCGCGAGGTCTCGTTCGCGTGAAATCACGTGGCGCGCTTGCTTCGCCACTGGAACGGGTTACGTTCGATCCGTCATTCGGAGCGCCGCGTCCCGTGCGCTTCGGTGGCGAGGGAACCAAGGGAAGCTGGTGGAAGGCGAGATTCGGAGTCCTCTCCGCGCTGTGTCCTGTCCAAGGCACCGCTCGGCTCGTCTGAAGCGTCCCTGTTGAGTCTGTCCCGTCCCTTTCGAACCCATCCAAAGCTCTACAAGACCGCGGTGTGAACCGTCGCCTCGCGACGGAGCCACCTCGCCTGCATGGCGTCGAGCGCTTCGGACCCGTCCCCCTGGGTCCGCAGCTGGCTCCGCGTCGCTTGGCGCCGACACGCACCCCCTGTGCGGAAACAGGGGGTGCGTGTCGTTTTGAAACCAAACAAGTTCGGAGACGGTCTGAGAATAAGAGGGCCGTACTTGTTCGTAAGTGCCGTCATAAACTGAAGTTACGGAAAAATCGCTACGATCGGTTTCATCGAGACAATCCCGTGCAATGGTGGGGTGGCGTTCCCTCGACTCCGGGTCGAGGTGTCTACGCAAAGGGCGAATTGATAGGCGGTTAGGGATTTGGGGGTCGGAACCATGAAGCACTTCATCGCATCGGGAATCGTGTCGGCGGCTGTCGGTCTCACGACCATGTCGGCCTCGGCCTCCATCACTGCCAGCTACATCGGCTACGGGTCGTTTCAGACGCACGGCGTCGGGTACTCATCCGACCTCGCCTGGGACTCCTCGGCCAGCGTCACCATGTTCAGCCTGAAGCTCGCCGAGCATCGGTGGGAGATCGGCGGATCCACGGTCTACTCGTGGTGCGCCCAGCTCTACCAGGGCATCACCGCCGGCAGCGTCTACACCTTTGACGTCGTCGACCTCGAGCTCGCCCCGCAGGCGCCGCCGGCTCCGGGTCCGATGGGCGTCGCCAAGGCGACGCTGCTCCGCGACGCGATGTCGCGTTTCCTCGACTCAGAGGGCCGCGTCGCCGCCACCGTCGGCAGCCACGCTGCGGGGTCCGCAGCCTTCTGCGCTCTGGCGTGGGAGATCATCCACGAGAACATCTCGACGACCGATGCCGAGGTCGCGAAGGCTCGCCTCTCGCTCGCGACGGGTGCGTTCCGCGCGGACCTCACCGGCGAGGCTGCGTCGATCTACTCGGCGATGGTCGAGAGCCTTGGCGTCGGCGGGTACAGCTACGTCGCTGCGGAGGGCTGGAACAGCCCGTCCGCGCAGGATCAGTTCCGCGTGGTGCCGGCGCCGGGCGCGCTGGCGCTCCTTGGCCTCGCCGGTCTCGCCTCGCGTCGCCGTCGCTGACCGAACCAACAATCGTCTTGCTCGCCACGGCCCGCATTCCAGCGGGTCGTGGCACTTTTGCGGGATTTATCCCTGCTTTCCGTGTGATTTCCGTTGATTCCTCGGATTCACCTCGGCGTCGGTTGCGGCGCGCCACGCGCTCGCGACAATGCGGATCGATGGAGCCGAAGCCTGTCCACCGCGACCCGATCGGACTTCCGCGCCCCAAGACGCGCTGGATCCGTTCCATCGTCGACTTCCCGCTCCGGCTGGCCGAGCGCGCGTTGAGCCTCGATCGGATCGAGGAGCTGGCGAGGGCGGTTGAGACCGGCGACCCATCGAAGCCAGCGCTCGAGCGGGTCCTCGACGCGACGGGGATCATCCCGCGCTACTCCACCGAGGAGCTCGCCCGGATTCCCGAGACGGGCGCGGTCGCCGTCTTCGCGAACCACCCGTATGGCGTCGCCGATGGGGCGCTGTTGGTCGCGCTGGCGATGCGCCGTCGCAGCGACGTCAAGATCCTCGCGAACAACGTCCTGTCTGTGTTCCCGTTCATGCGCGAGCACGGGATCCTCGTGGATCCCTTCGGCGGGGCCGATGCCGCCCGGCGGAACGCCGCGGCGCTCCGCGAGGCCATCCAGTGGCTCAAGGCGGGACACGTCCTGATCGCCTTCCCCGCGGGCGAGGTGAGCGCGGTCCACTGGGGCGATTGGACGCCTCAGGATCCGCCTTGGTCCACGATCCCAGCCCGCCTTGCCCTCGCGGCAGGCGCGCGGCTGGTGCCTGTCTGGTTCGAGGGCAGCAACCGCCCGCTGTTCCACGCCGCGGGGCTGGTCCATCCGCGTCTGCGGACCGCGCTGCTGCCGAGCGAGTTCATCGCCCGCTGCGGTCACGAGATCGAGGTGCGGTTCGGTCGTCCGATCACGACGGCGTCCGCGGGGCATGATCCTGAGTCGCTGACCCGTCTCGTGCGCGGTCGGTGCGAGCTGCTCCGCAAGTCGCAGCCTGCCCCGCAGCGCCAGCTCCCGCCGCCGCAGCCCGTGGGCGCTGCGGAGTCAACCGGCGACCAGCTGGCGGTCGAGCTTGCCGCGCTGCCGCCCGAGGCGCGTCTCTTCGAGGTCGGCGCATACGACGCCTTCGCGGTGCACGCCCGCCAGATTCCCCGCGCGATGCGCGAGGTCGGGCGACTGCGCGAGATCGCCTTCCGCGCCGTGGGCGAGGGCAGCGGGCACGCCGTCGACGTCGATCGCTTCGATGAGACCTACGTGCAGCTGGTCCTCTGGAACCGCGAGTCGCGCGAGATCGTCGGCGGCTATCGCGCGGGTGTCGTCGACGAGGTCACCCAGGGCATCGGCGTCGAAGGGCTCTACACCAGCACGCTGTTCGACTACTCGCCGGCGATCCTCGACCAGCTCGCGAACTCGGTCGAGCTCGGGCGATCGTTCGTTCGCGTCGAGTATCAGCGGCAGCCGATGCCGCTGTCGCTCCTCTGGCGGGCGATCGCCGTCTTCATGATCACGCGCGGGCATCGCCGCATGTTCGGGCCGGTGAGCATCTCGAACGACTACGACTCGATGTCGAAGGAGCTCATCATGCAGTTCCTCGAGCGACATCGTCTCTCGACCCCGTTCGCGAAGCTGGTGACGCCGCGCCATCCACCGGCGCGCAGGAGCATCGCCTGCTGGACCGACCGGGAGAGCGCGCAGGCGACCTCGGACATCCACCATGTCGAGCGGCTGATCGAGGAGATCGAGCGTGGGCAGCGTGCGGTCCCGGTGCTGCTTCGGCAGTACCTGCGGCTGAACGCGAACCTGCTCGCCTTCAACGTGGACCCCGACTTCGGCGACGTGCTCGACGCGCTGATGATGATCGACATCGCCCAGATCGACGAGCGCATCGTGCGCCACTATGCGGGCGATGAGGCGGTCGCGCTCATCAAGTCCCGGCTCGGCGGCTGACACGGGTCCGCTGGATCGCGGTCAGTGGACCGAGATCGTCGGCGCCTTGAATTGCCCGAGCATCGAGAGCATCGAGACCCGCTGCGCGACGGTGCGCGCGACGGCATCGAGTTCCGCGCCGAGGCGCGCGTCGTTCCAGTTCGCCAGCGGCGTGCCGCGGTCGCTGTTCACGCGCAGCGCGGTGCGGATCGCGATCGCGCCCAGGAAGTTGAGCCCCATCGTCTGCGCCATGATCTCGGCGCCGCCCTTGCCGAAGAGATCGTGCTCGCGGCCGGTGTCATCGACGAAGATGCTCATGTTCTCGACGACGCCGATCACGGGCACGCCGAGCTGCTCGAACATCTTGGCTGCGCGCCGCGCGTCGTCCTGCGCGACCTGCTGCGGCGTGCACACGATGACCGCGCCCGACAGCGGCAGGAGCTGCGAGAGCGTCAGCGGGACATCGCCCGTGCCCGGCGGCAGATCGACGATGAGGTAGTCGAGTTCGCCCCATTCGGTCTGGGTCGCGAGCTGCTTGAAGGCGCCGTGCGCCATCGGTCCGCGCCAGATGAGCGGCTTGTCTGCGTCGACGAGCTTGCCGATCGTCATCGCCTTGATGCCATGGACCTCGAAGGGGAGCAGCATGTTGCCGCGCGCCTGCGTGGCCTCGTCCTCGAGACCGAGCATGGTCGGGGCGCTCGGGCCGTAGATGTCGCCGTCGAGGAGGCCCGTGCGGGCACCCATGCGGGCGAGGGAGACGGCGAGATTGACCGCGACCGTGGACTTGCCGACGCCGCCCTTGCCGGCGCCGACCGCGATGACCTGCTTGACGCCTGGGAGCGGGTTCGCGCCGTCGCGGGTGCGCTCATTGGCCTTGCGGACATCGGCGGTGAAGGTGATGTCGACTCCCGTGCACCGCGCGCCACGCTCGGCGGCCTTGGCCGCGATCGCAGCCTCGACGTCGGCGCGGATCTTGTCCTTCATGGGGCAGGCTGGGGTGGTGAGCTCGATGGTCACGGCAGCCTTGTCGCCGTCCATGCGGGTCTCCTTCACCATCCCGAGCGTCACCAGGTCCTTGCGGATGTCCGGGTCGAGGACGGTGCGGAGGGCGTCGGTCAGGTCGGCGGGGGTCAGCGGCATAGAACTCCTCGGGGGGGCAAGATGGTAGCGTGGAAGCCGAACTTCCCGCGTGACGCGCATCCCGCGCGAGGGAAGGGCTGTACGAGCCGCTGCCGCACCCGCAGGAGTCTTGCCATGCTTGAATCGATTCTTCTCGCCACCGTCCTTTCAACAGTTCTCACCATCGACCCGCCCGCCAATCCTCCCGCCAATCCGCCCGCGGGGGGAGGCGACATCCTCCGCGGTCCCGACGTTCCCGCCGATGCGCTGAAGTCGGAGAAGGAGCGCAAGAAGGCGGACCAGCCCGCTGCCGAGAAGCTGCCTCGACCGATGCTCGAGCAGCGCGTGCTCTTCGCGGCGCTCGACGGGCTGAAGCTCGACAATGCGAAGCGCACGCAGGTCAACCAGATCAAGTCGGACTTCGATGCCGCCGTGGCCGAGTGGATGAGGACCTCGGAAGCGAAGCGAAAGGAGCTCTTCGACAAGCGCAAGAAGACGCCGACGGGCGAGCCTGTGAGCGAGGAGTTCAAGAAGGGGATGGAGGAGATCGAGGCAAAGCGCCCGAAGCTCGCCTCCGTCAAGGAGCAACTCTCGAAGGTCCTGAGCAGGGAGGAGCTCGAGCAGCTCCGCGTCGCCTACGGAGAAGGTCTCAAGCGCGCGCAGGCGGAACTCACCAAGCGCACCGAGGCCGAGCGCGCGAAGGCGGACGAGGAGCGCAAGAAGAAGGCGGAGCAGATCAAGAAGGACGCCGAGAAGAAGCAATCCGAACAGCAGTCGGGCGAGAAGGACGGCGAGATGAAGCCCGGTTCGTCCGCCTGAGCCAGCGAATCGAGTCGGCGCCATCGGAACAACGACAACGGGCTCCGCGCGGCGGAGCCCGTTGTCATGAACGATCAGATCGGTGCGTCAGCCGCCGCCGAACACGCGCACGTCGTCGTACTCCTGAACGATGTACGGTCCCGTCGGGTTGCCCGACGAGATGATGTCGACCTGCGGGGCGCCGGGCGAGCCGCGCCCATCGAAGCGCGAGAAGAAGATGCCATCGCGACCCGCGGAGATCGCCACGACCGCACCGCGGGGTGAGCCCTGCTGAGGCTGATCCGCCTTGCCATAGCTCACGTTTCGGATGATCTGGGCGAGCGTCGGGTTCTGGTTCACCGCCGTCGCCGCGCGCAGGATGCTGTCCGCCTGCGTCGCGCCGAGGTCACCGAGCTCGTTCGAATTGAGGTAGGGGCGGAGACCCTGGAACGCGAACATGCAATCGCTCATGTTGTCCGAGGGCTGCGCGCCTGCGACGAGGTTCGACGCATTCGAGCGGAGCTGGCGCAGGTAGAGCACTGGCTGCCCCCACGCGTCGATCAGGTCGGGAATCCGCAGCGGATCATTCGCATAGCGATCCTCGGCGTTCGTCGCCGTCTGGTTCTGTCCAGGCGCTGCGATGAGATCGCTTGCCTTCGGCGAGAAGAACGACTTGTACTGCACTCCGCGCACCCGCGGACCTTCGCCGACCTTGAGCGAGTTCACGCGGATCTTGAATGTGCCGTTGACAGGACCGCCGTTGAAGGTGATTTCCGTCCACGAGGAGTAGGGAGCGACGTTGTAGTTCGGATCGTCCTGCGGGATCGCGCCGCCGCAGAGGTGGAGGATCGCGTTCTCCGTCGACGAGATCTGCGGGTCGGCGGCGAGGATCGCCTCGGGCACGATGCCCGGGTAGAAGCCGAACTGCTGCTGGAAGGTCTCGCAGGCCTTGACGAACTCCTGGAGCAGCGACTCGGTCTGCGTCTTGCGGGCACGCTCCTGGACGCGGCTCAGGGCGGGCAGAAGGATGCCGACGAGGAGCGCGATGATGCCGATCACGACCAGCATCTCGGTCAGGGTGAAGGCGCGTCGGGCGAGGCGGTTGGGGACTCGTTCAGTCATAGGCGGCAATCCTACCTTGCGGGCGTGCGGCTGCGAAAGAGCGCCGCACTCGCTGGATGATGACGGATTCGGGGCGGAAGCGGTTGCGGTTCGGAGATTTGTAGGACTTTGGACACGTTGGTTGCCCGTCGCCCCCTTTGCGGGGAGCGTCTATGGGGCGACCTGGCGTAGCCCCTCGTAGGCGGCGATCGCGACCGCCGTGGCGAGATTCAGGCTGCGGACGCCGTCCGAGGCGGGCATGGGGATCCGCAGCGCGTGGTCCGCGCCGTACGTGTCCTCGACCCATGCATGCGTTTCAGGTCCGACGCCCGTCGATTCCTTCCCAAACAGCAGGTAGTCGCCGCGGGCGAAGCGGGCACTGAAGTAGGAGCTCTTTCCGTGCGAACTGAAGAGCCAGAGCCGCGCAGGGCGCTCGCCCGCGAGGAACGCCTCCCACGACGCGTGCTCGCGGCAATCGACGAGGTGCCAGTAGTCGAGGCCCGCGCGGCGGCGCGCCTTCTCATCCATGTCAAACCCAATAGGGTGGATGATGTGCAGGCGGCAGCCAAGCGCCGCCGCGGTGCGTCCGATGTTGCCCGTGTTGTTCGGGATCTCGGGGTGCAGCAGGACGAGGTTGAAGAGCGGCTCGGGGGGAGCGGCGCTCACTCAGCGCTCGAGCTCTTCCTTCGACAGCGGGCGCTGGAAGCCAGTCCCGTTCTTGGCGTCGGCGCGGGCCTGGCCGATGCAGAGAAGGCACCAGACGGTGCAGGTGATGAGCCAGAGGGCATTCGCGAAGAGGACGGGCATCATGGTGGTGTCGGTTCCTGACTGGTTGATCGGCAAACGGGACACGCCCCCCGCGGGATTCGAACCTGCGACCTGCGCTTTAGGAAAGCGCTGCTCTATCCAGCTGAGCTAGGAGGGCACCGGGGCGCCCAGTATACGCAACCGATTAGATGCCGCGGAGGGCGCTGCGAAGCGTCTGTATCGCGCCGTAGCCGTTCCAGGCGATGCAGATGAGCAGGATGATCGGATGGAAGACGGTCTGGTACTGCGCGTCGGCCTGGTCCCAGATGAGGATGACCAGCAACCCAAGGGTGGCGAGGGTGCTGCTGGCGCCGTAGAGCAGGTCCGTCTTGCGGTCGTTTCGGAAGGCGAGCGCCGTCGAAGCGAGGAACAGCAAGGCCGAGATCCGGAGGATCCACAGGCTGCCGAGCCAAAGGAGCACGGTGTTTCCCGCGTCGTCGGTGGTGTCGCGGACGGTGCTGTCGAGGAAGCCGTAGTAGCCGAAGATCAGCGCCGAGATGAGCGGGCCGAAGGCATCCGCGGCGTGATCGGAGGCGGGTGAGGGGCGGCGTTCGTCGAGGGTCGATCCGGCCATGGACGTAGCGTAGCCGCTCGTACAGTATCGGAGGGTTCCCGTGCTGCCTGTCCTCAAGAGCATCTTCGCCGATTGGCCCATCGCGGCGCCTCTCCTCGTCGCGCTTGCGGTCGTCCTGTCCGCGGGCACGCTCGTCGCGGTTCTCCTCGACCGCCGATGCCGTTCGCAGAGCGCGATGTCATGGGTGCTGCTCGTGCTGATCGCGCCGATCGTGGGCTCGCTCGTCTATTGGGTCTTCGGCAAGGCGTGGCTCAGCGCGAAGCGCGAGCAAGCGTATGCGGCGGTCGCAGCCGAGCGGCGGGAGATGCGTCTGCGCGAGGAGGCGTCGGGTGGTGGCAACGCGCGGCGTGAAGCGCGCGAGGCGGTGCTCGCGGCGCTCGACTCCGACCAGCAGCGGCTCGCCGTGCAGGCGGCCTCCATCTCGGGAGACTTTCCGGCAGGCGCGAACGAGATCGACATCTTCGAGGACGCGGACGAACTCTTCGAGCGCCTGGCCGAGGACATCGATCGCGCCACCCAGCACGTGCACATCGAGTTCTACATCGCGCTCGATGACGCGACGAGCGCGCGCGTCTTCGCTGCGCTCGAGCGCGCCGCCGCGCGCGGAGTGACCTGTCGCCTGCTCCTCGATGATGTCGGGTCGCGCGCCTTTCTACGGAGCGGGCGCGCCGAGAGCCTGCGCGTCTCGGGCGTGCAGGTGGTCGAGGCGCTCGCTGTGGGTGCGATCCGCCGCGGATTCAGCCGCATCGACCTCCGGAATCACCGCAAGATCGTGGTGATCGATCGCGCGATCGGCTACATCGGCAGCCACAATCTGGCTGCCAAGGACTTCAAGGTGAAGGAGAAGTACGCGCCGTGGATCGACGCCACCATGCGCGTGCGAGGTCCTGCCGTGAACGACCTGCAGAAGATCTTCGTCGAGGACTGGTATCTCGAGACCGACGAGGTGCTGGCGAATCTCGTCGGTGCGTCGGCGATCGACGCGCACACGCCCGCGATCGCGCAGGTCATCGGGACCGGTCCCGCGACCTACGACAGCGCCATGCCGCAGCTGATCCTCTCGATCGTGCATCTGGCTGAGAGCGAGGTCGTGCTGACGACACCGTACTTCGTGCCCGATGAGCCTGCGTTGTCGGCGCTGCTGACGGCTGCGCGGCGCGGCGTGCGGACGGTGCTGGTGGTTCCGGACGTGAACGATTCACTGCTGGTCAAGCTGGCGAGCCGAAAGTTCTTCCAGCGTCTGCTCGACGCGGGCGTCGAGATCTGGCAGTACCGGGGCGGCTTGCTCCACTCAAAGACGATCGTGGTCGACGGCAAGACCTGCCTCATGACCAGTTCGAACCTGGATCGCCGCAGCTTCGAGCTCAATCTCGAGGCCAGCCTCGTGGTGTATGACGCCGCGACAAGCGTGAAGCTGCGCGCGGTGCAGGAGCGATACCTGCGGAAGTCACGTCGCATCGACCCCCGCGACTGGTATGCACGCCCCGCGTGGAAGCGGCTGGTCGAGAACGCGGTGGGGCTCCTGTCGCCGCTCCTCTGACCCCCGAAAAGGGCGGCAAATCAGGGCGAAGCCCGACGGGGTTGAGCAGGAGCGGGGATCGGGTATACTCTCCAACCCTTCGCCGATGTAGCTCAGCTGGTTTAGAGCGTTGGATTCATAACCCGAAGGTCGGCGGTTCGAGTCCGCCCATCGGCAGTGTTTGAGCGGCCGCGACTTGACGCGCTGGCGACCGCGATGCGGTCGCGTGCGCGTCTTCGCGGCCTTCGTCGTGAGGCGTGAGAGCGGCTGCGGCTTCGCCGGAGGTCGCTCGCGGCGGCGGCGGCTCCCTCTGCTGCTCGGACGAGTCAGATTCGGCGCCCACGAAATCCCGGTCGACGGAGTCCATACGGACCGACGTCACCGTCTGGTTTCGAATCAATCGGAGTCCAGAGGCAATGAGTGCCCGCAGACGAAGTCTGCGGAACCACGTGCATGGGAGTCGACGTCCCGCGTGTGCGGACGCTGTGCTCGTTGGACGGTCGCCTACTTCCAGCCCATGGCGCGCTTCGCCTGCGCGGCTTCGTCAGCGTTCATGCGGGGTAGCAGCACGCGAAGCGTGAAGTTGCCCTCGATGGGCGCGCCGTCCGCGACGATCATCCAGTCCACCGCGTCTTGCACGGCGACGCGGACCGGTGATCCCGCACTGAGTCCAGGCAGATTCTCGGGAACGACATCGAGCGTGCCGTGGTAGGCGCCGTCGCGCTTCTCCTCGACATGGACCCAGCAGATCTCCTCATCGCCATCGGGGCACGGAAAGGCCGCCTTGACGTAGCAGCGTGCCCGACTGGCTTCGAGCGCCGCGTCGAGCTTCGAGATCGATGCGACCGCCTCAGCGATGGCACGCGCCATTTCGGGATCTCCGTCGGGCACGAACACGGTCGAGTACGAGGTTGCGGGGCCGCAGCCGGCAGGAACGAGCACCC
>JBEGLX010000073.1:0-19619 GCA_041183345.1 Planctomycetota bacterium
GTTCTCCGCTGCCGACGGTGCCGCTCATGGGCGCCGGCCTGCTCCTCGGCGGCAGCGCCTACGCAATGCAGTGGAAGGCGAAGAAGGAAGTTGCGGCAGCGGAGAACCGAGCCCGCACCGAGGCCTCCCGCAAGCCAGCCGAGGCGCCCAAGGTCGAGGAACTGCTCACGGTCGACACCCTCGAGCTCGAGATCGGTTACGCCGTGGTCGGGCTCGTCGACGCCTCGCGGGGCGGGGACCTCCTTGAGCGCATCGCGGGCATCCGCCGCCACCTCGCCGTCGAGCTCGGGCTCGTCATGCCGTCGGTGCGCATTCGCGACAACATGCAGCTCGATCCGAACGAGTACCGCGTGAAGGTCCGCGGGGCCGTCATCGCCAGCGGGAGGGTCTATCCCGACCTACTGATGGCCATGGACTCCGGGCTCGCCCACGGCAAGCTCGAGGGGATCCCGACCAAGGAGCCCGCCTTCGGGCTCGACGCCATGTGGATCGCCCGCGGGCTCCGCGAGCGCGCCGAAAGCGCCAACTGGACGGTCGTCGACAGTGCCAGCGTCCTCGCCACCCACCTGTCCGAGCTCGTCCGCGGGCATGCCGACGAGCTCCTCACCCGCGAGGAGGTCGCCAACCTGCTCGCCCAGCTCAAGCAGAAGTCGCCGAAGCTCGTTGACGAACTCGTTCCGTCGGTGGTCAAGCCGAGCGACCTCCAGAAGATCCTCCAGGCGCTGTTGCGCGAGCGGGTCGCCATCCGCGACCTCGAGACTATCCTCGAGACCCTCGCCGAGTGGATCCCCCACACCAAGGATCACGACGTGCTCGTCGAGTACGTGCGGAACGGTCTCCGCCGCTCGATCTGCATGCAGTACAGCGAGGTCGATGACCGCGGGCGCCAGCGACTGCGCTGCGTGACGATGGATCCAGCCCTCGAGGACGTGATCTCCGGGTACATCGACCGCAGCGCGTCGGGGACGACGTTCACGATCCCGCCGCAGCTCGCCACGCGCATCGCGCGCTCGGTCGCGGAGACGGCGCGGCCGCTGGCCGACCTCGGCCGTCCGGTGGTGGTGCTCGCGTCGCCCTCGGTGCGCGCCCAGGTGCGCCAACTCCTCGAGCCCCATGTTGCGGGCGTTGCCGTCCTCGGGTACAACGAGGTGGTCCGTGGCACCGATCTCGAAAGCGTCGGACTCGTGCAGCTGAACAGCACCGTGTCGCAGCCTCAGGCAGCGGCAGGAGTTGCCTGAACGCGGGTTCCGTCCGAAACGACTCGCGCTGCGGATGGTTGTGCTCATGATCCGGCGCGTGCAAGGCAGGAGGTCTTCACTGGCGCGTCGGTGTCGCTTTCAAGCGCCTGCGGCTTGCGCCGCGCGCGTTGCGTGAATGGAGATCGCGCGTGAAGCTGAATAGTCATCAAGCCAAGTTTGAGCGCTCGCAGCTTGCGGCTGCTCGCTTTGGCGTGACGAGCACCTCAGGGAGCTGCCGCGGCGTGAGTGCCCGCAGATGCAGGCGCAGCCGGAATCTGCGGAACAGCTTGCGTTCGGCGGCGATGGACTCCCACGCATGTGGTTCCGCAGACTTCGACTGCGGGCACTCATCACCTTCGAACTCCGCCTGTCTGGTTCTCGCCTCGTCGGGAGTCCGCTTGCAACGAGTGCCCGCAGATGGAGGCAACGCCGGAATCTGCGGAACCGCTTGCGCGCGGGGTCGATTCCCAGATCAAACAAGTACCAAAGGGAGCCGCCGCCGGAGCTGGAATCTCCGGAACAGATCGTGCTCGGCGGCGCTGGACTCCCATGCACGTGGTTCCGCAGACTTCGTCTGCGGGCACTCATTGCCTTCGAACTCCGCTTGTTTGGTTCTCGCCTCGTCGGGAGTCCGCTTGCAACGAGTGCCCGCAGATGGAGGCAACGCCGGAATCTGCGGAACCGCTTGCGAGCGGGGTCGATTCCCAGATCAAGCAAGCACCAAAGGCAGCCGCCGGAGCCGGAATCTCCGGAACAGATCGTGCCCAGCGACGATGGACTCCCACGCTCGTGGTTCCGCAGACTTTGTCTGCGGGCACTCACTGCCTTCGAACTCCGTATGCGTTGGCGTGACGTGCGCCTTCGATCTCAAGAGCCCGGGGACCCCCGTATGAAGCTCAAGACCTATCAGGCATGGACGATGGCCGAAGCGCTGGAGTTCGTGAAGTCGGACTTGGGCACCGATGCCGTGATCCTGCACACGCGTACGTTCGAGCGCGGTGGGTTCTTCGGCCTCGGACGGCGTTCAGTCGTTGAGATCACCGCAGCGCGCGCGCAGGACATGCCGAGAATCGAGCAGCGGGGAATCGAGCAGCGGGGCGATGCGCGCGCGGTGCGCGTCGAGCCGAAGCCGAGGCCTGCGGCGCAGGGCGAAGCGGGGGACATGCACCGCATGACCGCCGCGGCGCGCGCCTATGGAATCCAGTCCGTTCCTGTCGGAGAGCCGCGCGCGAACGAGCCGCTTGACATGGAGTCGGAGCGCGAGAAGACGCGGCGACTCGCCCAGGCGATGGCGATTTCGCTCGAGAAGCAGGCGGCTGCGCGTGCGAGTGCGACCCGCAATGAAGAGGTCGTCCGTGACGTCGCCACGCGTCCCTCGGCTTCGTCGAAGGACGAGCCGAAGCGCGATGCGCCGCCCGCCGACGGTCCCGCGCGTCACTTCATGCTGGTGCCGGACACGAATCCTGCGGGCGGTGCCGTTCGCCTGACGGCCGCCGTCGTGCGTCCGCCTGCCGACTTGCCCGATGCTCCTTCCGCGTCGATCTCTCCGACCCACACCAGCATTCCCGCCCCGCGACCGATGGTCGAGACGAAGGACGTCTCCGCCGAGCCCGAACTCGCCGAGATCTCCGAGGTCGTCGGACGCGTGCTCAAGCGCTCGCCCGTCGATCCGATCGCGGGCGTTTCCCGTGGCGGCGACTTGGCCGTCGCAGCCCCCGCGCCTGCCTCGCGTCGTCGCCCGGCATCGATCGAGGCCGCCCACGCGCTCCTCGTCGAGCAGGAGTTCGCGCCCGAACTCGCCGATCGGCTGATCCGCGATCTCTCCCGCCGATTCGCGGAGCAGGAGGAGCCGAGCAACGAGGCCGTCCGCGCTGCACTCCTCGAGCGGATCGCCGCCCTCCTCCCGACCGATCTTGGCGATGCATTCGAGGTCGAGGCAGGGCGGCATGGACCGCGGCGCATCGCGCTCGTGGGTCCGACCGGCGTAGGCAAGACCACCACGCTCGCCAAGATCGCGGCGCACCTCAAGCTGAAGCGGGGGCTCCGCGTGGGAATCGTCGCTGCGGACACGTACCGCATCGCAGCGGTCGATCAGCTTCGGACCTACGCAGAGATCCTCAGCCTGCCTGTCGAGATCGCCTCGAGTCCGCGCGACGCCGCGCGCGCCTGCGAAAGCCTGCGCGACGTCGACGTGATCCTCATCGACACCGCCGGACGCAGCCAGAACGACCACATGAAGCTCTCCGAGCTGAAGGCGTTCATCGCGTCGGCCGATCCTGACGAGACGCATCTGGTGCTCTCGGCGACGGCCAGCATGCGCACGCTCGCCCGCGAAGCCGAGGCATTCGGCTCGGTCGGCGTCGATCGCATGATCCTGACCAAGCTTGACGAAGCAGCGTCGTTCGGCGCGCTCGTCACGCTCGTCGAGCGACTTGGCAAGAAACTCAGCTTCCTGACCCATGGACAGGAAGTGCCCGACCACATCGAGATCGCGCGCAGCCGTCGTCTGGCCGCGCTCGTCTTGGGGAGCGAGGTCCGCTGATGCATGATCGAACCCCGTCGCCAGACCAAGCGGAGCGTTTGCGCCGGCTGGTGATTCCACCGCGGTCCACTCCTGCGACCGGACCGACTCCATCCACACCAACTGCACAGGTTGCCGTCGCGACGGCGCCCGCCCCCGCGCCTGCCCCCGCAACCGGGCTCAGCGTGAGTCCGCTGGCGGCCAATGACCGCACCCGTTCGAACCGCATCGCCCGCGCGATCGCGATCTCGAGTGGCAAGGGTGGCGTCGGCAAGACGAACCTCGCCGTCAACCTTGCCATCGCCTACGCGGCTCGCGGCCAGCGCGTCGTCCTGCTCGACGCGGACCTCGGTCTCGCCAACGCCGACGTCCTCTGCGGCATCACGCCGCGCGCGACCCTCGAGGACGTCGTCTCCAGCGAGCGCAGCCTTGAGGATGTCATGGTGCCAGCGCCGGGCGGCTTCCGCCTCGTGCCAGGCGCCTCGGGCGTCTCCCGCCTCGCCGACATGGGGCAGACCCAGCGGCGGAACGTGCTCGACCAGCTTCTCGCCCTCGAGCGCAACACCGATGTCCTGATCGTCGACACCGGCGCCGGCATCGGCGCCAACTCGATGGCCTTCGCTGCGGCGGCGCACTCGATCGTCATCGCCTGCACGCCCGAGCCGACCTCGATCGCAGACGCCTACGGCGCCATCAAGACGTTGGTCGCGCGCGGATGCCGCGACGGCATCCATCTCGTCGTCAACATGGCCATGAGCGACGAGGAGGCGCGCGCGGTGCATGCCCGCATCGATCGCGTCGCCCGTGCCTTCCTGAGCACGCCGATCAAGTATGCGGGTGCGATCCCGCTTGACCCCGCCGTTCCCTCGGCCGTTCGGCGCCGCACGCCTGTTTCCGTGGCGTCGCCGGACGCACCTGCGTCCAAGGCGATGCGGCAGCTTGCCCGCGTGCTTGCCGGTGAAAGTGCGGAGCTGGATCGAGCCGATCAACGGAAGGGCTTTCTCGCGCGCCTTGCGCGGGCGCTTGCCTCCGGCTGAACAGCCTGATTCCGAACGATTCGCGGCTTCTCGTGGATCATCCCCTCGGAGCGGCGCTGTCCCGCCGCGTCGCCATGAAGCATGGGGATTGTTCCCACGATGAAGCAGGTCAAGTCACAGATCCCGATCCCCCAGGCCGTCGCGGCGTGCACCGCGTTCGCTGCCTTCAGCGTCTCGATCCTCGTCGGCATCGCCGCGGAGAATCCCAGCGACACCGTGCTGAGCCGCGCGCTCATCGCCATGGCGCTTGGCTTCGGCGGCGGGTTCATGATCGGGATGATCTGCGAGTGGATCGTGGAGCAGGAGATCGCCCGCGTCGAGAGCCGCCTCGAGACCGAGGCTGCGGCCTCTGCGGCTTCTGAGGTCTCTTCCATCGCCGAGGTTGGTCTGGATGGGCTGACCGGCGTCGATGTGATCGAAGAGGAGCCTGCAGCGATGGCAGGTCAGGTCGCGCAATCGGAAGATCGCGGTATGCAAAGCCGTCGCTAGAAAAGATTGCAGCTCGACCCGAAAGGCACTTGCACGAACTGGATTCTCGTTATACTGACGTCGCGTTTGCGGACAAGGATGTCCAGCGAACGCGACGCGCGCCCTGCGGCGTGACTCGCGAAAAGCGAGTTTCCTCCCGCAGAACGCGTGGATCTGAGGCTTCGGCAGGCGTCGCATGATGCGCCGCTAGCAGGAGTTCAGGTCAAGGGCGCATGAAGTGCGCGCCCGTGCGAACGGATCTCGCTCCTGCGCCTGAAACGAACCGGCGCCTATGCAGATTCATTCGTCACGGGGGTGCCCTTTGGGCGCGCTGGCGGTCCGCCTGGAGAGCGGTCCGTCGGAGGTGGGCCTGTCCGATGCCGCGGCTGACGCCTCGGGTTCGGCGGGCGAGGTGAGTGGGTCCATGCGAGATTCCGTTTCGCGCGTGGACTTCGATCAGAGGACGAATGGTCAAGGAGCCGACCGAATGTCCAGGACCGCACGCGAGAACATCCTTACAAAGCCTGTCACCAAGTCGCACGCCGCTTCGTCCGCGAAGCCCTCGGGCAAGACGCCAGGGAGAGGCGCAAGCGCCACGGCGACGAAGCCGACAACCAAGCCGGCAACCACGCCGACAACCACGCCGACAACCAAGCCGAGCACTCAATCTGCCGCGGGAAGCACCAAGGGATCGGTCGCAGCAGCGCCGAAGCGCAGCCGCGCTTCTGCGGAAGCGCTCGCGACGCCGGTCACTGCTGCTGCAAGCCCGCGCTCACGCACCCGTCCAGCGACTGCGATCGTTCCTCCGATCGAGGTCGCGAAGCGCGCCGTGCCTGCCAAGGCGGCGAAGGTCGATGCAACCCCGCGCGTGCGCGCCGTCGTCAAGTCGACGGCGTCCGCTGCCGCAGCCACCCGGGCCGCGTCTGGGCGCAACATCGTGGCTCCTGCCAAGCCGCTTCCGCTTTCGCAGCGCCCGATCGATCAGGTCTGGCGCGAATACCGCGTGACGCCGACCGAGGAGGTCCGCAACTTCCTCATCGGCCGCCATCTTGATCTCGTCGCCTACGCCGCAGAGCGCCTGCACAAGCGCCTCCCGAGCGAGGTCGAGATCAACGATCTCAAGAGCGCCGGCGCATTCGGCCTCATGGACGCGGTCGAGTCGTTCGACCCCGATCGTGGCGTGAAGTTCGAGACCTACTGCACCCAGCGCATCCGCGGCGCGATGTTCGACGAGCTCCGCTCGATGGACTGGGTTCCGCGCCTCGTCCGCAGCCGCACGGCGAAGGTCGAGAAGGTGCGTAAGTCGATCGAGATGGAGACCGGCGCCCGTCCGACCGAGGACGAGGTCGCTGCGCGCCTCAATGTCTCGGGCGATGAGTTCGAGAAGCTCCAGAAGGACTCCCGTCCGATCTCGATGGTCAGCCTCACCCGCAAGTGCTTCGAGACCGACAGCTCGAAGGATGTGCGCGAGATCGACGTCGTCGAGGACGGCCGCCAGGAGAATCCGCTGCAGGCCGTGCAGAAGCAGGACCTCCAGGCGCTCATCACCAAGGGCCTGAACCGCGCCGAGCGGCTCATCGTCATCCTCTACTACTACGAGGAGATGACCATGAAGGAGATCGGCGCGACCCTCGACCTCAGCGAGTCGCGCGTCAGCCAGATGCACTCGTCGATCCTCGCGCGCCTCAAGGCGCAGATGCAGCACCGCGAGAACACCGAGGAGTAAGCGGCCCCCAACAGTTCAACCATGCAGCCCCGGCCATGCGCCGGGGCTGTTTCCTTTCCACGCGGGCGATCAGGGACAGGCGCCCCAGTTCCCGAGCAGCAGCGAGAGATCGGCGGCGTTGGTGGTGCCGTCGCCGTTCACATCGGTCGCGGGAGTCGTGGTGCCCCAGTTGCCGAGCACGGCGGCGAGGTCGGCGCCGTCGCGGACGTTGTCGCCGTTCACGTCGCCCGGACAGACGTCGCAGCGGAAGTTCGCGAAGGTCAGGCGCGTGATGTTGATGCTGGCGGCGTTGTCGCGGTCGACGAGTCCCGTGGGCGTGCCGTCGTAGATCGTCGTCGGCGACGAGAAGCGGGGGATGCGGGTGCCCGGCGAGTATGCCATCACCGTGCGGTACTGCGTGCCCGAGACGCCATTGAAGCGGTGGCCCACCGAGTAAGGGAACACGCCGCCCGAGGTGCAGCCGCCGCCGTCGCCGGGCGCATGGCAGCAGCCCATGTTGTGCCCGAGTTCATGCGTGAAGGTGCGGTTGGTGAAGCATCCGAGTGCCGTCACGCTGTAGGCGTAACTCTCGCTGGCAGGATCGGTGCCGAGAAGCCACGCGATGCCGCAGGCGCCGCCGCCGTCGGCGCGGACGAGCGCGACCATATCGGCGGCGGTCGAGTTCCGCAGCGGGAGCGCTTGGTCGAGCTTGCCGTCGGCAGGGTCGCGCAGCGCGTAGAGATCGTTCGCCATCGAGGCGGCATCCTCGACATAGCCAGCGGCACGGGAGGCGCCGACCAGCCGCATCGTGACGGCGATGCCCGTCGACGCGTAGATCGCGTTTGAATCCGCGATCGCCCAGATGATCCAGTCGAGCATCTGCGTCTCGCCGCCGGCTTGGACCACCGCTGCATCGGTGTAGAGCACGAGGAGATCGACCCGCGACCCGTCGTCGCAGCCGCCCGCGATGCCGCCGTCGGCAGGCTCGCGCTCCTCGCGCGGCGCGACGAATCGACCATCGACCCCACATGGCAGGTCGCGCGCGCCGCTCTCGATGGACTTTCGCGAAAGCCCGGCTTCGATCCCCGTCACCGCAACTCGCAGATCTGAATCGAGCGCGATCGCGCCGGTGAGGCGTCCATCGCGCAGGATGAGCGACGCATGCCGCGCGGGCATCGTCGGATGCTCGAGCATGAGATGGATGTCATTGGCGGGTGCGCTGCCAAGCGGTCGCCGCGCCACCACGCGCAGTCCGCGTCCACCGACAGCGTCGAAGGACGCGGGGAGGACGTCGCCCTCGGCAAGCCGCGCCACCGCGGCCGCCTCGAATCGAATCGCGTCGGGTATGTCGGAAGCCAGCGGAGATGGAGGCACAGCAAGCGCGAACGCTGCGAGGAAAATCGGGAGGGGCATCACGGGATGCTCTCCACTTCCGGGCCTGCGTTCAAGCCTCGAGCGACAAATCGGCGATTACTCGCCGCGACCGCCGTCGAGCCGCTGGATCATCACGTTGTAGAACTCGATAGGGCAGCCATGGCTCTGCAGGGCGATCGGGCCCTCCTTGGCAACGCCGGGGAGCTTCGCGTCGACGATGACGTGCTGCCCGTTGTTCCAGACGTTCAGGACGTCACCGACCATGCGGATGCGGAAGCGGTTCCACTGACCGACGGGCGCGTCTGCGTTCTTCTTCGGGGTGACCGCCGCGCGCACCTCGGCCGGCATCGACGGGTCGGTGCGGAAGCCGTAGACCTCGCCCGAGCCGCACGGCCACGACCAGATGTTCACCTGGCTCTTCGAGCTGCCGCGCAGGTAGATGCCGCTGTCGCGCTCCTCGACCTCGACCATCTTGTCCTTGCCGTCGGCGTCCTTGGCGGCGTTGCCGTCGGGACCGATGACCGGCCGCATCATCTTGCCCTGGTGCTCGCTGGTCCAGCGCCAATCGCAGAGCATCTCGAAGTCGCCGTAGCTCTCGTCGCTCCACAGGCTCTTGCCCTTGCCGTCGAAGCGCACGACGTTGTTCGAGACCGACCAGTGCGCGGGCGCTGCGTCGCCCTTGTCCGCGCCTTCCTTCCAGCCCTTCATCTCCATCGCATCGAACATCTGCCGCATGCCCGACGCCGCGAGATCCGCGCACATGTCTGCGCCGAGGGCAGGCGTCGCGGCGGGAAGCTCGGTGACGCGCAGGTTCTTGAACCAGATCTCCGTGCCTTCGCTCTCGAGGCAGATGAAGCCCTTGCGCGGCGTGACCTCGCTGCAACCCGACACCTCGGTGCCGTTGACCTCGAGCTTGATCGCGCCCTTGTTGCAGGTGACCTTGTAGTGGTTCCACTCGCCCTTGCCCTTGGTCATGCGCGCGCTCGGCAGGCAGCGCTCCCAGCCACCCGGATGCGGGCGATCGGGCTTCATGCGGGCGCCCCAGATCGAGAAGATGTCGCCCTGTCCCGTGTACATCGTGCGGCCCTGGCCGTCGACGTTGTCGGGCGTGAGCATGATCTGCACCTCGATCGAGCGCGAGAAGGGCACGCCCGTGAAGCAGTACGGGTCGCTCCAGACGAAGAGGCCGGCGTTGCCCGGCTCGGACAGATGCTTCCAGTCGAGCTCGAGGACGAAGTTCTCGTACGCCTTCTCGGTGCGGAGGATGCCGGTCGGAATGCCCGAGCAGCGGATGACGGGCGCACCCGTCTCGTCCTTTCCGACCATCCAGGTCGATGACGCGGTGTTCACGTTCACCCAGCCCGAGAGGTCCTTGCCGTTGAAGAGATCGGTTGCTGCAAGTCCGTTGGAGGCGGGCGCTTCGGCGTGCGACATGCCGGGGATCGAGAGCGGAAGGGCGATCGCGCAGGCGGCGAGACGAGCGAGTCGGGATCGATTCATGCGCGGAACACTATCGGATCGGGCGCCCGGCTGCCATCGTGCCGCGCGCCACCTGCCTAGACTGTGGTTCGCGCGCGGGTCCCTCCCGCGGCTTCAACTCAACTCACACGCATCGAAATGCGGGAGAAAAGACCATGACCGTTCGTCACAGATTGTCGTATTTGGCCAGACACATGTTCATAGAGCTGCCTGAGGGGCTCTTCTTCGTCGATACCGGGAGCCCAGTCACCTTCGGGCGGACGGGCACCGCCACGTATGGCGGCATGCAAGTCTCGATCCCGCGGCAGTGCGGGCCACTCGAGATCGGCGCGCTGTACGGGCTGCACCTCGAGGAGCAACTCGGTCGCCCGATCGATGGACTGATCGGGATGGACCTCATGTCGACGGCGCCCGTCCTCTGGGATGGACCCGCGGGCGAGGCGCTGGTCGGGCACGACGCGCCCGAGCCAGAGGCTTCGATCATCCATGCTCCGCTCGTGCTTGGCGCGGTACCCGTCGTCGAAGCGATCGTCGAGGGTCGTCCGATGCGGATGCTGTTCGATACCGGCGCGCAGTACGGCTACATGACCGAGCGATCGAACCTCGCCATGGGCAAGGATGCAGGCTCGTTCGACGACTTCCATCCGATCCTGAAGGAAATCCGCACCGAGTCGATTCACGCCGACGTCGCGATCGTCGCCGAGCATGGCGAACCGATCCGCTTCAGCGAGCGCTTCGGGCATGACGAGCCGCTTTCGGAAGCGATTCTGCGCCGCGTCGGCGTCGATGGCATCGTCGGCTGCTCGTGGCTGCCACGCCACCGCGTGTGGTTCAGCCCGCGAACCGCGCGGCTCGCCGTTGCGTGAGCCGCTTGGCGACTCCGACAAGGAGCACAAGCGCAGGCACCTCGACCAGTGGACCGACGACAGCCGCGAACGCCTCGCCAGATGCGATCCCGAAGACCGAGATCGCGACGGCGATGGCGAGCTCGAAGTTGTTGCCGCTTGCGGTGAAGGCGAGCGTGACCGCGCGGGCGTCGTCCGACCCCGCGCGGCGCGCCAGCCAGAACGATGCGAAGAACATGATCGCGAAATAGAGGACGAGCGGCACCGCGATGCGCACGATGTCGAGCGGCGCCTCGGCGATGCGGTCGCCCTTCAGGCTGAACATGACCACGATGGTCGCGAGCAGGGCGACCAGCGTGATCGGTCCGACCTTCGGGAGGAATCGCTCGGCGTACCAGGCATCGCCCTTCGCGCGCCGCAGCGCGAGGCGCGTGAGCATGCCCCCGAAGAAGGGGATGCCGAGGTAGATCAGGACGCTGACGAAGATGTCGCCGATCCCGACGTCGACCGCGACGCCGCTCAATCCGAAGACGGGCGGCAGCACGGTCATGAAGAGCCATGCGTAGGCGCCGAAGAACAGCACCTGGAAGATGCTGTTGAAGGCGACGAGTCCCGCCGCGTACTCGGCGCTGCCGCCGGCGAGGTCGTTCCAGACCAGAACCATGGCGATGCAGCGCGCAAGCCCGACGAGGATGAGACCCATCATGAACTCGGGCTGGTCGCGCAGGAAGATTGCGGCGAGCGCGAACATGAGCACGGGACCGATGAGCCAGTTCTGGACGAGCGAGAGCAGCAGGAGCCGCCGGTCACGGAAGACGCGCGGGAGTTCCTCGTAGCGCACCTTCGCAAGCGGCGGGTACATCATGAGGATCAGGCCGATCGCGATGGGGATGTTGGTGGTGCCGACGCTGGCGGCATCGATCGCGTCGCGGACGCCAGGGGCGAGCCGCCCGATCGCCACGCCGAGCGCCATGGCGAGGAAGATCCACAGGGTCAGCCCGCGGTCGAGGAACGAAAGCCGCTTGGCTGGGCCAGACGGACAAGGCGTGCAGGATTCCGCGGCGGTCATGGAAGCGTCTCGATGTAGGCGCGGATCTCGTCGCGCACACGGCGGTAGTGGGGCATGGCCTCGTCGTCAGTCGCTGCACCTGCCGCGAGCTTGGGCGGGTCGTCGAAGCCGACGTGCACGACGCGCGCGCCGTCGAAGCGCGGGCAGTGCTCGTCGGCGTGTCCGCAGACGGTGACCACGAGGTCGAAGGCGACGCCGATCTCCTCCGGTCGCTTCGAGGCGTGCATCGAGATGTCGACGCCCGCCTCGCGCATCGCCCGCACGGCGAGCGGATTCAGCCCGTGCGGCTTCGTGCCCGCCGAGTAGGCCTCGATCGTGTCGCCGCGAAGCGCGCGGGCCCATCCCTCCGCCATCTGGCTTCGGCACGAGTTGCCTGTGCAGAGGAAGAGGACGCGCAGTTTCCGTTCAGCAGCAGCCATTCGGACCTCCGCAGCAGCCCGCGCCAGGCTCGCACGGCGCGTTTGCCTCGAACTGCTCCGCCAGTCCGCGCAGGCGGGCTGCGATGTCGCCTGTCCGCAGTCGGTAGCGCACGGTGCGTCCGTCCCTCTCGGCGGCGAGGATGTCGGCTTCTGCGAGCGACTTCAGGTGGCGTGACACCACGGAGAGATCGAGCGCGCAGCAGCCCGCGATCTCGCTGACCGCGCAGGCTCGGCGGCAGCGGGCGATGCAGGCGACGATGCGCGCCCGGTTCGGGTCCGCGAGCGCTGCGAAGAAGCCGGGGTCGAGCAGCGCGCCGAGCTCATCGCGTCGGCGGGCGGCGGCCCTCGGCGTCGTGGGCGCCATCGACGTCGTGGGGGCCACCGGCGTGCGGGCGGGCTTCGCGTTCGCGTCGCCTCTGGCGGGCGGGCGTTTCCGTGATACTTGCACCATGATGCAAGTATAAGCGCCCTCGCCTCGCGTGTGGTCACAGCGAGAGCACGCGATGCCCGTTCTCGACGGCGAATCGCTCCTTCGGCCAGGGAAGGATCCGAGAGAGCAGCTCGCGCTCCTCGCGCCCGAGCCGGTCGACCATGTCCATGAGGACTTCGTTCGAAGGCGCGCCGAAGTTGAGCAGGGCCGCAAGGTGCATGGCGACCATGGTCATCACATGGTCGAATTGGGTGATGCCGCGGGAAAGCGCCCGCTCCTCGACGTCGGCCTGGCGCGCTGCGTGCAGAGCCGCCTCGCGGTGCCCCGCGCGGTAGTGGGCGCAGGAGACGGCATGGTGCGCCCGCAGGCGCTCGACGTTCGACCGTGCGCCCGTCGCGATGGCCCAGAGTTCCCGCGCCGCGTGCGCGGCATCGATCATCTCGTCGGTCTCGGCGAACGTGCGCTGGTCGCGCTCGATCAGGTCCCATGCACGGTTGCTCAGGCGAATGGCAAGCGCCCGCGCGCAGGACTGGGCGTCGGCGCGGTTCGGATCTCGGTACTGATGCATGGCGTCAACCTCGTTTGGACTCGAGCTCTTGCCAGCGGGCGTACAGCCGCTGGATCTCGGCCTGCGCAGCCCCGGCGGCGTCGCAGGCCTTCGCATACGCCTGGTGGTCGGAGATCAACGTCGGGTCGTTGAGCTTCGCCTCGAGGTCGGCCGCCTTCTTCTCGGCGGCAGCGATGGACGCTTCTATACCGTCGTACTCGCGCTGCTCGTTGTAGGAAAGCTTTCGCTTCGGCGCGGATGCGGGCGCCGAACTGGATGCTGGCTGCGCCTTCGGTGCCGGGACCGGGGCGTTCGCCCGCAAGGACGCTTGCTCGAATTCGCCAAGCGCGCGCAGCGCCTGCTCGAGGCTCGCGACGACGCGGGGGATTCCATCGGGTGCGCCGAGCACGACGATCCGGCTCGCGAGGCTCTCGAGCATCGCGCGGTCGTGGGTGACGAGAAGCGTGCCGCCCGGGAAGGTGTCGATCGCGTCCTCAAGCACCTCGAGGGTGGGGATGTCGAGGTCGTTGGTCGGCTCATCGAGCACGAGCACGTCGGCCGTCTCGAGCATCATCCGCGCGACGTGCGCGCGCGCGAGCTCGCCGCCCGAGAGCATCGACACGCTCTGCAGGAGCTGCTCGTCGCGGAAGAGGAACCGCCGCGACCAGCTCTTGACATGCATCTCGCTCTCGCGGAAGCGCACCTTGTCGCCGAGCGGCGAGATGGCGTCCTGGAGCAGGGCGCCCTTGGGGAACTCAGCGCGCGTCTGCGACATGGTCACGATGCGCGGCGCTGGATCGGCGATGCGCACGCTGCCGGAGTCGGGCGCGAGCTCGCCGGTGAGGATCCGAAGGAGCGTCGTCTTGCCCGCGCCGTTCGGGCCCATGAGCCCGATGCACTCGCCGGGCACGACCTCGAGGTCGAGGTTCCGAAAGAGCAGCTTGCCGCCGAGCGACTTCGACACGCCTTCGGCGGAGATCAGCTTGCGCGTGCGGCGGCCGCTGGCCGTGAAGTCGATGCCGGCGCTCGCGCCCGCAGCGACCGAGTTCCGCTCGGAGAGGTCGGCGAGCTCCGCGCGGCGATCGGCGCTGTCGTCGATGCGCGCCTGGCTCTTGGTGCGGCGGGCCTTCGCGCGGCGACCGAGCCAGCGGTCATCCTCGCGCACGGTGTTGGCGAGGCTCTGCTCCGCCTTGGCCTGCATGTCGAGGAACTCGGTCTTGCGGCGCCGGAACTCGGAGTAGTTCCCATCGACCGAGAGCGTGCCCTCGGGGTAGGCGCGCGAGAGCTCGATGATGCGCGTGGCGCAGTTCTCGAGGAAGACGCGGTCGTGGGTGACGAAGATGGCGGCGCGCGCGCGCAGGTCGTGGCTCCCGCGCAGGAGGAATTCCTCCATCCACTGCAGGCCCTCGACGTCGAGGTGGTTGGTGGGCTCGTCGAGGAAGAGGATGTCGGGCGTGCCGCCTGCGCTGGCGAGGGCGCAGGCGACCGAGAGGCGCTTCTTCCAGCCTCCGGACAGCGTGTCCGCTGGCGCTGCCATCCGAGCGTCGTCGAATCCGATCTTGCCGAGGATGACCTGGGCGAGGACCTCCGCCTCGTTATGGTCGCCATGGGTCTCGCCGCAGGCGAGGGCCGACGCAGTGCACGCCGACAGCGGCGTCGCGCCCGCCTCGAACTCGTCGCGCTGCGGGACGTAGACCGCGACCGTCCCGCGCGGCGTGCGGATGACGCCGTCATCGGGATCCTCGCGCCCCGCGAGCATGCGGAGGAGGGTCGACTTGCCGGCGCCGTTCGGGCCGATCATGCCGATCCTCTCGCCCTCGGCGATCGAGACGCAGACCCCGCGGAAGAGCTCGCGGAGTCCGTGCGATTTCGAGAGGGAGGTGGCGGTCAACAGCATGCGGTGCAGGGGCTTAAGTGAGGAGGCTGCGGAGCAAGTGACAATCGGTGCAAGGAAGACGGTCACTGTCGCATGAATCCATGCGGGCGTCTACCGCAGAGGAGAGTCATAATCATGGCACGCATCGAAGGACTGTTTGATCGTGGAATCACGAGAGCTCTGGCGATTTTGTTGGCGTTGTCCGCATGGACCGGAGCCGTGGGGGAGCTGTGCGCGCAGTGTGGCGTCGGCTGGACACTGGCTGCGGGAGATGGACCTGGTTCCTACGAGATCTGCTACGACGAATTCCGAGGCAAGACGGTGCTCTTCGGTGGAACGACCACCTTCGAGTGGGACGGCGTCTCTTGGACGACGGTTGCGACCTCGGGGCCACCGCAGCGCGGAGCCGGCGCCATGGTCTACGACCCGATCGGGCGTCGCTGCCTGCTCTTCGGCGGGTATTCCGACGCAGGACCACGCAAGGACCTGTGGTCGTGGAATGGCAAGGTCTGGACGCAGCTGACCTCGGCACCCGCAGAGGCCTCTGGGCGCGGCGACTTCGCAATGGCATTCGACCGTGGGCGCAACCGACTCGTCGTGCACGGTGGGTGGCCAGGGAGCGGCTTGCTGCTGACCGACACGCTGGAGTGGAATCCAGATAGCAACTCGTGGCAGCGTTGGGCGACGAGCCCCATCGGCAACCGATACGCGCACCGCATGGCCTATGACGAGGCGCGCGGTGAGATCATCCTCCACGGCGGCTACTACTTCACCAACAAGAACGATACGTGGCGGTGGAACGGATCCGCATGGTCCCTGGCGAGCACGTCTGGCCCGGCGCGATACGTGTTCGGCATGACATACGACAGCGGTCGCAGCCAGATCATCCTCCACGGCGGCACGACCTGCTGCGGCGAGGTCGAGTATCCGCAGACGTGGACGTGGAACGGCACTGGCTGGACGCTCTGCGCTCTGCAGGGCCCGGCACGGGGCTACATGAACATCGCCTACGATCGGGCTCGCGACGTGCTCGTACTTCCGGGAGGCATGGGACCCACGCCCACGGGGCGCGGGTACGTGCCAGAGACATGGGAACTCGCCCTGAGCGTGCAGCCGAACGTGCTGCGGGTGCCGGCTGACTTCGCGACCATCCAGGCCGCCGTCGATGCCGCCGTCGCGGGAGATACCGTTCTGGTCGCTCCTGGCATCTACACCGAGTCGGTCAACCTGCGCGGCAAGTCCATCCTTGTGAAGAGCGATGTCCCGGACGCCGCCAGCGTTCGGGCACCGCTCGATTCCCGCTCGTTCGTCGCGGAATCGGGGGAGACCAGTTCGTGCCGAATCATCGGCTTCCGAATGACGCGCGCCGATGCATGGGGAGGCGGTGCGCAGATCACGAACTCCTCGCCCGTGTTCGACAGCTGCACCTTCGACGACTGCAGGAACCACACCGGCGGAGGCGTGCTTGCCAATGGTGGCTCTGCGCAGCTGATCGCGTGTGACTTCAATAGGTGCTGGGTCGATGGAGTCGGCGGAGGTCTCTACGGGGGTGGTGGCGGAATCCGCTCCGTCGGAGCGTCTCTGACCGTCGACCGCTGCACATTCGCCGAGACGTACGGCGGCCAGGGCGCGATCATGATGCAGGAGGGCGGTGGATCCAGCGTCATGCGACGCTGCGCGCTGACCGGAGTCCGCGGTGTCCCGTCCGTCTGGGTCTACAACGTGAGCTCCAGCTTCACGATCGAGGACACGATCTTCGATTCGCTTGACGGCACGACGCTCTTCGGCTGGTCGCCGTACACGGTTCGCCGATGCCAGTTCCGCAACATCACCGGTGATCGCGTGATGGAGATGCGATACGGCCAGAACACCGTCGATTCCTGCCTGTTCGAGCGATGCCAGGTGAACGGGTACCTCTTCGGCGTGATCTACAGCGGGGTCTACGCGATCGGAAACTCGCGCATCTGCGCGTCATCGAGCCCCGTCTTCCAGGGGCCGTGGACAGATTTGGGCGGAAACGACTTCAACGCACCGTGCAGCTGCTTCGGCGATCTCGACGGCGATGGGCAGGTCGGCGCGACCGATCTTGCCTATGTGCTCTACGGCTGGCAGGAGGGCCCCGGCTACAACGGTGGCGATCTCTCGGGCGACGGCGAGACGGACTCGGTCGACGTCGCGCTGCTGCTCTCGAACTGGGGAGCATGCAACTGAGCGCGGAGTCTCAGCGATCCGATTTCGACTCAGCATCGTTCAGATGGGGCGTGGCGCAAGCCACGCCCCATCTCCTTTCACGAGCACGCGATCGATCCGACCGTCGCGGGCACGAGGATCTCAGCGGTCGTCTTCGCGAGGACTTCCTCGACGGTCACGCCGGGGGCGAGCTCCTTGAGCGCGAAGCGGCGACGCGCCTTGTCCATCTCGAGCACGCAGAGCTCGGTGATGACCATGTCGATGCACTTCTTGCCCGTCAGGGGAAGCGTGCACTGCGGAATGATCTTCGACTCGCCCTTCTTGTTGACGTGCTCCATCATCACGACGACGCGCTTGACGCCCGCGACCAGGTCCATCGCGCCGCCCATGCCCTTGACGAGCTTGCCGGGGATCATCCAGTTGGCGATGTCGCCCTCCTGCGAGAGCTCCATGGCTCCGAGGATCGCGAGGTCGATGTGCCCGCCGCGGATCATGGCGAAGCTGTCGGCGCTCGAGAAGAACGAGTGTCCCGGGACACCCGTGACCGTCTGCTTGCCGGCGTTGATGAGGTCGGGGTCGACCTCGTCGTCGTGCGGGAATGGGCCCATGCCGAGCAGCCCGTTCTCCGACTGGAGCCAGACCTGCATGCCCGCGGGCACGTAGTTCGCGACGAGCGTGGGCATGCCGATGCCGAGGTTCACGTAGAAGCCGTCGCGGAGTTCCTTCGCGGCGCGCTGGGCGATCTGGTTGCGGTCGAGTGGCATAGGGCGGGGATCATACGCCACGGACGCGTGCGTCCGACCCCGCTATTCTGCCGCTCCACATGCATCCCGTACTGACCCGCCTCGGACTCGCCAACAACGCCCGCCTCTGCGCGCCCGGAACCGCCAACTCGGTGACGAGCGACAACCCCGCCACGGGCGAGGCGCTCGCAGCCGTCAAGCTCGAGTCGCGCACCGACTACGAGAACGCCATGCAGCGCGCCGTGAAGGCGCAGGCGTCGTGGCGGCAGCTGCCCGCGCCGAAGCGCGGCGAGATCGTGCGCCACATGGGCAACGCGTTCCGCGACATGAAGGAACCGCTCGGCGAGCTCGTCTCGCTCGAGATGGGCAAGATCAAGCCCGAGGGCCTGGGCGAGGTCCAGGAGTCGGTCGACATCGCCGACTTCTCCGTCGGCCTCGCGCGCCAGCTGTACGGGCTCTCGATGCACTCCGAGCGGCCCGGCCACCGCATGTACGAGCAGTGGCACCCGCTCGGCGTGATCGGCTGCATCACGGCGTTCAACTTCCCGAATGCGGTGTGGGCGTGGAACGCGATGGTCGCCGCCGTCTGCGGCGACGCCTGCATCTGGAAGCCGTCGCTCATCACGCCGCTGACCGCGATCGCGACCAGCGAGGTCTGCTGGAAGGTCCTGCGCGAGCAGGAGGTCTGGAAGCCCGCAGGCATCGATCCCGCCGACATCTTCCCGCTCATCATCGGCACCGACGCAGAGGTCGGCGAGACGATGATCGCCGACCGCCGCCTGCCGCTCATCTCGGCGACGGGCTCGTGCCGCATGGGTCGCCGCGTGGGTGAGGTCGTCGCCAAGCGCCTCGGCCGCTGCCTGCTCGAGCTCGGCGGCAACAACGCGATCATCGTGATGGACGACGCCGACATGGAGCTCGTCACGCGCGCGGTCCTCTTCGGCTCGGTCGGCACCGCCGGCCAGCGCTGCACGACCACGCGCCGCCTGCTCGTCCACGAGAAGGTCGTCGACGGTCTCTGCGAGCGCCTCGCCAAGGCGTACAAGAGCGTCCCGATCGGCGATCCGCTCGCCGCGGGCACGCTTATGGGTCCGCTCGTGAACAAGCAGGCCGTCGAGAGCATGCGCCATGCCTGCATGGAAGCCGACAAGGAAGGCTGCACGCTGCTCGCGGGCGGCGTCTCCGGCATCGACCGCATGAAGGGCAAGCCCGGCAACTTCGTCGAGCCCACGCTCTACCGCGTGCCGAAGGGCGGCCGTCCGCGCATCTGCTGCGAGGAGACCTTCGCACCGATCCTCTACGTCTACTCGGTCTCGAGCCTCGACGAGGCGATCGACATCCAGAACTCGGTCGATCAGGGGCTCTCGAGCGCGATCTTCACGCTGAACATGCGCAGCGCCGAGCGGTTCCTCTCGACCGAAGGCTCCGACTGCGGCATCGCCAATGTGAACATCGGCACGTCGGGCGCCGAGATCGGCGGCGCGTTCGGCGGCGAGAAGGACACTGGCGGCGGCCGCGAGTCCGGCTCCGACAGCTGGAAGCAGTACATGCGCCGCCAGACCTGCACCATCAACTGGTCGAAGGATCTGCCGCTCGCCCAGGGCATCAAGTTCGAGGCGTAAGCGACGAAGGCAAAGCAGCGCGCGGACCCGTGATCCAGTCACGGGCCCGCGCGTTG
>JBEGLX010000074.1:0-19432 GCA_041183345.1 Planctomycetota bacterium
CGCCGCTGCCAGCGTGTTCAGCGTGCCCGAGTCGAACTGGGCGTCGCGCAGGCGCATGGCGCAGTTCTTCCCGTCGGCATAGCCGAGCCGCGCCCATTCCTCCTCGAAGCCCGCGTAGCAGTCCTCGAAGTTCGGCGTGCGGTTGTAGGTCAGGAGCGCGATCGACGGAGCGCCTGCCCGGGGCTTGGCGCGCTGTGCCTCCAACGCGTCCTGCAGCGACTTTGGTCCAGCCACCGCGGCGCGCGACTGCTGCGCGCGCGCGCGCAGATCGGCGGGAAACGCCCAGCCGGCAGGAAGCCCGTCGTCGTTAAGCACCACGCGCTGCGGCACGAAGTTCTCGACGGGCAGCGTGCGGGGATCGGCGCCGTGCAGCAGGAGCTCGGAGTAGAGCCCGGTGACGGTTCCGCAGGCTTCCCAATCTGCACCGATGCAGAGGTGCGCGCCTTCGCCGCCGAGTTCGGGCAGGCTGGCGATCACGCCGGCGTGACGCTCGCGGGCGCGGCGGATGAGCGTCTTGCCCGCCGAGCTGACCACGGTGTCGGGCAGCAGCCAGAAGACGTCGACGTCGCGGGAGAGGACGGCGTCGGCTGCGTTCACCACCTCGGTGACGTTGCTGCCGTTCGCCTCGATGAGCTCGAACCCGAGCGGGCCGGCGGCAGCGCGCGCGACCTTCATCGCCGCCTCCGAGTTCGGCTCGGCGGAGTTGTAGACGACGCCGATGCGCTTGGCCCGCGGCGCCGTCGCGCGCAGCGCCTCGAAGAGCGCGCCGATCGGCTGCATGCAGCCGAAGCCGGCGAGGGAAGCGGGGCGACCGCCGCCCTCCGTGTACGCGCCGAGCGGGATATTGATCGCGGGCGGCGAGGCAACGAAGCCCATGACATGGGGCGCTGCGCGGCTGTTCGCGCGGACGAATGCCTGGGTCGTCGCGGTGCCAAGCGAGACGACGAGGTCGTACGGCGGGTTCGCGGAGCCGATCTGCGTGCACATCTGCGCGAGCGTCGCGGTGTCGCCCGCGGGGTTGAAAAGGTCGATCGTCGTCCCCGACTCGCGTGCGTAGCCGACCGCGGCGAGCTGCCTGAGCATGCCTTCGTAGCCCTGCTCGAACGCAGGGATGTTCGTGAAGATCAGGACCGCGATGCGCGCCGCGCGCGCGCCGCCGTCGTCCGCGCGATCGCTCCGCGCGCGCGTCCGATCGGTCAGGATCAGCACTGCGCACGCGGCGGCGATGAGGATGATGCCAGGAAGGAGGCTCCTCGCAAGCCTCGCCAAGCGGGACGTCATGCGGAGAGCGTACCGTATCGCCCAGTCGGCGCTCCGCAGCCGAGCGCTGGGTTGTACCCTTCGCAATGTGGCTGTGAATCGCGCCTCGCCGAAACCGCTTGCGTCGGACGCCGACGAGGGAGCCCATCTCCGGGCGCTCGCCGCACGGCGCGTCCACGGCGGCATCTCGCAGCGCAAGGCGCAGGGTTCGCACTACACGCCACCGGAACTCGTGGGCTATGCGTTGGCCGAAGCAACGCGCGGATGGAAGCCTTCGAGCGATTCTTGGCGGTTGATTGATCCAGCGTGTGGATCGGGGAACTTCCTCGTCGCAGCTGCGCGATCGCTCTCGAGGCGGCTGCACGAGCCGATGGCGGCGTTTCTCGCGACGCGCGTGCACGGCTTTGACATCGATCCGGTCGCGGTGAAGCTTGCGCGCTCGGCGCTTCTCGAACTCTTGCCGCCGCGGACGAGCGCCGCAACACGCATCCTCGTGCGCAAGGCGATCGCGAAGAACATCGTTGTCGCCGATTCGCTCGCGATCGAGTCGCCCGAGTGCTACGACCTGATCCTCGGCAACCCGCCCTTCCTGAATCAGCTTGAGAAGGGCACGGTTGCATCGCGCGCTGAGGCGGCGCGGATCGCCACCGCGACCCGTGGCGCCGTGCGCCGATACGCCGACCTCGCGACGGCATTTCTTCTCTGGGGGCTCGGCAGGCTCGCGCCGCGTGGACGGCTCGCGTTCGTCATGCCGCAGTCATTCCTGTCGACGGCTGATGCTCGGGCGGCGCGCGATGCATCGATCACGCTCGCAAGTCTGCGATCAATCTGGTCGTCGGACACATCCATGTTCGAGGATGCGAGCGTGCGCGTCTGCGCGGTCGCCTTCGAGCGCGGGAAGCCGCGCGCTGTTCGTCGAGCTTTCGGTGCGGGGTTCGCGACACTGAAGGGTCAAGGCGCGCATCCCAATCATGGTGACGAGTCGTGGGCGCCGTTGCTCGCGGAGGGCTTTGGCGCGCCTCGCATCGAGATGACGCCGGTCGCAGGCGCGGTCGCGGATATCGCGACCGCGACCGCAGATTTCCGCGATCAGTACTACGGTCTGCGCGATGCCATCGAGGAAGATGGGAGCGGCCCGCGCCTCGCGACCACGCGGCACATCGATCTCTGCTCATGTACCTGGGGCGATTGCGAGGTCCGTGTGCTCGGCGAGCGATTCACCCGTCCGACGATCGCGCCCGCGCGTGTTGTCGGGCGCAAGGGGATGGATGGCTGGCTCGAGGCGCGGCTGGTTCCCAAGATCCTCGTCGCCACGCAGACGCGCGTGATCGAGGCATTTGTCGACGAGCGGGGCGAGTACGCGCCGCTGGTGCCGATCATCTCGGTGTTCCCGCGCGTGGGCACGGATCTGTGGCAACTCGCGGCAGCGATCGCCTCGCCGGTCGTGGCTGCACGCGCACTCGCGCTCTATGCGGGCAGCGCGCTTGGCGCGGGCGCGATCAAGCTGAGCGCGCGGCAGTTGCTGGCGATGCCTCTTCCGAGTGATGTGCGGGCTTGGAAGCGAAGCGCCACGTGTCTTCGCGCGCGCGATTTCGAAGGCTTCGCCCGTGCATCATGCGAGGCGCATGCGCTGTCGGCGAAGGAGACGCGCGATGTGCTTCGCTTCTGGATGGCGCGGCTTTGAAAAAGCACAGCGCCCGCCGAGGCGGGCGCTGTGGGGATGTCACTCGTGCGCTGAAGCGGCTTACGCTGCAGCGGCGACCGCGGTCGCATTCTTCTTCGCCACATCGACGAGGGCGTCGAAGGTCTTCGGATCCTCGATCGCGATCAGCGAGAGCATCTTGCGGTTGAGCAGGACGCCGGCGCGCTGCAGGCCGTTGATGAAGAGCGAGTAGCGCGTGCCGCGCATGCGGCAGGCTGCAGTGATGCGGGTGATCCAGAGCGCACGGAAGTCGCGCTTGCGGGCGCGGCGATCGCGCCATGCGTAGCGCTTCGCGCGCATCATGGCGACCTTCGCCTGCTGCTTGTGACGGGACTTGGTTCCGAAGTATCCGCGGGCTTCGCGGAGGAGCTTGCGGCGAGCCTGGGTACGGGCTGCGCCCTTGCGTGCGCGTGGCATGTTTCAACCTCTATCGCTTGCGACCGGCGGGGGCCTGGACTCCCAGACGCTTCGGACCCGACGATCTGGTTTGGTGATCTGGGTTACGCCTTCACGGCGACTTCGCGGCTCGCCTCGCGCAGCTCGTGCTGCTCCTGGGAGAGGAGCGGACGGAAGAGCAGCTTGCTGAGGGCACGGATGTCACCGCTGCGTGCGTACCGCTTCTTGCGGTAGCTCTGGATGGCGGTGCCCGTCTTGTTGCTCTTGAGATGGCGGCTGTGCGGGCGGCCAAAGCGGATCTTGCCGGTCTTCGAGACCTTGATGCGCTTCGCGAGACCCTTGTGGCTCTTGTTCTTCGGCATAGTGGACTCCCGTTCGGGGGAATCGGGGAGCATAGCAAACCCCGTGGTTCTTTCAACCGCAGCGTGCGGGCGAAGGCTTGTTATCGGCGGGTCTTCGCCGTCACTGGGTCAGGAAGACGTCGATCGCGCCCCAGTCCGAGGGAGCGCTGAGGGAGTCTTCGCGCCCGGCGCGGTTCGCAGGGACCCAGATGTTCTCCGGTGACGGCGCGGCGTCGTCGCGGAGGCGGATGGTCAGGACAGGGGAGCCCTCGAAGACGATCGAGAGGTCGCCAAAGAGGACATTCTGCCCGCGTCCGCCGTGGTCAAGGCTGTTCTCGATGGATCGGACGAGGGCGCGACCGCCAAGGGCGGTCTGGTAGACGAGCGGATTGCGGTCGGCGACGAGGGGGATGTGCGCCTGCCGGAGCCAGATCCGGTTGAGCCCGTCGTGCGGGACCTGCGACGAGTAGCCGGAGCCGTCTGCGTCGTTGCCGCAGCGGAGGCAGCCGGCGGCGCAGTAGTTGTTCGCAGCGAGGGCATCGAGATGGCGGCTGTTGTCGTAGTTCGACCAGTCGCGCAGCTTGGTCAGGTCGGGCGCGAAGCCCGCGGCGATTGGACGCGAGTTGAAGTCGCCGTGATACGCGTTGAGGCCCTGTCCGAGTTGGGCGAGATTCGCGGCGCACGCTGCGATCTCACGCTGCGAACCAAGGTGGCTCAGCAGGGGAAGTCCGATGGATACGGCGAGTATTGCCACGCACGCCACGGCGACGAAGTCAGCCCAGCGACCGCGCCCGATGGTCGGAGCGCCCCGTGAGTCGACGCGCATGCGCTCCGTGCGGTCGGACTCCTCGCGGTCGATGCGGGCGAGGGTGGCGTCAATGAGCGCGGGATCGGGCGGATCGACCGGGTACCGGTCGCTCGCGCGCGTGAAGAGCGCGTGCGCTGCGGCGATGCGCGCGGCGAGCGCAGGGTGTGCCGCTTGCGCGGCAGAGAGATCGAAGCCGTGATCGATGAGGGCGTCGACGGCGCACTGGTCTTCGGCGGAGAGCCGAGCAGTCGTGGCGCTGAGGTCGGTGGGCTCGGCGTCTTCAGGCTTCATTCGTCGGAATCCATCGAGGTCGAAGGTGTCTGCATCCCGCGACGCGCGCAGGCGAGTTTCCAGCTTTGCGCGAACGACGCGACGGCCGCGTGCAGGCGGCTCTTCACGGTTCCAAGGGGGATCGAGAGGCTGTCCGCGATCTGCGCGTAGCTGAGCTTCTGGAAGTAGGAGAGGAGGAGGATCTCGCGGAAATGCGGCGGCATCTCGTCGATCACCTGCTTGACGATCGCCTTCTCATCGCTCGCCTCGAGCGGGCTCGATGGCGCGGAACTATCGCCGGGGAGGAGGTCGATGAGCGCGGATTCGCTTCCCGATGCGACGGGGGCGTCCAGGCTCACCGCGCTGCGGCGGCGCTGCCGACGCAGGAAGTCGCGCCCCTTGTTGGCGGCGATGGTGTAGAGCCACGGACGGAAGCGCCGCTCGGCGTCAAACGTCTCGGCGGCGAGGTGAACCTGGAGGAACGCTTCCTGGAAGACGTCGTCGGCTCCCGCGCGGGATCCGACCAGGCGCGTCAGGAAGCCGTGGAGTTCGGATGCGTAGCGCTCGATGAGCACGCGGAGCGCCTGCGGGTCCCCGTCGCGGTGAAGGACGAAGAGCTCCTCGTCGCTCCGCTGGGCGAGTTGCGCTGCCGACGCGCGGTTCGGCGAGGGAGGTGGCTGGGAGGCGGCTTGCACGATGCGACGTCTGCACCGCCTTGTCGGCAGAATCGCTGCGACCGCTGCATCGGCCTGCTCCCGAAGCCTCCCCAGGACAGCCCCAACAGCCGCCGTCGCCTGCTCGACCGGGCAGGGGACAGAGGCGGGAATGGCGACCGCGCGAGGCATCGGGGCGCTACGCCCTGCGGTCGCCCGAGGGTTCGGACGGGCGACCGATTTTTCCCAGAATCCGACCCCCCTTAGAATCTGACCCCCTATGGGTGTTCCTCTCAGCCAGATGTGGACCGTGGCGACGTACGTGCTCGGTCAGAAGCTTCGCGGACGCAAGCGCTATCCGCTCGTGCTGATGCTGGAGCCCCTCTTCCGCTGCAACCTGGCCTGCGCCGGCTGCGGGAAGATCCAATATCCCGCCCACATCCTGAAGCGGCAGCTGACCCCGCAGCAGTGCTTCGACGCGGTTGAGGAGTGCGGCGCACCGATGGTCTCGATCCCGGGAGGTGAGCCGCTGCTCCACCCCGACATCAAGGAGATCGTCGAGGGGCTCGTCGCCCGCCGGAAGTACGTCTACCTCTGCACCAACGCGCTGCTCCTGAAGGAGAAGCTCGAGGCGGGGCTGTTCAAGCCTTCGAAGTACCTGACATTCAGCGTCCACATGGACGGGCTCGAGGAGCACCACGACTTCGCCGTCTGTCGCGAGGGGACGTATCAGCGCGCGACGGAGGGAATTCGGCTCGCCGTGCAGATGGGCTTCCGCGTGACCACGAACACGACGCTTTTCGAGGGCGCTGACCCCAACGCCGTGCGTGCGTTCTTCGATGAGATGATGGCGCTTGGCGTCGAGGGGATGATGCTGTCGCCGGGCTACGCCTACGACAAGGCGCCCGATCAGACGGGCTTCCTCAAGCGCCGCGAGACCAACGGGCTCTTCGAGATGATCCTCTCGAACCGTCGGGCTGGGAAGCGGCGGTGGGTGTTCAACCAGTCGCCGTTGTTCCTCGAGTTCCTGATGGGTCGTCGCGAGTACGAGTGCACGCCTTGGGGCATGCCGTGCTTCAACATCTTCGGCTGGCAGAAGCCGTGCTACTTGCTGCAGGAGGGATACGCGGATTCCTTCGCGGACCTCATGCGCGAGACCGAGTGGGACAACTACGGTCACGCGAGCGGCAACCCGAAGTGCGCGAACTGCATGGTGCACTCGGGGTACGAGGCGACGGCGGTGAACCACACGTTCTCGAGCTTCGGCGGGCTGGTGGCGACGGTGAAGGCGATGGTCTTCAACGCGTATGCGAATCCGGGTTCGAAGGAGCGGCTGGCCGAGGAGGCGCGGAAGCCGCATGGGCCGGCGCGCCACTTGGTGCAGCTCGGCTTGGCGGAAGACGTCGAGGGAGCGGATGGAAAGCGGTCGTATCGCCTGAAGCAGACCGCGTGAAGGAAACGGTGCCTGGCACGTGCCGTGAGGTGCCTGGCACCTGACGGCACGTGCCAGGCACCACCTCACGGCGTACAGAAGGCCCTGAGAGGCATAGGTTTAGACAAACCCTGCGCGGTGCCAGGAAGGTGCCGCCCAGTGCCAGGCACCTCACGGCACGTGCCAGGCACCGTTTTCTGCTCGGGCGTGTCTCGCGCGGAGATCAGCCGACCGCTGTGCACAACTTGTCCGCGTCCTGCGCCCGTGCCCCGCGCCCCCGACACTCGGCGGAATGCCCTTCCGTTCTGGCGCCATCACCTATCGCCGCTTCGCTGTCACAGGCGAGCGTCCCGACATGCTCAAGCAGGAGCTCTTCGCGTCCCTCCGCGACAGCGCCCTCGGCGAGCTCGAACCGATCAAGCCAGGCGAGACCCATGTCGGCTTCACCGCAGGGCGCCATCTCTTCGATCGCTCCTTCGACTACGAGCGCGTCGGCTTCGGCAGCGGACTCCTGCTCGGCTACCGCGTGGATTCGGTACGCGTGCCGCCAGAGATCAAGAAGGCCTACATCGCGATGGCGGAGGACGCCCGGCTCCAGCCCTCGAAGGATGGTCTCGGCTCGTATCTCCCGCGCACCGCGAAGAAGGAAGCGCGAGAGGACGCGATGCGGCGCATCGACGAAGAGATCGCGGAAGGTCGCTACCGCCGTCCGAAGCACACGCCGATCTGGTGGGACTTCTCGAAGTCGACGCTCTACGCGCCGGTCTCGAACGACGTCGAGGTGAAGGCGCTCAATCGCCTGATGCTCGACACGCTCGACATCAAGATCGAGCCTCGCTCCGCCGGTCGCATCGCGCTCGACCTCCTGCACGCGAAGGGGCGCGCAAACGACTACGACGACCTGCGCGCACAGCCGCTCTCGAGCGCGCCGCCCGAGATCGAGCGCGCCCGCGAGGACGGCTCGCGCGCATCGGCCGAGCGCCCGGATCTCCCGTGGACCGCGACCGAACCGCAGGATTTCCTCGGCAATCTCTTCCTCTTCTGGCTCTGGTGGCATTGCGAGACGCGCGAAGGACTCGTCGAGACGAACGAGGGCGAGATCGCCATCGTGATCGACAAGACCCTCGACCTCGAGTGCGCCTGGGGGCTCTCGGGCCGGACTTCTCTGCGCGGCGACGCTCCGACTCGCCGCGCCGAGACCGCGCGCGCCGTCCAGCTCGGCAAGTGGCCGCGCAAGGTCGGTCTCCTCGTCTCGCAGTTCGGCCGCAACTGGCAGTGCACGCTGCAGGGCGACCGCTTCGAGGTCTCTGGTCTCAAGCTGCCGAAGCCCGAGGAAAAGCCGCAGTCGCTGCGCGCCGCCATCGAGGAGCGCCTCGACAGCTTCGCGACCTTCGACTCGGCGCTGATGGCGATGTACCGCGCGTTCATCGAGCTCCGCACATCCCGTGGCTGGGACTCCTGCCGCGCGGAGATGCGCAACTGGATCAGCGAACTCGGATCGACGCGGAAGACGGTTTCCCTCGCGCCGACGGCGGTCTGACGATCACGCCGTCTTCGCCGCATCGATGAATGCAGCGATCCGGGCGTGATCCTTGACGCCCCGCGCGCGCTCGACGCCGCTCGAGACATCGACGCCCCCTGGGCGCGACGCCCGCACGGCGGCGGCGACGTTCGCGGGGTCCAATCCACCCGCAAGCAGGCAGCGCGATCGGGCCGCACCATCCAGCGCCGCGAACTCGCCGAGATCCCAGCGCTCGCCGCTTCCCGCCTCGGGTCCATCGACCACAAGCCGCGCAGCCACTCCCCCCGCCAGCCATGTGGCGACCGAAGCAGGGGAGAAGCGCAAGCCCTTCCACCGTTCGAACAGCCTGAACGCATCGAGATCGGCAGCCGTCTCATCGCCATGGAACTGCACGATCGGGAAGGCCTCGAGCGCCTGACGTGCCTCGGCCTCAAGCGGGAGCCGAACCACCGCGACCGGCATCGCTCCCGCGTCACCGATCGCGAAAGCAAGCCGCCGCGCCTGCGTAGGCTCGACATATCGCGGGCTGGAACGGACCAGGACGACCCCGATGAAGTCAGCGCCAGCGCGTGCCGCGACTCCCACCGTCTCCTCGTCCCTGACTCCGCAGATCTTCACCTTCACGCCGCTCACGCGCATTCCCTGCGGAGTGCGTCGATGAGCGCCTGGCGATCGCGGTCGAGCTCGCGCCCGCCGAAGCCGTCGAGCGTCGCGCGCGCCGCAGCCTTGTCACCGAGCCTGCGTGCCTGGATCGCCGCCAGCATCACGCGCACGTCATCCGAGTAGACGTGCGACCGGAAGCGCTCGAGGAAGCGCGCGTACGCGGTCGCCGCCTGTGCGTTCTTTCCATCGCTCGCGAGCTGGTTGGCTACATCCAGCTGGATCGCCGCAGGAAGCGTCGCGTCGGGCAGCGTCTGCAGGAGCTCGAGGTACAGCTGCGAGGCGAGCACGTAGTCGCGTTCGCGATGGGCTGCAGCGATGGTGTTGCGCAGCGTCCGCTGCGAATCGGTCTCTGCGCCCGCGCCTTCCGCACGCACGCGCGCCGCCACGGGGCCATCCGCTGTGCCGATTCCAGCACCCTCGAGCGCCGCGCGCATCTCGCGCCGCCGCCGCCACTGCTTGATGAGGAAGAGGGCATCGACGTCGTCGCGCTTGAGCACGCCGGTCCCAAGCAGCGCGATGCCCGTGAGGAACCCAAAGGCGAGTCCCCCAAGGTGCGCGAGGGTGGCGATTCCCGAGTTGCCACCGCCCGACCAGTCCACGATCGTCCGCGCGATGTCGAGCGCGATCGCGAACGCCATCATCCATTGCAGGGACGTCTGCGCGCGGACGAACTGCGGGATGGCGATTCCACGGACATTCGCGCGCGGGTGGAGCGCGAACGCCGCGCCCATCATCGCGCTCACCGAACCGCTCGCCCCAATGGCGGGAACGACATCCCCCTCGGGGCTCAGCAGGTGCCCGATCCCGACCTGTGCGAGTCCGGCGACGGCCCCGCCCGCGAGGTAGAACGCAAGGAACCCGAAGCGCCCGAGCCTGGCCTCGAGGACCACCCCGAACGCAGCCAGGAAGAACAGGTTGGAGATCAGGTGGAACCAGCCTCCGTGCAGGAACTGGTAGGTGATCGGTTGCCACCACGAGAAGCCTTCGTACGAGATGCCGTACTCGATGACCCGCAGCATGGACGCCAGCAGATCCTCGTCCGACGAGCCCCTGGGCCGCGTGACGATGAAGGCGCCCACCGTGGCAACCACAAGCAGGGGGACAAGGAATGGCCGCCGCCCGTCGTCTCGATCGGTACCCGTCGGGATCAGGAACATGGGGCGCATGATACGGACCGCCCGCCACGCCCCCCAAAGGTCAGCAACCCCCGCGTCCGCAGAGCCTTGGCGGCGCCGAGAACCCGCGTGAATTCCGCGTTCGCCCCCTCCGATCCGTTCCATTCCGTCCGCCCACTCGCTAGCATCAACGCTCTTCGCAACCGTTCGCTGTTTTTCAGCGAAGCGGGGCGGAGGGTTGAGAAAGACCCCACGACCGCGCGTGCAACGCCTAGACACGTTCGGGAGAATCCTCATGTCCGCAGTCACTTCGCAGCAGCCTGCCCCGATCACCACCATGAGCACGACGACCGCGCCCGCAGCACCCGCCGCCCCGTTCTTCGACAAGGGCCTCGCGAACACCATCGCCGCCGAGACCCAGATGAGCTTCATCGACGGCGGCAAGGGCGTGCTCGAGTACGTCGGCATCGAGATCGACGCGCTCGCCCGCAACTCGTCGTACGAGGAGACCGTCTACCTCCTCTGGAACACCAAACTCCCGACGCAGGCCGAGCTAAACGCGCTCAAGAGCGCGCTGCAGGCCGAGTACGAGATCCCCGACGCGATCTACGACATGATCAAGTCGTTCCCCAAGGACGCCGTGCCGATGCACGCCCTCCGGACGCTCGTCTCCGCGCTCGCGCTGCACGACAAGGACGCCGAGTCGAGCGAGACGACCCCCGCGGGCATCGAGCGCGCGAAGCGCCAGGCGCTCCGCCTCGTCGCGAAGACCCCGACCCTGATCGCGAATTTCGACCGCCACCGCTCGGGCAAGCCCTTCGTGCGTCCGAACAAGTCCTACGACATCGCCACCAACTTCCTCTGGATGCTCAACGGCGAGAAGCCGACCGAGGCGATGGCGAAGGGGCTCGACATCTGCCTGATCCTGCACGCCGACCACGGCCTCAACGCGTCGACCTTCGCGGGCCGAGTGACCATCGCCACGCTGTCGGACATGTACAGCGCGATGACGACCGCCGTCGGCACCCTCAAGGGCCCGCTCCACGGCGGCGCCAACGAGGAAGTCATGATCATGCTCGACGAGATCGGCTCGATGGACAACGTCGAGCCGTACATCAAGGGCAAGCTCGAGCGCAAGGAGCTCATCATGGGCTTCGGCCACCGCGTCTACAAGGCGTACGACCCGCGCGCGACCTACCTGAAGACCTTCGCCAAGCAGATCGCCACCGACACCGGCAACCTCAAGCTCTTCGAGATGAGCCAGAAGATCGAGGGCCTCGTCCTCGATGCGAAGGCCGGCAAGGGGATCTTCCCGAACGTCGACTTCTACAGCGCGACGACCTACCACTGCCTCGGCATCAAGACCGATCTCTTCACCTGCATGTTCGCGATGAGCCGCATGTCGGGCTGGGCTGGCCACTGCATCGAGCAACTCCAGGACAACCGCCTCATCCGCCCGCAGGCGAAGTACAACGGCCCCCACGCGGCGCCGTACATCGGCATGGCCGACCGCGGCTGAGTTCCCCGCACCAATCGATCGCGAGGGCGCGTCCGCAGACACCTGCCGGCGCGCCCTCGCTTCTTTCCCGCGTGCTGCGGCCATCGCAACCCACCCCGCCCGCGCAGCCCGCACAGATGGACCTCGCCACGTCCGTGACGGGCTTCAGTCTCCGTCGGGAAGGGTCGAAAATCAGGCGCCGCGCAGGAAGTGCGTGCACGTGTCGCGACTGAGGCCCTCTCGCATGGATTCAACAGCCGAGCCCCGATCCAACGGCGGAGAAGACCGACCCACAGGCGGTGGTTCCGGCGGTCACTCCATGCCCGGGCGGCGCGACACCGTCCGTCCAACGGTGCGTCCCGCGCGGCGCTCGAATCCGTCCGACGAGACGGCTCCGATGAACGAGCCCGTCGACGCGCCGACGCATCGCACCCACCCCTCGCATCGCCGAACCGGCCACGGCAGCACGCACGCCCGCATCGACGGCTACGCCGACGGCATCGAGCGCGAAGGCGACGAGATCGGCAACTACAAGCTGCTCACAGAGCTCGGCGCGGGTGGCTTCGGCACCGTCTGGCTCGCGAAGCGCATCTGCGACTTCGAGCAGAAGGTCGCCATCAAGATCGTCAAGCAGGGGCTCGACAGCGACACCGTGATGGAGCGCTTCGGACAGGAAGTCCAGCTCCTCGCACTGATGGACCACCCGCACGTCGCCAAGGTGTTCGACGCCGGCATGACCGCGTCGGGTCGTCCGTACTTCGTGATGGACCATGTCGACGGCCGCCCGCTGACCAAGTTCGCGGATGAGCATCGCCTGACCATCGAGGAGCGCCTGCGCGTCTTCCTGCAGATCTGCGACGCGATCCAGTACGCGCACCACAAGGAGATCATCCACCGCGACCTGAAGCCGTCGAACATCCTCGTCGCACCCGACGGGAATGGCGGCGCCAACGCGAAGGTGATCGACTTCGGCATCGCCAAGGCCGTGACGCGTCCGCTCAGCGACCGCGTGCTGAGCTCCGAGAGCGGGCAGATGGTCGGCACCTACGAGTACATGAGTCCCGAGCAGGCCGAGGGCGACGACGCGCGCATCGATGCGCGCAGCGACGTCTACTCGCTCGGCGTGATCCTCTACGAGCTCCTCGTCGGCGTCACGCCGTTCAGCTCGAAGGAGCTCCGCAGCCAGTCGCAGGCAGAGATCCGCCGCATCATCTGCGAGGAGATGCCGCCGTCGCCGGGCTACCGCCTCGGCCAGATCCGCGACCTCGGCTCGGACCTCTCCAAGCGCCTCGCCGACTTCCGCCGCGTCGCGCCGTCGCGCCACGCCCGGCTCCTGCGCGACGAGCTCGGCTGGATCCCGATGAAGGCGATGGCGAAGGACCCCGAGGACCGCTACTCGAGTCCCGAGCTCATGGCCGAGGACATCCGCAACTACCTCGCTGGTCGCTCCGTCGAGGCTGTGCCGCCGACCACGCGCTACCGCGTGCGCAAGTATGTCCGCAGCCACCGCGGCACCATCTTCATGGGCTGCTGCCTTGCCGTTGCGCTGATCTCGTTCGCGCGGCAGTGGATCGTGAACGACCGCGCTGCGATGGCATTCCAGAACGACGCCGAGTGGATCCTGCGCGGCGCGGCTGAGGAACGCCAGCTCAAGCCCGAGACTCTTGGCGATGCCGTCAAGCTGCAGGAGCGCCAGATCCACGCGCGCATCACCCGCTGGAACGAGCTCCGCTATCAGAATTCGGTCGCCGAGCGCAGGATGCGCACCGAGGGTGCCAAGGACGCGAAGATCCGCGAGGAATCGCGGCACGCGATCGAGAACCGCGCGAGCGTCCTCGCCGACATGGAGCGCCAGCTCTCCCGCGAGTACGCCCGACTCGCCTGGTTCCAGTTCCGGCTTGGCGAGCGCGAAAGCGCGATCGAGCACTCGCGCGCAGCGCTTGGCGCGATCAACCGCATCGCCGATCACGTTCAGGCGCTCACGCCGCCCGATCTCGAGCAGCGCGCGATGCTCGCCGACGCGCTCGTCCACTACGAGTCGCGCAGCCCGGACGACGTCCCGCCCCAGCTCTGGGGTGGTCCGCCGGCACCCGGACGCGCCGTCGCGCAGAAGAAGTGATCCGCGCCCGACTCGGCGCCGAAATCAGCGCCCGAACTACCGCACGGCTGGCTTGCGCATCTGCGGGTAGAGCAGCACGCGGTCATGGCACAGCAGCGCCACGTCGTCGGCACCGTCGCCGGTGAAGTCTGCGATCAGCGCCATGCTCGGCTCATACTCGCGCGGCTCGCCGCCCTGGAACAGCCGCGACTCGAACACCTTGAAGCGCGTGATGGGCACGAACCGCCCGGCTTCGCTGAAGCTCAGGATCCCCATCGACTGCTCGCCGGCATCGAGGACGACGACATCGAGGAACCCGTCGCCGTTCACGTCGCCCACGGCGAGCTCATGATCCACCTGCTGGATCCGGTCGCCGCGGTGGCTGGCGATCTCATCGAGGACCAGCCGCCGCCCATCGAGCTGCGCCACGGCGAAGCCGTCGTCGCCGATCAGCATCACGTCGCGCGAATCCGCGCCGTGGAAGGCGCCCGCGCGAACAGGACCGAACTTGAAGCCGGTCACCGCGTGCTCATCGTCCTGTGCCCACTTGCCGTCGGCGCCGCGCTTGAACTCGGCGAGCGCGCCGTTCTCCTTGTCGCTGGCGACGAGCGCATCGCCGCGCACGGTCAGCGCGACCAGCTTCGCATCCGCACGCGATGAGTTCATCTGCGCTGCGACCTGCCAGCCCGGCGGCGTCGCCGTGGGTGCGTAGCGCAGCGCGCGGATGAAGTTTCGGTCCGCGATCACGAGCTCCTTCTTGCCGTCGCCGTCGACGTCAAAGGCGACCGAGTTGCCCGCATTCGCAGCCTGCGCGAGCCCGAACTGCGCCATGTCCTTCGACTCGCGGAGCTCGAAGGCCCGCTTGCCGTCCTTCTCGACCGCCTGCAGCATCGACATCGGCTTGTCGGCGGTGAAGAGGAGGAGATCGACCTTTCCATCCTGGTCGGCATCGAGATCAAGCACCGCATCGGGTCCCTTGACGAGCGAGCCGAGCTTGACCACATCACCCGCACTGCCATCGACGGGCAGGAGTTCCATCTGGTAGTTGCGTCCATCCTTGGTCACGACCGCGACCCGTGGACCGCTCTCGAGCCGAACCAGCGCAAGCACCGCCGGGACGGCGCCCGGTGCGAGCGGCATGGCGGTCGGGAACGAGAGCCCGCCGTCCTGCCACGACGCGCGCCCGACCACCCCTTCCTTTTCGCTGAGCACGAAGACCTCGTCGCCCGCCTTGCCATCGACGTCGCCTGCGACCAGCGCATCCACTTCTGCGAAGGTCGGGAATGACACGCCCGGCTGCAGCCCGCGTCCCGCCTGCTGTCGATAGACGATGATCGCGCTGGTGGTCGGATCGGAGGCGAGCACGTCGGCGAGTCCGTCGCCATCGACGTCGGCGACGGCGAACGCACGCTTCTTGCCGCCCTTCGTCGAGAACACCTCGAGCGACGCCTCGCGCGAGCCGCCCTGATCCGGAACGAGCTCCTCGATCACGATGCGCTTGCTCTGGCGCTCGATGCGGGCAAGCAGGTCCTTCTTCGCGCCCGGCAGGCGCACGGCCGAGACCTCGGTGAGCGGGGGCATCTCGAAGCGCCGCTGCGCGCCAAGCCGCGCCGACTTGCCGCTCGAACCCGGATCGATGCTGGCGAGCCACATGCGGATGGGGGCGGGATTGTCGGGCGCGATGCCGACGACGTCGTTGTGCCCGTCGCCATCGAAGTCGCCGACCACGATCGCCACCACGGGATCGCCCGAGCCGAGCTCGACCGCGTCGCCGAGCTTCGAGCCATCGAGCGGCCACACCGTGATCTCGCCGCCGACGATCGCAGCGAGGTCAGGCTTGGAATCGCCGATGAGGTCCGCGATGACGAATCCGTCGCGGCTCTGCGAGAGACCCTTCTGCGGAATGCGGCGCTCGACCTCGAACTGCCCGGGCTTCACCTGCTTCATGAACACGATCGTGCCCGGCTGTCCCGCGTAGACGATGTCCATCATGCCGTCGCGGTTGAAGTCGAACGGCGCGATCGCATTCACCTCGTGCGATACGGGCACCTCGACGCGCTTGAAGCGCCAGTGCGGCGGGACCTCGTTCACCCCGCCCGTCGACTCGACGGGGTCGTCCGGCGAGGCATCCTTCTTCTGCACGTGGATCTCGATGCGGCTCTTGAAGTTGTTGGCGGCGATCAGGTCGACGCGCCCGTCGCCATCCATGTCCGCGCTCGCGATCGGTCCCGCATTCGGGTCGATCTTCACGACCTCGAGTCCGTCGAAACCGAAGTAGGACGCGATCTCTGCATCCTGCGCGTGCGCGGGCTGAGCGGCGAGACCCGCAAGGATGCTGGCGGCGGACCCGGCGAGCAGGGCGGCGATCGGAAAGGGCTTGATTCGGGAAAGCATGGTTTTGCCTCGGACGCGTGTGATTTCGGGTCCGCTGTACGCGGGCGGGTATAGTACGACCTTCGCCATGAACTTGACCAGATCCACACCGATTCCCGCCATCTTGTCGCTTGCCCTCGCGGCCTTCGTGAGCTGGGCTCCCTCCGCTTCCGCCGATGTCGTGAAGCTGAAGAGCGGTGCGTCCGTCGATGGCACCGTGCTCAAGCGCACCGACCGCCGCATCTGGATCGACGTCGGTCCCGATGTGCTCAGCTTCGAGATGGACGATGTCGCCAGCGTCGAGAGCACCGCAGCCGGCGCGAGCCTCGAGCTCTCGCAGGACACGCTCTTCTCGACCGCGAAGGGGCTCGCCGAACTCCCGCCGCGCGACCAGGCCAAGATCCTCGGGCCCGCGGTCATCAAGGTCTCGACGCCGGGCGGCCTTGGCTCGGGCGTGATCCTCTCCCGTGATGGCTACGCCATCACCAACGCGCACGTCGTCCAAGGCGAGACGAACCTGCGCGCGACGGTGTGGTTCGGACAGCCGGACGGCACGCTCAAGCGCACCGACATCGATGACGTCGAGCTCATCGCCCTGAACAACCACATCGATCTCGCGCTCATCAAGGTGAAGCACCCCGAGGGCAAGGACTTCATCTTCGCGCCCGTCCAGGACGCCGAGAAGCTCGAGATCGGTCAGAACGTCTTCGCGATCGGCAATCCGCTCGGGCTCGAGCGCACGCTCACGCAGGGCGTCATCTCGACCACGCAGCGGAACTTCGATGGGCTGACCTACATCCAGACCGACACGCCGATCAACCCGGGCAACTCGGGCGGTCCGCTCTTCAACACCAAGGGCGAGGTCATCGGCATCACCAACATGGGCATCCGCGGCGGCGAGGCCCTGGGCTTCGCGATTCCCGCCCGCTACGTGAAGGACTTCATCCGCAACCGCGAGGCCTTCGCCTACGACCGCAACAACCCGAATTCGGGCCACAACTACCAGAAGCCCCCGTCGCGGGCGAAGGACGGGGCGCCGCCGTCGCTCAAGGACGGCAGTTCGGGTAGCTCGAAGAAGTGACTTCCGCCCGATTCGCCTGAAAACCAAACGCGGGCAGCCCCAACAGGCAGCCCGCACCGATCGATCCAGCACCCTCTGAGAAGGATGAACACCGTGTACCGCGCAGCGATTTCCCCGGCAGTCTCCGTCCTGACCCTCTCTTGCGTCTTCGCGAGCCCGGCGCTCGCCGGCGACGCGCTGACCATCCGTGAGCTCGCGCCGGACAATGCGCTGCTCGTGGTGGGCGCGGACGACATCCGCGGCACCATCGAGCGCCTCGGCCCGACCGCCTTCGGCAAGCTGTGGAACGACCCCGCGCTCGCGGAGGACGTGAAGAAGCTTCGCGACAACCTCCAGAAGGACATGGCCGAGGCCGCCAAGGAGGCTGGCATCGAGGGCGATGCGATGACGTGGCCGTCGAGCCTCGGACTCGCCGTCATGGTCGGTCTCGACGAAGAGCTCGGCCTCCCGAGCGTCGAGTACGTCTTCTTCTGCGACTGGAGCGCCGAGGCCGAGAAGGCGCAGAAGTTCTGCGACGCCGTCCTCGAGCGCATGCAGAAGGAGGCGAAGGACGCCGGTGAGGAGATGAAGACCGACGAGGTGCGCGGACGCCGAGTCCTCATCAGCGAGGAACCCGCCGCCGCCGAGGGCGAGGAAGGCGAGGGCATGGACGGCGAGGAGGAGATGGACGAGTTCGGCATGGGCATGCCCGACCTCGCGCCGAAGTCCATGTGCATCACCTCCGACAAGGGACGCATCTTCGCCGCGAGCTCGAAGGAGACGATGGACATGCTCCTCGGTCGCGTCGATGGCGACCGCACCAAGTCCGTTGGCGAGAGCGCGACCTTCAAGGGCGCAGTCGATCTCGCGGGCGGGACCCAGGACGTGTACGCGGTGCTCTCGACCGAGGCAGCGCAGCCGGTGCTCGGCATGGTGCCGCAGCTCATGCTTGGCCAGCCGATCATCGATCGCCTGTTTGGCAACATCAAGGCGTGGAGCTTCGGCGCGCACGCAAAGGATGGCGTCTTTGAGCTCGCGACCGGCGCCTATGTGCCCGATGGCAAGCTCGGCCTCCTGTCGCTGATCGACTCGTCCACCGAGCCGAAGCCTGCGCCTGCGATCGTGCCGAGCGATGCGCTCAGCTACGGACGCTTGAACGTGAGCTTCGACAAGATCGTGCCGATGCTCGATGAGGCGATCGGCGGCATGCCGGCGGAGTTCGGCGAGATGCTCAAGCCGCAGGTGGACATGTATCGCCCTGCGATGACGGCCGCATTTGCGGCGCTCGGCCCGGACGTTCACATCTGGAGCACCGAGCCCGACGCCGCCGACCCGATGAACGGCACCTCGGTCACCGCGATCTCCATGAAGAACGACAAGGAGTCGGCCGCTGCCGTCTCCGACCTCATCAACCTGCTGCCGCTTGGGCTCCAGTCGCGTGACTTCAACGGCATGACCATCATGTCGGATGAGTTCGCGCCTGCAGCCGTCGGCATGGGCGGCGGCTATCTCGTGATCGGCGACGTCAAGGCCGTCGAGCGCACGCTTCGCGCCGTCGACGCCAAGGGCGAGGCCGGACTCGCGGGCGACAAGCAGTACGCCGCTGCGTTCAGCGCGATGCCGAAGGAGCCGGTCGTCGGAACCGCGTGGTTCAATCTCGCGCGCCAGTTCGAGAGCACCGCGAAGATGATGCAGATGATGACCGAGCAGCTCGAGGGCATGGCGGAGGCTGACGGCGAGGAACTGCCGGGCATCGGCGTCGGGATGGATGACGTCGGTGGCTTCTACGACCTGCTCAAGCCGGAGGTCGTCAAGCGCTGCTTCGGCGACGGGCAGCTCGCGTTCCGCTCGACGAAGGACGGATTCTCGACGGTCTGGCGCATGATGCCGGCGGCGCCCGCATCGAAGTGAGGCTCGATCCAGCGACCTTCACCGAGGCGCCGTGCCTGCACGGCGCCTCGGTCGTTCATGGGAGTGTGACGAGGAAGCCCGATCAAGCGGAGTCCGAGCGCGTCGGTGGACTCCAACCGAACGGAGTCCAGAGGCAATGAGTGCCCGCAGACGAAGTCTGCGGAACGGGTTGCGTGGGAGTCGACTCCTGACGCCCGTGGTTGCGCAGATTCCGGCGTTGCCTCCATCTGCGGGCACTCGTTGCAAGCGAGCTCCAGAGGGAGCCGCCGCAGCGGCGACCGCTCCCGTCATGAGTGCCCGCAGACGAATTCTGCGGAACGGGTTGCGTGG
>JBEGLX010000075.1:0-19122 GCA_041183345.1 Planctomycetota bacterium
TGGAAGCAGCGGCTCGCGTCCCACCGCGCGCGGACGGCGCCCTCCGCCTCGGCAGGCACGTAGGCCTTCGGGAGTTCGGTGGCGGGCGATGCGGATCCGTGCGTCGTGCCGAGTGACATAAGGCGGCGATTCTACTTGGCTTGGAGTTCGGGAAGGCGCGCGATTCGCAGGGGTTTATGCGATAGTGCACGCATGGTTCGCCGTTCGCTCGCAGCCATCGCCGCGCTTCTTGCTCTCGCCGCCTGCGGTGGCGGCGCGGAATCGCCGCAGCAGGCGGGCACGCAGCCAGCGCCCGAGCAGCCGTCGACGTCGCAGGGCGTGACCGCGCGCGAGCTCCTCGACGCGACCGAGGCGATCGACAAGCTGCTTGCCGCGGAGCGCACGCGCGAGGCGCTGATCGTGGCGCGAAAGCTCGTCGAACGGGCGGCACCCGGAAGCGACTCCGCGTTCCGCGCGAACGAACTCGCCGCGCGCGCGTGCTTCACCCACGCGCGGATGCCGACGAACGACCTCACGCCCGCGGAGCGGAACACGCTCCTCGCCGAAGCGGCCGACTTCGCCGTGCAGTCGATCGGACCGAACGAGCGCGATGACGCGCGCATCTCCTTCGCGGCGCTGCTCGCCTCGGGCGGGGGGCTGCACGACGCCGCCGCGCGGCTCTTCGATCAGGCGCTCTCGGTCTCCCCGCGCAATCGCGGATATCTGCTGCAGGCTGCGCTCTCGGCGCTGCGCAACGACGACGTCGCCCGCGCGCGCATGCTGCTCGCCCAGCGGCGCGAGGCGGCGCCGGGAGACGCGTGGAACGAGGGGCTCGCCGCCGAGATCGCGCTTGCCTCGGGCGATACATCGGGCGCCGTCGACGCTGCGCAGCGTGCGGTTGCCGCAGACCGAGACGGACTCGAGTTCCGCATGCTCCTCGGCCGCGCGCTGCGGAAGGACGGTCGCGCGAAGGACGCCGCGCGCATGCTCTCCGCGCTCGAGCCCGATGCGCGCACGAAGCCCGCGATCGCGGAGCAACTGGCGCTCGCGCTCGCGGAGAGCGGTGATCCCTCGGCAGCCGCGCGCGCGTGGAGCGAGTGCGTGGCCGCGAATCCAAACGACCCGTATGCGCGCGCGGAGGCCGCGCTCGCCTTCCGCGCTGCGGGAGATCACGCGCGCGCCGCGGCGGAGCTCGAGAACCTCAAGCTCCTCAAGGGTGGTGCCGCGGAGTACCGACGCATCGAGCCGAAGCTGATTGAGTCCTCGCATTGATGAAGCCACAGACCGGTCGTTGCCGGATGACGCGGAAGTCTGATACCACGAAGGCTCAGTTCATCGGACATGGACCCCATGCACTAAGCAAGGCGGCAATGTCGCGCGCATCGACCTGACCGTCTCGGTCGATATCAGCGGCGCTCCCCGCAAGGCCCCATCCTGAGAGAACGGCCGCGAGATCGAGTGCGTTCACCACGCCATCGCCATTCAGATCGGCAGCGCAGTCCGTCAGGCCTGAGTCGCATTCGTCGGGCACGCCATTGCCGTTGGCATCGGTTGCCCAGCCACTCGCGATCTCGCAACTATCGAGGAGGCTGTTTGCGTTGCAATCGGCGGCCGCAGCTCCGATGTAGTTCACATCCACGAGAAGACGGCTTCCGTCCGGACAGAGCATTGCATCGACCGCGATCGAGGGCAGGATGTCGAGCTTCCATGCACCGTCATCTCCGATCCCAGCGTTGAACTGATCGGGCGTCAGAACAAACGTCTGGGACAGGTAGTCGATCGGCGCGCAATCGGCGCCTTCGATAAATGCATCGGCGGTAAAGGCTGACCCCAGCACAAGCCGAAGGTACTCGAGGGTGGAACCGAAGTCGCCGCGCGCACGCAAGCGTAGCGTCACCGGCTCGACCGCGGCGGAGGCGGCGGGAATCGTCCAACGTGCCGGATACCCGTACCCGATCGGCGCGAACGCCATGGAGAGGCTGATGCTCGTGCGCTTCTCGCAGATGTCGGGGATGCCGTTGGAATTGCAATCCTCTTCGGCTCCTTGCGCGATCTCGCCGACATCCGGAAAACCGTTGCCATTGCAATCGGCATCGCACTCGTCGGGCCTACCATCGCCGTTTGCATCGGCCGACGATCCCGACAAGAGATCACACGCATCCAGCACGCCATTCGCGTTGCAGTCGTACACTCCGAGCGATAGCTCGCACTCGTCTTCGAAACCGTTGCCATTGCAATCGGAGAGCGTTCTCGGATAAGAGACTTCGATGACGGTGAATCCCGTGGCGCATTCCGCGGCGCTCACATCCGGCGAGGCCTCGAGGCGCACGACCAGACTCCCGTCGGCGATGAGCGCAGCAAACTGCTTTGCGGGGATTGTTACGGATGCCTGAGTGGGAGTTGCTGGACAATCCGCTCCCCCGCTCTGGAACAGCACCGTCCAGAGTTGGCCATCGAGGCGCAGGGCAGCGAACTCACTCGCTGCGCCGAAATCTCCGCGGACACGCACGGAGATGGTGGCGGCTCCATTCGCTGGGAGCAGACCACTGAACGTGTGCTCGCGGGGAGTAGTGCCCGACAGGGTGCCGAGGTCCGGGGAGAGCTTGGAAACGGTCTCAGAGAGCGCGCAAGAAAGCGCAAATGCAGTGCCATAAATTGGGTTGCCTGCGAGCTGGACTACATGTCTGAGTTGAACCGAAAGCGGCAGGCATTCCTCGCATCCAAACTGATCGACCGTTCCATCCCGACGCAGAATGAGTCCCCTATCGGACGAGTTCCCTTCGAAGAGCATGACACGCGCCGCATTCGTGATCGGGGTCTTCGGGGGGCTGACCGCACCAAACAACGAAACAGATCCATCCGCCCGAACCGCAGCGGTGCTTCGGCTTCCCGCTGAGATTGAGATTACCGAGCGACAGTCTTGGGGTACCGCCGACTGTCCATTCAAGTTCGAACCCCAGCAAATCACGCTCCCGTCGCGCTTCAAAGCCACGCTATGCCCACCGCCTGCGGCAATGCCCACCAATGCGCTCGCCGTAGACGGTGGCGTGCACTGACCGTTTCCGTTGTATCCCCAGCAACTCAGGCCGTTAATGCCCAACGCAATGCTGTGTGTCTCGCCCGCATCGATATCGGTCACTTGCCCGAGGCCGGCGGGGACGTTGCACTCGCCGTTGCCGTTGTATCCCCAGCAAGCCACCGAGCCGTCCGATCGCAACGCGACGCTGTGCCGCTCTCCCGCCGCCACTTTCGAAACCGATTCAAGGTTCGGTGGAACCTCACATTGTCCGTCAAAGTTGTTTCCCCAGCACGCCACGGTGCCCGATTGAGTGACACCCATCCAGTGAGAACTACCAGAGAAACACCCGCTATCGACGAAGGAGTAGCCGCCAGCTCCTTGCATCGGCGGAATGGCGTCATCACCCCAGACTGTCAGCGAGCCATCGGTGAGGATCGCAAATGAAGAGTACACTCCGCCCCCAACCGCTATGGCTGGTCCGAGGTCTGCGGGGACGTTGCACTGGCTGCCGGCGTTGGAGCCCCAGCAGGCGACCGACCCGTCCGCCTTGAGGGCGACGGTGTGGCGCTCGCCAGCAGCGACCGACTGGACGCTGCCGAGGCCGGCGGGCACGTTGCACTCGCCGTAGTTGTTGCTTCCCCAGCAGGCGACCGATCCGTCCTGCTTGAGGGCGACGGTGTGGCGGCCGCCCGCAGCGACCGACTGGACGCTGCCGAGGTTGGCGGGGGCGGTGCACTGGCCGGAAGCGTTCGATCCCCAGCAGGCGACCGTTCCGTCCTGCTTTAGGGCCACGGTGTGGTAGTCGCCCGCGGCGACCGACAGGACGCTGCCCAGACCGACGGGAACGTTGCACTCGCCGTTGCCGTTTAGTCCCCAGCAGGCGACCGATCCATCTGCCTTGACGGCGACTGTGTGGTTGCCGCCCGCAGCGACCGACTGGACGCTGCCGAGGCCGATGGGGACGGTGCACTGGCCGTAAAAGTCTCCTCCCCAGCAGGCGACCGACCCGTCTGCCTTGAGGGCGACGGTGTGGTAGGCGCCCACGGCGACCGATCGGACGACACCGAGGCCGGTGGGGACGTTGCACCGACCGTAGTCGTTGCGTCCCCAGCAACTCACCAGGCCTCGGCTGTCGAGCACTACGGTGTGGTTGGAACCATCTACTTGCACAAGATCGCGGATATTGTCGATGTTGCTGAAACCGTAGTAACCCCAGCCCGTCACGGTCTGAGCCTCCGCACCATCGCAGAGGAGACTCGTTCCGAGACACGACCAACCGCCTACGAGAAACGCGGACACGGCGCGAACGAAGTGCGACTTCAAGCGTGTTCGAGATCGGTTGGGCATGTTGCTCTCTCTTGCTGTCGGCCTCGCATCTGTGGCCCTGGCGGCGCGCGCCGCCGTGCCGAGTCTGAGAGTATTGCACAGCTCCCGACGGTACAAAGTGAGAATTCAAGACGCGAATCGCATCTCGCGCGTGACACCGCACGCCCCGATCTGTCGAAATGATTATTCGCCGCCAGGCGTAGACTTGACGAAAATGGTCTCCTGTGCCGCCACGGGTCTCTCGTATCGCGCTAGCGCAGTGACCGGCCGCCATCGATCCTGATCGTGTCGCCCGTCGAGTACGTCGCCTCGAGCACGAGGAAACGCACGAGTTTCGCAGCTTCCTCCGGCGTGCCCGCGCGCCCGAGCGGCGTGCGCGCGAGGATCTGCGCCTTCGTCTCCTCGGGGAATCCGTCCGGCCACATGACCACGCCGGGCGCGACGCAATGGACGCGCGTCGCCGGCGCGAGCTCGACCGCCAGCTGGCGCGCGAGCCCCTCGACCGCGCACTTCGCCAGGTTGTAGGCGGCGAAGCCTGGACGCGCGCGACCGAGCACGTGGATGTCGCTGAAGAGGACGACGGCGCCGCCGCCCTCGAGCCGCGAGCACGCGAGCGCGCCGCGCAGACGCTCGGTGAGGACGAGCGGCGAGACGACCTCGATGCGATGGAACTCCTCGACGACCGCCGGATCGATCGCGTCGAGGGGCGTCGCCTCGTACGCAGAGGCGTTGTGGATGATGGCGTCGAGCGTGGCGCCTTGCGCGGCGCACGCCGCCTCGAGCGCGCGTGCGAAGGCGTCGACGGCGCCGACGTCGGCAAGCTCGAGGTGCAGGCACGCTGTGGTGATCGCGTGTCCCGCCACAGCGGCGGCCTCGGTCGCGAGCCGTGCCGTCTCGGCGCATTCATCCTTCCGCACACGGAAGGTCAGCACGAGCCCAAAGCCCTGTCGCGCGAGCTCGACGGCGATCGCCCGCCCGACCCTGCGCGAGGCGCCGGTGACGCGCGCAGTCCCGCGGGGGCCCGCAGGGAAGTTCGGCAGGAATATGGGGCTGATCGGCAACAGCATGATGGGACCGCGCACGGAAAGGATGCTTCCGAGACTGGGATTTCCCGCGCAAGCGTGCGGAAAGCCTGATGATACGAGAACGACCACGCCGCGACTTGGGTTCGGGACTTGGCGTAGAATCCGAGCCCCTCGGCGCAGGGCTGCGGATCGCCCGCGCGCACGACGGACCTGCATGGATTCCGCCGAGAAACTCCCCCGCCGCCGCTGGATGACGTGGATACGACCGTCTCCTCGATCATGGCTTCGATCATGGCTTCGCGCCGTGCTCATCCTGGCCGTGCTTGGGCTCGCGGGGGCGGTCTATCACTACACCCGTCCCGCGACGCTCGCCCGACTGATCCTCCCGCGCGCCTCCGATGCGATCGGCGGCGACGTCCGCGCATCGCGCATCGCCTTCGGCGGACTCAGCACGATCGTCCTGTCCGACCTCTCGATCCGCGTGCCCGGCTGGGAGGGGCTCGCGGGTGAAGTCCTGGTGTCGAACCGGATCGAGGTCAACTTCTCGATCCCTCGACTGCTGTTCGGCGACTTCTTCCTGCGCTCGGTGCACGTCGACGAGCTCCGCCTCCGCCTCGCTGAATCGAACGACAAGCTCGGGCAGTTCTCGATCCTCGCGCTCGATCCGAAGCCGACCGATCCGGAGGGCGGCGCGCCGCAGCGGCCCGCCCTGATCACGGTCAACGACCTCGTGATCGAGAACGGCGTGGCGACGGCGGACGGCTACACCGAACTCGGCCAGCTGCGCTTCACGGGCGGCATCCAGCCGTCGAGCGAGAGCCCGACCGCGTTCCGCCTCCAGCTCAAGGGCCGTCCCGACGACCGCGGGGAGCTCCTCATCGCCAAGATCGAGGGCAGCTTCGATCCGCAGACGGAAGCGATCTCGGTCACCTGCGACGACCTCGAGATCGACAGTCGCAAGCTCGCGGTCGCGCCGCTGTCGGTGCGACGGTGGATGGAGCACTTCGACGTCAGCGGACGCGTGACCCGCGCGCGCTTCGACACTTCGCCGTCGGGCGAGCCCTTCGCGCTCATCGATCTCCGCGGCGCCGCCGTCAATCTCCCGGTCGACAGCCTGAGCGGCGGCGCGCTCGCCAACGCCTGGGGCGGCTTCGCTCGCGGAAAGGCCGTCGACCTCGTCACCACGCCGCGCATGAAGCTCGAGACGGGATCGCTTCGGCTCGAGCGCAACGAGCTTCACTTCGAGGACGTCTCCGGGCAGCTTGGCGCGTGGAAGGATGATCCGCGCGTGATCGCGCTCCCCTTCAAGGGCGACTTCAAGGTGCGCCTCCCAGTCGAGTCGCTGCCGCCGTTCGAGTGGAAGCAGCGCGACACCTGGATCGAGAACGCAGCGCGCATCGCGCCGTTCGAGATCAGCCTCGAGATCCCGTCCTTCGAGTCGCCCGAGCCAGCCGAAGGCGCGCCCGACACGCTGCAGCTGCCACGCGCCGCCGCGCGCCTGCTCGAGGACTTCAACATCACCAGCTGGAAGATCCGCGTCAACACCTCGATCCGGCGCGACCCGCCGAGTCCCGAGGGCGTTCCCGGAGTAGTGCACTCCGACGGCGAGCTCGTGCTCGAGCGCGGCTCGGGCGCCTTCGAGGAGTTCCCGTACCGGCTCGAGCAGGTGTCGGGGCGGATCACCTTCACCGATGACAACGTGCTCGTCGAGCGCATCGAGGGCGTCGGCGCCGAGGGCGCGAAGGTGGCGATCTCCGGACGCCTCGACGGCGTCTCGCAGGGCGCGCTCATCGACCTGCGCATCGATTGCGAGGACGCGCCCATCGACTCCCAGCTCTTCGGCGCCTTCGAGCAGGCACCGCGCGAGGCGCTCCAGCTGCTCTTCGATGAGCGCGCCGCGCGGCAGCTCGGCGAGGCGGCGCTGCTGCCCGACGAGAACCTGCTGGTCGCGCAGCGCGCGGAGCTGACGCGCCTCGGCGACGGCCCCGAGCACGCCGAGCGGCGCGCGCGGCTCGAGCGTTCGCGCGATGCGGGCGCATTCCGCCTCGGCGGGCGCTGCGGCTTCGAGATCCGCGTCTTCTCCGAGCCAGGCTGGGGCAAGCCCGTCGAGGTGACGGGACACGTCGATGTCCGCAACGCGGGCCTCGTCTTCACGCGCTTCCCCTACCCGCTCCGCCTCGAGAAAGGCTCGTTCCTCGTCCTCGACGAGGCGATCGAGATCGTCGGCGACGGAATCACCGCCGTCACGCCCGCTGGCGGCCTCCTGACCGTGTCGGGCAAGGTCGAGATCCCGCGGCTTCCCGACAAGTCGCGCGGACTGCGCATCGACATGCGCATCAAGGACAGCGCCGATGCGCTCAACCCGACGCTTCTCGCGGCGATCCCGCACTCGGTGCGCGAGGTGCCGATGGGCTGGCCGGGTGCGAACCTCGCGCCCGCGGGCAGGCTCCTTTCGGCGCTCGGCCTGAGCGGCGACGTCGCGCTCGACGGCACCGTCGCGACCGACGCGTCGGGCGAGGAGCGCTTCGACTTCCGCATCGACTTCCGCAACGGCACGGCGGCTCCCGATGAGAAGGGCCGCGCGCAGCTCGCGGAGGACGGCCTGCCGTGGCCGCCTGAGTTCGTGCTCACCGACTGCGCCGCCTCGATCGAACTGACGCCCGAACGTGCGATCGTCCGTGATTGCACGGGGCGCAATGGCGACGGCTCGATCTCTGCGAGCGCGAGCGCGGAACTGGAGGGGCCGAACAGGCTCATCGACCTCACCCTCGCCGACATCCCGATCGGGCGCGCATTCGAAAGCTATCTCGCCGCAGATCCGGCGGAGGCGACCAAGCGCTTCAATCGCTTCCAGCCGAGCGGCGCCATCAGCGGGAAGATCCGCCGCGTCGTCGATGAGGAGGGCGCGCGCACCAGCGGCGAGCTCACACCGAGCGCACTCGAGGTGACGCTTGACGGAACACGCGCGCGGTTCGAGCGCGTCAGCGGGGCGATCGCCGTCGGCGCCGACGGGCTCCGCGCCCGCGACCTCGAGTTCCGCATCGTCGAAGGCGACCAGCCAGGCGGATCGCTTCGCCTTGGCGGTCCGCTCTCCGAGTCCGAGGGCGGAAGCGAGGAGAAGCTCACCGCCGTGCTCACCGACTGCAGGATCGAGAGCGCGCTCGTGCGCGAGATCCTCACCCAGCGCGCGAAGGGCGTGCTCGACCTCCTCAAGTCCCGCAACGCGCGCGGCCGCTTCGACGCGACGTTCGAGAGCACGACCGCGGAGGGCCGCTCCGCCGAGCATTTCTCGATCCTGCCCCACGAACTGACGCTCGGACAGGCCGACAGCGCCATCGAGCTCGCGTTCCAGGACGGCGACCACATCCGCGGCGACGGCGCCGATGTCGCGTTCGAACTGCACGGCGCGATCCGCGGCAAGCACACGGGCTCGCTGGAGGCGAAGGGAAACTACGAGGCGCGGGCCGACAATCGGCTCTTCGCATCGATGCGCCTGCTCGCCGACGGCCTGTCCCCTGCCCTGCGCGATCAGCTCCCCCCGCCGCTCGACATGGTGGCGCGGCAGCGCGATGTGCTCGCCTCGCGGCGCTTCGAGCTCGTCATCGACGACCTCGGCCTGCGCTGGCCGCAGAACGGGAACGCAGCCGAGCCCGACCTCTACACGCTCCGCGGACTCGTGCGGATCGAGGGCGGATCGTTCAGCGCGGGCACGCGCTTCAGCGAGATCGACGGCGACCTTCCGCTCCGGCTTCGCTACGAGCCGCGCGGCGCGACGCCCATCGACTTCCAGGCCACGCTGAATGCGAAGGGCGGGCGCGTCTTCGATCGCTCGATCGGCGCGACGACCGCGACGCTCGCCACCCGCGACGGCGGCCGCGGCTTCATCGTCGATGGCGCGGGCGACGTCGCCTTCGGGCGGTTCGACCTGAACGCGGACCTCGACTTCGACAAGGACTCGTACCGCGCGCGCGTGCGCGTCGCCGAGACCGACTACGACGCGCTTCGGACGGATGCGAAGCCGGGCGAGCAGGCCACGCGCAACCCGAGCCGCCTGAGCGGACTCGTCAACCTCGCCGGAAGCCTCTCCGGCTCGGCGGAGACGCGCACGGGCGACGGTCGCGTCACCATCCGCAACGCCACCCTGGCATCGATGCCGGTCGCGATGCGAGTCCTCCAGCTCACTCAGCTCATGCTGCCGATGTCGAGCACGATCTCTGCGACCGACGCGGAATTCACCATCCGCGGCAACACCGCCGACGTGAGCCGCGTGACCATGAACGCCGGCACCATCGACCTCGAGGGCAAGGGCACGGTCGACCTTCCGACCTTCGCGGTCGGCCTGCGCCTGTTCGCGAAGGGCACGATCCCGATCGTGAGCGACGTGATCGGCGGCGTGACCAGCCAGATCTTCGCGGTCGATGTCTCGGGCACGCTCGCGGAGCCGAAGGCTTCGATCGCCGCCCTCCCGGGCATCTCCGCAGCCCCCGAGGCGCCCGTCTCGCCCGTCGAGCCTGTGAGCCCCCCTTCGGATCCGCCGAGCCAGCCCAAGGAAGGCGGCGATTCGGGAGCGAACCCCGCCCAAGAGCCGAAGAAGCCGCAGCGTTGAGGGATTGTCGGTGACCGCGCGACCCACGAGTCGCCGCGGAAGCCCCGGAAGGAACAGAGCCAGCACTCATGAGCCAGCAAGCCAAGCCAGACCGTCCCGCCGCACTCGACCTCTCGCACATCGAGAAGGTCATCGATTCCTTCTTCACCGAGACGGGCGTGAAGTCGAACCCAGAGGCGCGCGAGCTCGTCGCCGAGATCATGCTCTCCGGGCTCAAGCTCGTCGCCGACGGCGCCGACCTCGGGCAGCTCAAGCTCGTGCGCACGGCGCTCAAGGAGATGCGCCACGCCTACCGCATCTTCAATCCCTACCGCGGCACCCGCAAGATCTCGATCTTCGGCAGCGCGCGCACGCCGCCGACCGACCCCGACTACGCGATGGCGCGCGACTTCAGCCGCGCGATCTCGCACGCGGGGATGATGATCATCACCGGCGCCGGCGATGGCATCATGAAGGCGGGCCACGAGGGCCCCGACGTCGACAAGTGCTTCGGCCTGCGCATCCGCCTGCCCTTCGAGGCGGGCGCGAACAGCGTGATCGACGGCGACCCGAAGCTCATCAACTTCCGCTACTTCTTCACCCGCAAGCTGATGTTCATGGCGCACTCGGACGCTGTCGCAGCGTTTCCCGGCGGCTTCGGCACGCAGGACGAGCTCTTCGAGGCGCTCACGCTCATCCAGACCGGCAAGTCGAACCTCGTGCCCGTGGTCATGCTCGAGCACCAGGGCGGCGACTACTGGAGCGACTGGGAGAAGGGCTGCGTGCTGCCGCTTGCAAAGCGCAGGCTGATCTCGCCCGAGGACCGCGGGCTCTACTCGATCCACCGCGACGTCGACGCCGCGGTCGCGGAGCTGGTTGCGTTCTACCGCCGCTACCACTCGATGCGGTTCGTCGGCAAGGATCTCGTGCTGCGCCTCCAGACCGAGCTCAGCGACGAGGAGCTCGGCGCGCTCGAGCGCGATTTCCGCGCCGATCTCTGCGAGAAGGATTCGACCTTCCGCCGCGTTGGCGCGTTCGAGGAGGAGGAGGAGCACCGCGACCTCCCGCGCATCGCCTTCCGCTTCAACCGCCGTGCGTGGAGCCGCCTGCGCGCGCTCATCGACCGGATCAATGGCGCGCCCGCGCGCACGTGGGAGTAGGCGCGTGCAGCGCGGCGCGTTCCAAATGATCTCGATCGCCGGTGCGGGCGCCCTGCTCGCGCTCGGCGCGTGTGCGTCCGGAACGCGCTCGGCGGGCCAACGACCTGCCCTGACGCTCCAAGCTGGCGAAGCCCCGCCCGCGCGGATGACGGTGTCGACGGCGCCCGGGCTCGAGCTGCACCGCTGGTTCGTGCCCATCGATCCGAAGGCCCGTCGCGACGGTCTCGCCGAGGCGATCACCCAGGGCACGGTCGAGCTCATCGACTCGGGCTTCGGGCAGAGCGGCTTCGAGATCTACCGCGCCAAGCTCGCGGACATCGTCACCCTGCAGGAACTGCTCGGCGGTTCGTTCCAGATCCACTCGACGCGGCTCGGCATGCTTCCTGACTGGGCCGACATCGAGAACCTGCGCGTCGACAGCGGCCGCACGGTGTTCTTCAACGGGCGGCCGCGGTCGCTCGGCAACTCGATCGTGCGGCTCTGGCTGCGCGGCTGGTGCTTCCCGACCGTCGACGGCGCGCGCGCGCGCGTCGATGTCCGCCTGACCACCGAGGACGCCCGCCCCGAGCGCTTCAACCTCGACCCGAGCCAGCCGCGGGCGCGCCCGCGCGAGCTAGACGGCGGGCGCGCGCAGGTCGAGCTTGCGCCCGACGAAGCCCTCGTCATCCTCGAGAAGCCGATCGTGCCGCCTGAGAAGGAGGGCTCGAAGTCCCTTGACGTGCTGCCGCCGCCCACGGTCGCCGCCCTGATGCTTGCCGAGCGCGCGATCGAGGGCCGGGCAACGATCCTCATCGTCACCGCCGGATTCGCGGATATCCTGCCGCGCGCGATGAGCGAGGCAGAGCCATGACCAGCGAAGCGGGCGACAACCCGAGCCAGGCGCTCCGTCCCGACGGACGGCCGCGGCGCAGGCGGCGGCGCGTGGCGAGCGTGCTGCCGACGCTTCTCACCCTCGGCAACGTCATCTGCGGCTTCGCGGCGATCCACTACGCGGCGAAGGAGATCGACGACACGGCGTTCGGCTACTCGACGCTTTCGTTCGCGGGCGGGCTGATCTTCCTCGGGATGTTCTTCGATGCGATCGACGGGACGGTCGCTCGGCTCACGCGATCGACCTCGAACCTCGGCGCGCAGCTCGACAGCCTTGCCGACGTCATCACCTTCGGCGTCGCGCCCGCGTTCATGACGCTGCGGCTCGTGAGCCACTACTACGGACCGACGGGCGGGCACGAGATCCTCGGACCCGCCGACCAGCCCTACGCGAAGCTGCTCTGGGCGATCGCAGCGTTCTACGTCTGCTGCACCGCGCTCCGCCTCGCCCGCTTCAACGCCGAGGTGCGCAGCGACAAGGCGGAGGACCATTTCTACTTCAAGGGTCTTCCCTCGCCTGGCGCGGGCGGCACGGTGGCGAGCCTGATCGTGCTCCACCAGTACCTGCTGCACCAGCACGCGGGCATCGAGGACGGCCTCGCCTTTGCGCGCGCAGCAGCGCTCGGGATTCCAGCGGTCATGCTCATCGTCGCCTTCGCGATGGTGTCGAGCATCCGCTACTCGCACTTCGTGAACCGCGTGCTGCGGTCGCGTCGGACGTTCCCGGGACTCATCCGAGTCGTGCTGCCCGTCCTCTTCGCGATCTGGTGGCCGCGCGAGACGCTTGCTGCGGGCTTCGTGGTCTATGCTCTGTCTGGCCCCGTGATGGCGCTCTTCCTGCGCCCGAAGCCGTCGGGGCTCCAGCAGCCGGCATCCACATGACGCGAGCGATCGATCATTCGAGCGTGCCTGACGCGAGCGGCCGATTCGGCGCCTTCGGCGGGCGATATGTTCCCGAGACGCTGGTCGCGGCGCTCGAGGAGCTCGATGCCGCGTACCGCGAGGCCAAGTCGGACGCCGCGTTCCAGGGCGAGCTCGACCGCCTGCTGCGCGAGTTCGTCGGGCGCCCGACGCAGCTCACGCCCGCCCCGCGGCTCTCCGCGCACGCCGGCGGCGCGCAGATCTGGCTCAAGCGCGAGGACCTCGCCCACACGGGCGCGCACAAGATCAACAACGCGCTCGGGCAGGCGCTGCTCGCGAAGCGCATGGGAAAGACGCGCATCATCGCCGAGACGGGCGCGGGGCAGCATGGCGTGGCGACCGCCACCGCGTGCGCGCGCTTCGGGCTCGAGTGCTGCGTCTACATGGGCAGCGAGGACGTGCGCCGGCAGAAGCTCAACGTCTTCCGCATGCGCCTGATGGGCGCGAAGGTGATCGAGGTCGACTCTGGATCGAAGACCCTGAAGGACGCGACCAACGAGGCGATGCGCGACTGGATGGGCTCGGTCGGCAAGACGCACTACATCATCGGCTCGGTGGTCGGACCGCATCCCTTCCCGATGATGGTGCGCGACTTCCAGAGCGTGATCGGCCGCGAGTGCCGCGCGCAGTGCCTCGAGAAGCTCGGGCGGCTGCCCGACGCGGTGGTGGCGTGCGTCGGCGGCGGATCGAACGCAGCGGGCGTGTTCCATCCGTTCGTCAACGATGCGGGCGTGCGCCTGATCGGCGTCGAGGCGGGTGGGCGCGGCGCGAAGCCGGGCGACCACGCAGCGCCGCTCACGTGGGGCACGCCCGGCGTGCTGCATGGCTCGATGAGCTACGTGCTGCAGGACCAGTTCGGGCAGACGGCGGACGTGCACTCGTGCAGCGCCGGGCTTGACTACCCCGGCGTCGGGCCGGAGCACAGCTGGTGGAAGGACACGAAGCGCGTCGAGTACCTCGCCGCGACCGACGCCGAGGCGCTGGAGGCGTTCCAGCTGTTCGCGCGGCTCGAGGGGATCATTCCCGCGCTCGAGACCTCGCATGCGATCCACGGCGCGATGATGGCGGCGCGGGCGATGAAGCGCGAGGAGCACCTCGTCATCAACGTCTCTGGCCGCGGCGACAAGGATGTGACCGAAGTGATGCGCCTGCTCGGCCAGGGCTGATCGCGGTGCCTGGCACCGCATCACTGTTGTGCCGGGTCACTCCGGCGCGATGCCGCCTTCGGTCGAGCAGAGCCACTCGACGAAACTCGGCGCCTTCGGCGATCCGCCATCCTTCCACTTCGGCTTCGCCTCGCCATCGCCCTTGAAGCCGTCGGACTCGCCCGGCTGAGCAATGCTCGTCGCGCCAGACTTCGCGTTCTTCCAGTAGCCGGGGAACCACGTCGTGCGCGTGTCGGTGTTCCCCCACTTGGCAGCCTTGCTCTTCGGCTCGGGCATCACGTAGATCCACCCTGCGGACTGGAGCTTCGTCGCCAGCGCAACGGCATCCGCAGGCGCCTTCTTGCCACCGTCGAGCGGGCGAAGACCCTTCGGCGCGTCGGCCGTCGCCGGCTTCTTCTCCTCGAACTTCGGCTTCTCCTTCGAGAATGCGCTCGCGGGCTTGTCGGGCTTCGTCACCAGGTCGATCGCGACCGGCGAGTGGTCGCTGGCGTAGCCCGCGGGCGGGGGAATCTCGTCGGCCTTGCGCCAATCCCAGTCGCTCGCCGCATGCAGCGTGCCGAGCACGAAGTACGAGTTCTCGACGCAGTCCGCCGCGAGACCCGGCGACATCACGATGAAGTCGATCGCGCGTCCGCTCGCGTGCGTGGTGTAGAGGTCCTTGTCGCCCTTCTTGTCGAAGCGCCAGTCGTACGCGCTCACGAGCCCGAGCGTGCTCATGCGCAGCGCCTTCGTCGCCATGTCGTTCGGAAGCGCGTTGAAGTCGCCGACGACGGCGACGTTGGCGTCGGGGTTCGCAGCCATGACATCGCTCACGAACTCCTCGACCTGGAGCGCCTCGTACTCGCGCTGCTGGGCGAAGTCCCGCCCGCCGGCCTTGAAGTGGCACACGAACACGGTGAGCTCGTAGCCGTCCTTCGCCTTCAGGTCGACGCGCAGCGGCGAGCGCTGGAACTGCTCGCTCGGCGAGCTCTTGTTCGGCGGCGACCACTCGCCGCCGAGGCGCTTCGCAGCATCCTCGGAGCAGCGCGGCGCCATGTCGCTGATGACGCGGTCCTCGCCGTTGTAGACGCGGGCGTTCTCGATCGGGATGCGCGACAGCACCGACTGCTCGACGCCGCGGAAGTAGCCGGCGTCGATGCTCGCGATGTGGTCGTAGCCGAGCCCCTTCAGGTAGCGGTCGCGGAACCACTCGAGCGCGCGCTTCGACTCGACCTCCTCGAGGCAGAGCACATCGGCGTCGAGCTTGCGGATCATCTCGCCGAGCGCCTTCAGGCGCGCCTCGCTCGTCGTCTCGTCCTTGTCGTCGTTCTGTCCGGCGAGCGCGGGATCGTCGAAATCGTCGAAGAGGTTCTCGACGTTGTAGCACGCGAGGCGGATCGCACCCTTCTGCTTCGGGCGCGCCTCCTTGGCGCCGTACCAGATTCCCGCAGGACGGACTTCCTTCTGGGCGTCCTTCTTCGCCTCCGTCTGGGCGACGGCGGCGGGAGCAAGCGAAAGCGCAAGCAGCGCGACAAAACAGCGTCGAATCAGCATCCCCGCATGGTAGCCGAGAGTCCGCCCGCGCTACGCCGAGACGGCCTGCCGCATCGCCTTCAGGCGGTCCTTGAAGTAGGCAAGGAAGTCGCCGCCCGAAGCGTCTCCAGCGCCAAGCGGCGAGAAGACGACGACCTCGACAGCCTCCGCAGCCAGCCGGTCGCGGATTGCCTGACCAGGCTCGCCCTCCCAGAGCATCCATGCCTTCGGCATCGGCGCGTTCGCGCGCAACTGGCGGAACTTCGTCCACTCGATCTCGAGCGGCATCTCGCCGGGCTCCCAATGCACGCAGTCGATGGTCAGCCCGCCCGCCTGCGCGAGGTACTGGTACACGGGATGCGAGCCGAGCCACCTCGGCTGGGCGCGCGCGAGCTCCTTGAGCTCTGCGTCGAGCTCATCGAGCTTCGCGTCGAGCTCGACGAGCTTGGCGTCGATCGCCTGCTTCTCCGTCGGACGAAGGCGCGCGAGCTCGGCAGCGAGCACGCGCGCCTGCTCCCGAAGGATCGCAGGCGAAAGCCAGGTCGTGAACGCGAATCCAGCGTGCGAGTGCTCGCCCTCCGGGCCGTGGCTGTGCGTCTCGCCCTGCTCCTCGATGAGCTCGTCGCGCACGCTCTGCGCGAGCTCGAGCGTGCGCGCGCGCGGCAGCGCAGCCTGCTGCGCCCACGGCTCGTAGCCAGCTCCGTTGAGCACGATGAGCTCAACCGACTGCACGCGCGCGATGTCCGAGCTCGTCGGCTTCCAGTACGCGGGGTCGCCATCTGCGGACGCCCACGGACCGGAGACGACCGCCGTCGGCGCGAGGGCGCGCACGATCGACGTGACCGGCGCATTCGGCGTATGCACGCTGACGGGGCCGGCGGGAGGCGTCGCGGGCGCTGTGGTCGGCGCCTTGCGCTCCTTCGGCGGGACGCAGCCAGCGACCGTCGGAAGGGTCGATGGCAGCACCATGGCGGTGATGGCGACGACCGCGAAGGCGATCATCATGATTCGGCGGGTCTTGGGTCGGAAACGCATGATTCCGACTATCGGCGCGGGCGGTACCCTGTCCTCAATGACCCCGTCGGAAACCGACCAGACGCCGCGGATCGAGGCCACAGACCTCGTGTTTGTGCGTCCTGAAACGGGTTTTCGGCTGTCGACCCCGGCGTTCGCCCTGCGTGCAGGCGAGTCGCTCGCCGTCCGCGGGCCGTCGGGCTGCGGAAAGAGCACCCTGCTCGCGCTGTTGTCGGGCGAGCTCGTCGCGACCGAGGGCGAGGTCCGCGTGCTTGGGCGACCGTTCGGCGCCGATGAGGCAGACCGTCGTCGCGTCCGTGGGACAGCGATCGGCCAGGTCTTCCAGACGTTCGAGCTTGTCGCCAGCCTCGATGTCGTCGAGAACGTCCTCCTCCCGCTGCGGCTGCACGATCACCTGAAACTCGACGCCGCGGCGCGGACGCGCGCGCGCGAACTCATCGCACGCGTCGGACTCGAAGGAAAGGAATCGCGCTCGATCGACCGGCTCTCGCACGGCGAGCGGCAGCGCGTCGCCATCGCGCGCGCGCTCATCACCGAGCCGCCCGTCGTCCTCGCCGACGAACCGACGGGAAACCTCGACCCGCGCATGAAGCGCACCATCGCGGAGCTGCTCGTGAGCGCATGCGCCCACGCGCGCGCGGCGCTCGTCGTCGCCACGCACGACGAATCGATCCTGCCGCTGCTCGGGTCGTCGCTTGAGATCGGAGGCGGCCCATGATGGTCGCGGCGGCCACCACCCTCCGGCACGCTGCGTTCCTCGCCATGGCGTCGCTGCGGCACTCGTGGCGGCGGAGCGCCTTGCTCGTGGTCGTGCTCGGGATCTCGCTGGGCATTCCGCTGGCTCTCTCGTCGCTGCTCGAGCAGGCGTCATCCGACATGCGCACGCGCGCGCGGCTCGCGCCGCTTGTCCTCGGAGCAAAGGGCAGCGAGTCCGACCTCGTGTTCGGCGCGATGTTCTTCGCGGCGAATCCGCCGGCGGGACTTGCGATGCACGACCTCGCGCGCGTCGAAGGCGAGCGGCTTGGGCAATCGATTCCGATCGCGGTCGGCGCGACCGCGCGCAAGGCAGCGATCGTCGGCACGACGCTCGACTACTTCGAGCGCGCAGGGCTTGCACCTGCGTCAGGGCGTGTGTTCGCCACCATCGGCGAGTGCGTCGTCGGCGCCACCGCAGCGCGCGAACTCGCGCTTGCCGAAGGCGCGACACTCTTCACCGACCCAGAATCGCTGTCGAACCTCGCGGGCGTGTTCCCCCTCGAGCTCACCGTGGTCGGCGTTCTCCCGCCCACGAACTCGCCCGACGACCGCGCCGTCTTCGTCGACCTCCGCACCATGTGGTCGATCCGCGGACTCGGCCATCGCCACGACGAGCCCGCGAAAAGCACGACCGCGGGCGCCGTGATCGGCGCGAAGGACGGCAACACGATCGCCGGCGAAGCGCTCCCGATCGAGCGCGCTGCCGCCAAGGGCGTCGCACCCGACTTCCATTTCCACGGCTCGATCGACGACTTCCCCATCGACGGCGCGCTCGTCTACCCAGCCGACGCGAAGGCGCAGGCGATTCTTCTGGGGCGGTTCACAGGCAAGGACGAGAAGCTCCAGCTCGTGCGGCCAGACCTGTTCGCAGAGCGCGTGCTCGAGCGGATCTTCGGGGTTGGCCGCGTGCTCGGTGCCGTCGCTGTGGGTGCGGCACTTCTCGTGGGACTCGTCGCCGCGAGCGCGTTCGCGCTGTCGATCCGCCTGCGCGCTGATGAACTCGCCCTCATGCGTCGACTCGGCGCTTCTCGGGCGCGGGTGGCGCTGTTCCTGGCGGTCGAGGCTGCGTTGATGCTCGCTGGTGCAGCGCTGGTCGCGGTCGCGGTGGCTGCAAGTGCCCCGCTGTTCGCGGTTTCGGTGCTGCGGGTGGCCGCGGGGGCCTAGCCCCGGTGTTTGCCCAATCGGCGTGATTTTCACATTTGAAAGGCGTGCATCGCCGCCCTGCGTGGCAGAATGTGATGTCCCCAAAATCGGGGAAGGTTCGTCGGTGACTTGAGGAGTTGAACCATGGCAGCGCGAAGCTCGATCCGATCGGCATTTGTGGTGGCGGTTTCGGTGTTGATGGAGTGCTGGTGCGCGCTCGACGCGCGCGCGCAGGGCATCGCGGGGTGGGGCAGTGAGTACTACCACAGCGACAGGGATATCGACGGGAATGTGCTGAAGGTCGCGGCGGGCTACTCCCACACCGTCGCCCTCAAGGCGGATGGAAGCATCGCCTGCTGGGGATACAACGGCAACGGCCAGTGCAGCGTCCCCGCCGGCCTCGGCACCGTCCAGTCGGTCGCAGCGGGCGGCTCCCACACCGTCGCCCTCAAGCAGGACGGATCGGTCGCATGCTGGGGAAACAACGGCAACGGCCAGTGCAACGTCCCCGCCGGCTTGGGCGCCGTCCAATCGGTCGCGGCGGGCGGCTCCCACACCGTCGCCCTCAAGCAGGACGGATCGGTCGCATGCTGGGGAGACAACGGCAACGGCCAGTGCAGCGACA
>JBEGLX010000076.1:0-19083 GCA_041183345.1 Planctomycetota bacterium
CCTTCGTGTGCAGCCATGAGTCGATCGCTGCGTACGCAACGAGCAGCAGCCCGTTCACGATCAGCCACTCCTTCCAGAGCCCGAGCGTCCAGCCGAAGGGCACGCCGCGCAGGTAGCCCATGAAGAGCGGCGGGTCGCCGATCGGCAGCAGGCAGCCGCCGCAGTTGCAGACGATGAAGATGAAGAACACGACCGAGTGCGCGCGGTACTTCCGCCGCCGCAGCGACTCGATGAGCGGCCGGATCAGCACCATGGCTGCGCCGGTCGTGCCGACGAAGCTCGCTGCCACGGCGCCGACGGCGAGAAGCGTCAGGTTCTCGCGCGGATGCCCGTCGAACGGCGTCTCGATGCGCAGCCCGCCCGCGATCACGTAGAGCGCGAACAGCAGGCACATGAACGGCACGTACTCGGCGGGAACCGCGTGGTGCAGGGCATTGCCGACGCCGAGGGCGCCGTGCTCGAGGCCGATGTACGCGAGGGCCAGCCCAGCGACAAGGAGCGACACCAGGTAGCGGTTCAGGTTCGAATGCCACCAATGCGCGATCGCCGGCACCAGCGGAAACACCGCGATGGCGGCGAGAAGCCCGGCGAATGGCAGCACCCCGAGCCACCAGTTACCTGGGATCGCCGCGTGCGCAGCCTCGCCATGCGGGGCGAGGAAGAGCAGGGCGAGGATTGCAAGCGTGCCGACCACCGCGATCGCTCGGGTGAGCCGATTGCCTGCGGTCGGGCTGTGGTCGGGAGCCGCGTGGGTCGTCATCGTCGCGAAAGGTAGCAACTTCCGCGATCGTGCCGATACACTCGATCGTGCCCGTGCACACGCTCATCGTCTCCGTCGTCCTCCATGCGCTCGCAGGCGCGGAATGCCCGAAGGGCGCGGATCATTTCCAGACCCGCGGCGATCTTCGTGGCGCCTGCGCGGTCACGTTCGACGGAGATGCCTTCCTCGTCTGTTCGCCCGAGGCGTTGCCGCGTCAGGGCTCGCCGGCATGGAGCGCATCGCAACTGTCGCGGTGGACCGTGAAGGACGGGACCTGCAGCCAGCGCACCGCGGAACTGGGATTCGCGGCCGATGTCGACGTCTCCAACGACGGAGTCATCGCCGTCGCCGACCGCGCAGGGGCGGTGCTCCTCATCGCGGTCGGGGGAGCGACGCGCACGCGGCTCGGATTCGAGTGGCTGCGCACCCCGTCCGGCATCGCGTGGCGTGGATCGAACCTGGTCGTATCCGACCCGGGGCTCGGCGCGATCTTCGTCATGGACCAGACAGGCCGTGAACTGCAGCGGGTGGGCGCGGGCATCCTCCGCGACCCGCAGGGGCTCGACGTCGCGGCCGACGGGTCGGTCTACGTCGCCGATCGGCTGGCGAACTGCCTCTGGCACTTCCCGGTGACGGAGGACGGTCGGCTTGCCGAAACGCCGCGCGCGATCGGCGAGCGGGGCACGAACCCAGGCCAGTTCAACTGCCCGTGCGACGTCGCGCTGATCGAGCGCGGCGCAGCGGGGCGCTGCCTCGTCGTCGCCGACGAGATGAATCATCGCGTGCAGGTGCTCGGCGAGGACGGCGCGTTCGTGAGTTTCTTCGGCATGCACGCGCTCTTTCCGAGGCAGGGCGATGGGCGCATCCACTACCCGCGCAGCGTCGCGGTCGATGCAGCCGGCACGATGCTCGCGGTCGCGGAGCCCTTCGAGGATCGCGTGCAGCTCTTCACGCTGAAGCCCGAGGAGAATCCGCCCGACGCGGTCGGCGGCTACGAGTTCATCACCAGCCACTTCGGCTCCGACGTCGCGTGCGCGGAGGATCTCCTTGTCCTCGTCGACACCGAATCGCAAGGGGTCGCGCTGCTCGACGCGCGCACGACGCCGCCGATCCACATGGCAGTCATCGGTGGACTCGGCGCCATGACGTTGCGCTTCACCGAAGTCTCCGCGATCGCCGTCGAGCCGAAGACCGCGCGCGTGTGGGTCGCCGATCGCGGGCGCGGCAAGCTCGAGGTCTTCGAGACGGTCTGGGACCGCTCGAAGCCGCCCGTGCTCGACATGTTCATGCCTCGGCTCGTGCGGTCGATGGACCTCGCGCGATTCACGTCGCGGCTGAACGCGAGCGGGTTCTTCCCGCTTCGGACTCCCGCGATCACCGACATCGCCTTCGATCCAGCAGATTCTTCGCGCGTGCTGCTGCTCGACGCGGCCAATCGCGCCATCATCTCCGCCGACCCCAGGCTCCGCGCAGGAACCATCGAGCGCCTGCCCGACGCCGTGCGCGCGCCTGAGGAGTTCGCGCTTTCCGAGGATGGGCGTCTCGCGATCGCCGATCCCGTCGCCCGATGCGTCTTCTTCCGCGACGGCGGCGGTCCGTGGACGGCGCTCGCCGATCTCGGTGGCGTCGTGTTCGTGTGCCCGACCGGCGTCGCCTTCGGACCCGACGGCCTCCTCGTGGTCTCCGACGCAGCGCGTGACGCCTGCATCGTGAGCACGCGCGATGGTTCGGCGCGGCTCGTCGGCGAGCGGGGCGAACTCGACGAGCAGTTCTACGAGCCGCGTGCGATCGCAGGTTCGCCGAAGGGACTCATCGTCGTCGACCGAGGCAACCATCGCTTCCAGCGCTTCGGCGATGGATTCGCATGGAACCTGACGGGAAGCATGGGTCGGTACTTCGACCAGAAGCGCCGCGGCTCGCCGGGTGCAGCGCCCGCGAGCACGCCCGATTCGCGTCCGAAGCAGGGAGGCGAGTCGTGACGCGTCGCAGCCCTGCGGTCATCCTGCTCTGCGCGCTGGCAGCGTCGTGCGGTGAAAGCGGTGGCCGCACGACCGCTCCGCAGCCCCAAGCCGCGCCGGCGACCTCCTCGTGGCAGCCCTCGCCGAAGGCGATCTCCGCGGAGTCCGCCGACAAGACCTACGTTGCCTCGTGGGAGCCCGAGGCAGGCTCGATTCCCGACGCGGAACCCTTCAACATGCGCTTCGCCATCCGACGCAGCGATGGCAAGCCCATCGCTGCCGATGTGCGCTTCATGGTCGATGCCGAGATGCCGCACCATGGACACGGGATGAACCTCGTCCCCACCATGACGCGTGCGGGGCAGTGGAACGGTCAGGAGCTCGTCGTCGCGTCGGGCATGCTGCTGCACATGCCGGGACGCTGGGTGCTTTCGCTCGATACCGAGGAGGACGGCGTGCTCGAGCGCACGCAGTGGTTCATCGATGTCGAGTAGCGCGATCATCGCCATCAGCCTGCTCTTCGCGCAGAACGCGGCGCCAGCGATCGCCCGCGACCGCCTGCCGCCCGAGCTCGCCACGCTCAGCGATGAGGAAGTGGCGCGCATCGCCCGCATGTCGCCGATGCCGGCGCTTCCGCCCGACCCGACCAATCGCTTCGCCGACGACGCTGACGCCGCCGAACTCGGCCATCGGCTCTTCTTCGACACGCGCCTCTCGCCGAAGGGCGTGTCCTGCGCGACGTGCCACGATCCCGCCAAGTACTTCACCGACGGAAAGCCGCTCGGCGTGGGGATCGGCACGGCACGCCGCAACACGCCGACCGTGGTCGACGCTGCGCGCCGCCGCTGGAACGGCTGGGACGGCAAGTTCGACTCGGTCTGGTCGCAGGCGCTCTCGCCACTTGAGAATCCCGCCGAGATGGGCGGCTCGCGGGCGCGTGCGCACGATGTCGTCCGCGGCGATCCAGTGCTGCGTGCCCTCTACGAGCGTGTGTTTGGCGCGATGCCGGAGTCGGCGAGCGATGCGACGACCACCAACATCCTGAAGGCGCTCGGTGCGTATCAGCGCAAGCTTGTCTCACCCGAGGCGCCGATCGATCGCTTCGTGGCTGCGCTCAAGAATCAATCGCGGGCCGAAGCCGCGGCCTCGCTCAGCGCCCTCGATCCCGCCGCGCGTCGTGGGCTCGCCACCTTCGTTTCGAAGGGCGGCTGCTACCAGTGCCATCGCGGGCCGAGCTTCACCGACGAGGAGTTCCATGCGCTCGGTCTCGCGGGCGCAAACGGCAGGGTGCCCGACGATCCGGCTCGGCTTGCCGCCGTCGACTTCGTTCAGGCGAATCCCTTCAACTCGGCGGGCGCCTTCAGCGACGCGCCCGACTCGCCGCGCGCCGCCATGGTGCGCGGCTTGCGCCGGTCCGGTGAGCTCTTCGGCCAGTTCCGCACGCCGCCGCTTCGGGGCGTCGCGCTCACCGCGCCGTACATGCACGACGGCCGCGCGGCGTCTCTGGAGGACGTCGTCCGCTTCTACGACACCCTCGAGGGTGCAAGTCCCGTGGGACATCACGGAGAGTCGGTGCTGGTCCCGCTCGGGCTCGGGGACGCGGGACAGGCCGATCTGGTCGCGTTTCTGCGATCGCTGACCCCGAAGTCGGCCCCCGACCAGTGGTGGAACCCGCCCAATGTTGCGGCTTCTGACGGTCAATCTGCACCCTCGGGGCGGTAACCTGCGAAATCTTGCCCTGAGTTGCCCGTTCAGGGCGGATTGCCCATGCCTTGGGCTATGTTCGGATTCAGATTTCCTGCCCAGAATCCCGCGTGTTTCCATCGCCGCGGAGCCCCGAGACTTCCATCGCCCCCGCTTGGAAGTTGCCCGCTTCAGTTCCTCCAGGACCGACCAGATGAAGATCTCCTTCGCCAAGACCCTCCTTGCAACGCTTGCCGTCGCCGCGCTCACGTCGTCGACCTTCGCCCATGATGACGCCAAGGTGCGCGACCGCATGAAGCCATATCGCGGTCCGGGCTGGCGCGAGGTCGATGGCAAGCCGATCGATGGCTCCGTGGCGGGCGCATTCGACTCGAACGGCGTCCAGCTCAGGAGCTGGCTGCCGCTCGCGGATCTCTCGCCGGCGGCGACCAGCGGAAACTCGTGCTGGGGTTACGTGGCGCCGAACGGAGCCGAGTTCGCGATCATCGGTCTCTCGAGCGGAACCGCCTTCGTCGACATCACCAATCCCGGCGCTGCCACGCTCAAGGCATTCATCACCGGCCCGACCAGCCTCTGGCGCGACGTGCGCGTCTTCAACGGCTTCTGCTACGCGGCCAGCGAGGCGGGCAGCGGCATCCAGGTCATGAACATCGGTCGCCTGCACATCGATGGCGTCGTGACCCTCGTGGGCACGGTGCTTGAGCCGACCGCGACGACCGCCGCCACCCACACGCTCGCCCTCGACGAGGTCAGCGGCTACCTCTACCGCGCGGGCGGCGGGGCGACGGGACTGCGCATCTACGATCTGAACGTCAATCCGGGCGCCCCCACGTATGTCGGAGCGTGGAGCACGGTGTACGTCCACGAGGCGCAGGTCAAGACCTTCACCACGGGGCCCTACGCGGGGCGCCAGATCGCCTTCTGCTGCGGTGGCCAGAACTCAGGCAACGTCAACACCGGTCTCTACGTGGTCGACGTCACCAACAAGGCGGCGCCGGTTCAGTTGTCGTACACGACGTATCCCAATGCGCGCTACTGCCACCAGGGCTGGCTCGACGAGCAGCAGCAGTACTTCTACATCAACGATGAGCTTGACGAGGGCAACACCGTCACGGTGACGACCACCATCGTGCTCGACGTGACCAACCTCAGCGCGCCGACCTTCGCCGGCACCTTCACCAACGGCAATGCTGCCGTCGGGCACAACCTCTTCGTGCGCGGCTCGCTGCTCTACGAAGCGAACTACCGCTCGGGCATGCGCGTGTTCGACCTCAGCGTGAGCCGGCTGAACCCGCCTGAGAAGGCGTTCTTCGACACCTTCCCGGGCTCCGACACCGCGCAGTTCAACGGACTGTGGAACATCTGGCCGTTCTTCCCGAGCGGCACCGTGATCGGCAGCGACATCGAGCGCGGTCTGTTCGTCTGGACGATCCAGGATCCGTTCGCGACGTACTCCGTCGCTGCGCCGCCAGCGACCATCAATCCCGCCGGCGGCTCGACGGTCAACGTCACCATCGCCCCGATCGGGAACGCCGTGCTCAATCCCGCCTCGGCGTCGATGACGACGACGTGGGGGACCTCGAGCGTGACCTCCGCGCTGACCAGCCTCGGTGGCAACAACTACCGCGGCACGTTCCCCGCCATCCCGTGCCTCACCACGGCGAACTACAGCTTCCAGATCCAGAACAGCGCGGGCGCGACGGACATCGATCCGGCCACGCGCAGCGCGCTGGCTGTCATCTCGCAGACCACGATCGTGAACAGCGAGTTCGAGACTGCGGACGGATGGGTCGGCGGCGCTGCGGGCGATACCGCGACCGCGGGCATCTGGACGCGCGTCGATCCTGTCGGCACCATCGCGCAGCCTGAGCTCGATCACTCCGTATCCGGCACGATCTGCTGGGTGACAGGGCAGGGAGTGGTCGGTGGCGCCGATGGCGCTGCGGACGTCGACGGCGGCATCACCACGCTGCTGTCGCCGATCTACAACCTGACGAGCATCGATGACCCCGTGATCGAGTACTGGTACTGGTACTCGAACAACCAGGGCGGCGCGCCGAATGCGGACTCGATGCCGATCCAGATCTCCGCCGATGGCGGCACGACCTGGGTGACCATGCTCGACCTCGCGACCAGCAACAACACCTGGTCGCGCCACCAGTGGCGCGTGCGCGACTTCATCACGCCGACCGCCAACGTGCGCGTGCGCTTCGTTGCGCGCGATCTTGCGACCGGCTCGCTGGTCGAGGCGGCGATCGACGATTTCAAGATCACCAACACCGTGTGCACAGCAAGCGTCCCCGGCGACATCAACGGCGATGGCTTTGTCAACGGCGGCGACCTTGCGGCGCTCCTCAACGGCTGGGGCTCGCCGGGAGCCAGCGACCTCGACGGCAATGGCACGACCGATGCCGCGGACCTCTCGATCGTGCTCAACAACTGGACTTAATCGGGCAGACGGTTGCTTTTCCGCCTCGCGAACGCAACAATCCGCGGCGCGATGGAAGCGACCCCGACCGTTTGTTCCTCGAGCACCGTCTCGCGCTCCATCTCGAGTTCAGTTCCGAGACCAACTCAAGGCCGCGTGCTTCGGCGCGCCGCCTTTGCCGTTGCCCTTGCATTGGCTGGGCTCGCGATGACGTCGGCCGAGCCAACCCCCAAGGACGAGCCCTTCAAGCAGGCAGTCGACGGCTGCACGTTCGTGATCGATCTCGTGCCGTTCAAGGGGCCCGCCAGCACTCCCGCCAAGGCCGACGGCACATCCGAAGCCAAGCAGCCCGCGACGCTCTACGTCTCGACCTGCGAGATCCCCTGGGAGCTCTTCGACGTCTTCGTCTACGGCACCGACAAGGCAGACGGCAAGAGCAACGAGAAGGCGGATGCCGTCACCAAGCCGACGAAGCCGTACATCGGCATGGACCGAGAGTTCGGGCACGTCGGCTTCCCCGTGATCTCCCCTTCATTCCTCTCCTGCAAGCAGTTCTGCGAGTGGCTGAGCGCCAAGACGGGGCGGACCTATCGCCTTCCGACGCCCGACGAGTGGAAGGCGCTCTGCGAGCAGTCGGGCATCGACCCCAAGGACTGCGGCGATCACGCGTGGGTGAAGGAGAACAGCACGGAGAAGACCCACAAGCTGGCGTCGAAGAAGGCCGACAAGCTCGGACTCTTCGACCTCTTCGGCAACGCCTGCGAATGGGTGGACGACGGCTCGAAGCTCGGTGTGGTCGCTGGCGGCTGCTATCTCGATTCGATGGCGGATCTCGCGTGCGGCAAGCTCGATCCCTGCAAGCCCGTCGAGTGGAACGAGATCGATCCGCAGTTCCCCAAGAGCAAGTGGTGGTATTCGAGCGGCGGCTTCGTGGGCTTCCGTGTGATCTGCGAGAAGAAGTGAGTTGTGACCGACGCGACGTCCCGGGCGGAGCGTGAGAACCAGATGAAGGAGAACCAGATGAACATGAATCGCCGAACCTTCGTCGCTGCAGCAGCGGCCTCCCCCGTCATCCTTGGAGCCACCAGTGCCTTCGGGCATCTCGGGAGGGCGCCGGTCCTCAAGATCGCGGTCATCGGCTGCGGCGGACGCGGCACGGGCGCGATGTTCAATGCGATCAATGCGGGCAAGACCTCAGGCTGCACCATCGAGGTGGTCGCGCTGGCCGATCTGTTCGAGGAGCGCGTGACCCGCGCCAACAACGCGCTCGCCGAGAACGGGCAGAAGTCGATCCCGACCGAGCGCGTCTTCACGGGCTTCGACGCCTACAAGAAGGCGTGCGCCACGGACTGCGACATCGTCATCCTCGCCACGCCGCCAGGGTTCCGTCCGATCCACTTCCAGGAGGCGACGAACCAGGGCAAGCACGTGTTCTGCGAGAAGCCCGTCGCCGTCGACGGTCCCGGCGTGCGCAAGTTCCTCGCCAGCGCCCTCGCCAGCCGAACCAAGAACCTCAAGGTCGTCGCAGGCACGCAGCGTCGCCACGAGCAGTGCTACGTCGAGTGCATGCAGCGCCTTGAGAAGGGCGCGATCGGCCGCGTCGTCGCCGGACGCGTCTACTGGAACATGGGCAGCCTGTGGAATGTCGCGCCCGATGCGAGCAAGACCGACGTCGAGAACCAGGTTCGCAACTGGCTCTATCACTCGTGGCTCTCGGGCGATCACATCGTGGAGCAGCACGTGCACCAGCTCGACGTGATGCAGTGGGTGATGGGTGGGCACCCTGAGCTCGTGCGCGGCGTCGGCGGTCGCCAGGCTCGCACCGACGACAAGCTCTTCGGCCACATCTTCGATCACTTCGGTCTCGAGTTCCAGTACTCGGGCGACCGCTTCGTCTTCTCGATGTGCCGCCAGCAGGACGGAACCGATGGGAAGGTCGAGGAGATGTTCCACGGCACCGAGGGCACCGTGCGCATGCACTCGGGCTACGCCGAGATCTTCGGCAAGAACGCCTGGCGCTTCAGCGGCAAGCAGCCCGACCCCTACACCCAGGAGCACGTCGACCTGCAGAATGCGATCCTCAAGGACCTGCCGCTGAACGAAGCCGAGCAGGTCGCCCACAGCTCGCTGTGCGCGATCATGGGTCGCATGGCCGCCTACTCGGGCAAGGACGTCACGTGGGACCAGGCGCTGAACTCCGAAGAGGTCCTGATGCAGGACTCCGTGGAGTTCGGTCCGCGCCAGGTGGCGCCGGTGGCGATCCCGGGCAAGACTCGGCCGTAAGTGGAGCGCTCGCAACTGGCGGCGCGCTGATCCGAGCAGGGCTCGGATCAGGAGCGCCGCCTTTGCTCGCTCTGGTGCGCATGCGCCGAATGGCCACTCCACGCGTGCAGCGCGACCGGAGCCGCACGATCACTCGAGCCAGCGGACCTTGCCGTCGCGCTCGATTCGCGCGCGGTAGCCATCGAACTTCGCGAGGATCGACCGCGCATCCTCATCGCGTTCCGTCAGCGAGAGCGCCGTCGACAGGGCGTCGACGGCGCAGTCGAGTGGGCCGACCACGGTCACCTGCGCCAGCTTCGTCGCACCAAGCCCCGTGCGCGGGTCGACGATGTGTGCATACCGCACGCCGTCGATCTCCACCCATTGCGCCGACGCGCCAGACGTGCTCACCGCCTCGTTCGCGCACTCGATCCACTCGTCTTCGCCCTGCTCGGCGTCGATCTCGATGCGCCAGCCCCGTGTCCCGCGCGGAGCATCACCCGCCGCGAGATCGCCCGCCACCGCGACCAGCGCGCGTGCACAACCACGCGCACGCAGCGTCTCAAGTGCCCGTACGGCGCCGAATCCCTTGCCGATCCCGCCGAAGTCGATGGCGACATCCGCGCGAGTTCGCACGACCTCCGCTCCATCGATCGAGACCTTCTCGAAGCCAACCCGTTCCCGCGCCTCGCGGAGCGCACGCTCGTTCGCATCCGCGGGCGGGAACCCGCCCGAACGGCGCGTCTGCCTCCAGAGTGCAACGAAGGGGCCAACCGTCGGATCGAAACGCCCATCGGTTGCTCTCGCAACCTCAAGCGCCCGCGAAAGAGCCGCGCGCAACTCCGAGCTCGCTTCCACGCGCAGCTCACGCGTTGCATTCATCTGCGAGAGCTCGGATGTCTGCTTCCAGTCGGAAAGGAGCTGGTCGAGCCGGTCGAGCTCCTCCTGCGCGGCTCTGGCGGCGACGCGCGCCCGCTCCGCGTCGTCGTCATCGATGGTGATCTCGACGACCACGCCCATCACAGTGGACGTGAATCGGTGCTTGCTTGCGCTCGCTGCGCAACCCGCCGAAAGCGCTGCAGCGACGCACGCGATCAGCGTCCAGCCGCCGCGCATCGCCGCGATCCTCACTTGGTGGCCGCAGCAGGGGCGGACTTCTTGCTGAGCCACCAGGGCTTGCCGATGTGGCAGCCGCGATTCGGGTTCTTCTCGAGGTAGTCCTGGTGGTAGTCCTCTGCGGCGTAGAACTGCAGGGCGGGTTCGATCTCGGTGACGATCTTGCGTCCCTGGAACATGCTCTTCGCCGCGAGCTCCGCAACGTATGCCTTCGCGACGTCGGCCTGCGCTGCACCGACGGTGTATAGCCCCGAGCGGTACTGCGTTCCGTAGTCGGGACCCTGGCGGTTCAGCTGCGTCGGATCATGCATCTCGAAGAAGCCCTCGAGCAACTGCCGGTACGTGATCGTCTTCGGATCAAACACGACCTTCACCACCTCCGCGTGGCCCTTGTAGCCCGCGGCCCGGCTGGAGGAAGGCACGCCGTCCTGCTCGCAGACCTCCTTGTAGGTCGGATTCAGCGTCGAACCCTGCATGTAGCCGCTCTCTGCGCTGAACACGCCCGGAGCCTGCTGGAAGTAGTGCTCGATGCCCCAGAAGCAGCCTCCCGCGAAGTAGGCCGTCTCCGTCTCGGTTGTCGCCGGCATGGACTCGGGCGGACGGGCCTCCGTCGCCTCGTAGAACTTCAGCGCAGCGCCATTGAGGCAGAAGCGCAGTCCGGTCGGTCGCGGGCCGTCGTCGAACACGTGCCCGAGGTGCGCGGTGCAGCGGTTGCAGAGGATCTCCATGCGCTCCATGCCATGCGAGTTGTCCTCTCGGCCGCCGACGTGCTCGCGGTCGAACGGCTGGAAGAAGCTCGGCCAGCCCGTGCCCGAGTTGAACTTCGCCGAGCTCGAGAAGAGCGGAAGACCGCAGACGACGCAGCAATAGACGCCATCCTTCTTGTTGTCGAGCAGGTTGCCGCAGAACGCTGGCTCGGTGCCAGCCTTCTGGGTGATGCGATATGCCTCGGGGTCGAGCTTCTTGGCAAGCTCGGCGACGCGCTCGCGGGAGAGGGGCGTGATGTCATAGCCGGAACGCGAGTACTTCTTGGCGGTGGTCACGGGCTTGTCTTCCTTCTTGGCTTTCGCGTCGTCCGCAGGCGTCCCGCCTTGCTTCGGTGCGTCGTCGTCGCCGGCGGGCAGCGGCGCGTAGGTCGCCCGCGTCATGCCGAGGGCGACGACGGGCAGGACGAGCAGGGCACCGAGGAGGAGGGCGATGGCGATTCGCATGGATGGTCTCGTACGCGGGGGCTTCCGACGGGTTCATGTTTCGCGCCCGGGATCTGACGGATGCAGTGGGCCCGGTGGGAATCGAACCCACATGCCTTTCGGCCGCAGATTTTAAGTCCGCTGCGTCTGCCAGTTTCGCCACAGGCCCGTGGGAGGGCGCATGGTAGCCCAAGTTCAATCGCGGTCGACGGCGGGGGGCTCGGTCGCCGCTGCCGCTGCCGCGTGCGCGACCTCGATGCCCACGAGGCGGGCGATGATCGCCGCCATGTAGATCTGCGCGAGCAGCGACTGGAGCGCCGCGAATGCGCGCGCCTCGGGACCCCTCGGCACGATGTCGCCGTAGCCGACGGTCGTGAGCGTCATGGTCGAGAAATAGCGCAGCTGTACCTCGGGGGTGCCCAGCGAGCGGTCGAGGTCGAACGACTTCGGGTTGTTCTCGTAGATGAGGAGATATATGAAGCCCCAGAGCACCCCGAACAGCACATACACGCACACCGCCGCGAGCACGGTGTTGTGGGTGACCCGCGGGGAGCGCAGGATGTAGTTCAGCAGCAGCCCGACCACGAGGGCGATCAGCAGGCCGGACAATGCAGTCGCCGCCTCGGTCAGCCAATGGAACGCGCGGTTGTCATCCTCGACCAGGCGGGCGAGCACGGTCGCGGCGAGCACCACGAGCGCGCCCGCGAACACCAGCTTCGAGTGCGAGAGCTGGTGCAGCACCGCGATCAGCAGGATCGTGAAGATCGCGTCCACGACGATCAGCATCGGCCCCATCTCGAGCGCCGGCCGGATCGCGAACAACGCGAGGGTGAGCCAGAGGAACGACCTCAACGGATGCTGCAGCGCCGCCATGATGGTGGCGCGGACCGCTCCGGCTTCCTCTTTGCGCTTCTGAAGGTCGAGCAACCGCCGTCTCCGCTAGTGCTTCTTCTCGAGGTGACCACCGAAGGCGAAGCGCTGCGCGCTCATCACCTTGTTCATGAACTCAGCGTTGCCGCGCGACTGGAATCGTCCGAACAGGGCCGCCGCGAGCACGGGCGCGGGCACGCCTTCGTCGTTCGCGGCGGCGAGCGTCCAGCGTCCCTCGCCCGAATCGCTGACGCGCCCGCCGAATTGCTCGAGTCCGGGATCCTTCGCCATCGCCTGCGCGGTGAGGTCGAGCAGCCACGATCCGACGACGCTGCCGCGGCGCCAGAGCTCGGTGATCGCCGCGAGGTCGAACTCATACTGGTAGTGCTCGGGGTGTCGGAGCGGGGTGGTCTCCGCGTCCTTCTCGTAGGCGTGCTTGCCGATGTCGGCGTGCTTGAGGATGTTGAGCCCCTCCGCGTACGCGGCCATGAGCCCGTACTCGATCCCGTTGTGCACCATCTTCACGAAGTGGCCGGCGCCGACCGGGCCGCAGTGGAGGTAACCGCTCTCCGCGGTGCCGAGCTTGGCGCCATCGGGGTTCCGTGCGATCTCGCCGAGCCCCGGCGCGAGCGTCTTGAAGACGCCGTCGAGCCGAGCGACCGCGGTCCCGTCGCCGCCGATCATCTGGCAGTACCCGCGCTCGAGCCCCCAGACGCCGCCGGAGACGCCGACGTCGACGTAGTGCAGGCCCTTCGCTGCGAGTTCCTTCGCGCGGCGGATGTCATCGATGTAGTAGCTGTTGCCGCCGTCGATGATGCAGTCGCCCGTGGCAAGGTGCTTGGAGACCTCGGCGATGGTCGAGTCGACGAAGGCGACGGGGAGCATGAGCCACACGTGGCGCGGTCCCGCGAGCTTGCCGCACAGGTCAGCGATGCTGGAGGCCGCGACGGCACCCTCGGTGGCGAGATCGGCGACGGCCTTCGCGTTCACGTCGAAGACGACGATGGTGTGGCCGCCCTTCAGCAGCCGCCGAACCATGTTTGCGCCCATGCGCCCGAGACCGATCATTCCAAGTTGCATGATGCGACTGTACCTCGACCGATCCTCGCGCGTTCGCCGCGAAAATCAGCCGTTCCCGCCGTGAGTCAGGTGCACTCCCCAGCCAGCCAGTCCGCGAATGCGGGCTTGGACAGTCGCCCGCCAGGCGACCGGACGGTGCCATCGCGCAGGAAGAGCGCTCCATCGACGTCGGGGGCATCCATCGTCTCGAGCGGGTTGGCGACGATTCCCGCGAGGTCCTTCCGCTCAAGCTTCTCCCGCGCGGAGCGCTCGAGCGCCTCGCGCGGCTCGAGCGCGAAGCCGATTACCCGAGCGCCCGGCTTGCGGGACGCGCGCGTACTCGAGAGCAGGTCGGGAACGCCCTCGAGCGCGAGGCTCATGCCGCCCTCGGTGCGTCGGAGCTTCCCGTCGGACTTGAGCGTCGGCCGGAAGTCCGCGACCGCAGCGGCCATCACCACAAGGTCCGCATTCGGGAGTTCCCGCAGCATCAGCTGCTCCAGATCGCTCGCGGTGCGGAACCGCTCCAGCCGTACCTGCGGATCATCACGAAGCCCTGCGGGAACCTCCGTCCGGATCGGTCCCAGGGCGAGGACGACGGACATCCCCCTTGCGCGGAGTGCGGCCGCGATCGCGAGCCCCATCTGCCCGGACGAGCGATTCCCGAGGAATCGCACGGAATCGATGGGTTCCTCGGTCGGGCCAGCGGTGACGAACGCAATGCGCGGAACCCGTTGGACAGGCGCCTGCGTCGGCGCAGGGGCGGTCGGGCGGGGCGCGATCGGGCGAGGGGCTGGTTGGTCGGCGTTCATCTGCGTCGCAGGGCTGAAACCGTCAAGCCGCGGCTGCATGGGCAGTTGCGGTGAGGGGACCGAGAAGCGATACTACGAGACTCCGCATGCTGCGGACCGCCTGAGGAATTCGGAGATCTGATTTTGGCAAAGAAACTCGACAAGACGATCGAACAGATCCTCCTCGAAGGCGGAGTCGTGAACGCCCAGCAGGTCGCTGCAGCGGTCGCCGAAGCTGAGTCGACGGGCAAGCGCGTCGGCGAGGCGCTCATCGAGCAGGGGGCGTGCAAGGACACCGACGTCGCCAAGGCGACGGCGACCCAGTACGGGCTCGAGTTCCTCGACCTCTCCAAGCCAGAGTCGCTCCAGCGCACGGATCGCGCGCTCCTGAAGCTCGAGGTCCAGCAGAAGTACACCGTCGTGCCCATGCGCAAGGAGCGCGGCACGATCCTCGTCTGCGTGCATGATCCCTCCGACATCGAGTCGCTCGACATGCTCGGCATGATGACGGGCTCGCGCGTCGCTGCGGGTGGCGTGGCGTCGCGCAACCAGGTCATGACCTTCGTGATGGGTGCCCAGCAGGGCCCCGACCTCACGAAGCCGCAGAACGCCCTGTATTCCGATTCGCTCGACCAGTCCCGCGACAAGTCGCGCGACCGTTCGGCAGACCGCTCCTCGGACCGTTCGGCAGACCGCTCTGCAGACCGCTCCGTCGACAAGGATGCGGGCGATTCGCAGATGGTCACGCTCGTCGAGCGCATGATCTACCAGGCGGTCACCGGGCGTGCGTCGGACATCCACATCGAGCCCCGCAAGAACGACGTGATCATCCGCTACCGCATCGACGGCGTGTGCCTGGTGCGCGACACGCTGCCCAAGAAGATGCAGTCGCAGCTCCTCGCGCGCATCAAGCTGATGGCGGGTGTGAACATCGCCGAGCGCCGCATCCCCCAGGACGGCCGCATCAAGCAGATCATCGACGAGAAGGTCATCGACTTCCGCGTCTCGACCTGCCCCGCCGTGCACGGCGAGTCGGTCGTCCTTCGAATCCTTCGCCCGGACAGCGCCCGCATCGGTCTGAAGGGCCTGGGCTTCGAGCAGGACAACCTCGACAACTTCAACAAGATCATCCGCCGTCCGAACGGCATCTTCCTCGTCACCGGCCCGACCGGATCGGGCAAGACGACCACGCTGTACTCGGCGCTGAACGACCTCAATACGCCCGATCGCAAGATCATCACGGCCGAGGATCCAGTCGAGTACGCCTTCAAGGGCATCAACCAGGTCCAGGTGCGCGAGCACATCGGGCTCACCTTCGCGGCGGTCCTCCGCTCGATGCTGCGCCAGGCGCCGAACATTATCCTCGTCGGCGAGATCCGTGACCGCGAGGTCGCCGACATCGCCATCCAGGCGGCGCTCACCGGTCACATGGTGTTCTCGACGCTGCACACCAACGACGCGCCAAGCGCCATCACCCGTCTCATCGACATGGGCGTCAAGCCCTTCCTCGTGGCGAGCTCGATCCAGGCCATCATGGGTCAGCGCCTCGCCCGCGTGCTCTGCGAGAAGTGCAAGGCGCCCGACCCGAGCCCAGACCGCAAGATGCTGCGTCTCGTCGGCATCAGCGACGAGGAGGCGGCGATGGGCAAGATCATGAAGGCCGTCGGCTGCGCCGAGTGCTCGGGCACCGGCTACCGCGGCCGTCGCGCCATCTTCGAGCTCATGAGCATGAATTCGGAGATCCGCGACCTCGCCTTCAACCGCTCCAGCGTCTCCAAGATCCGCGCCGCTGCCGTTCGCGGGGGCATGCGCAGCCTCGTGGGCGACGGCAAGATCAAGATCCTCCGTGGCATGACCACGCCGACCGAGATCGCCAACTTCGCGCAGGTCGAGGGCTTCGACCCGACCGAATTGGCCAACGTCTGAACAGTCCCCATCGACCACGTGATTTCCGTGCGCATGTCAGCGACAGAATCGAGATTCAACCATGTCCGCGATGCAGATTGACCGACTCCTCGACACCATCGTGAAGAACGGTGCGTCCGACCTTCACATCTCGACGGGCCGACCGCCGACCATCCGCCTCCACGGCAGCCTGAAGAGCCTGGCCACGAAGGTGGTCGACTCGGACGACGCCACCGCGCTGATGAAGTCGATCACGCCTGAGAAGAACCAGCAGGAGCTCGCGGAGGTCGGCGGCACCGACTTCGGCTTCTCCTTCGGCGATGCGGCGCGCTTCCGCGCCTCGGTGTTCCGCCAGCGCGGCGACATCTCGATGGTGCTTCGTCTCATCCCGAACACGCTGCTGACGTTCGAGCAGATCGGTCTCCCCAAGATCGTGCAGGAGCTCTGCCGCCGCCCCCGCGGTCTCTTCCTCGTGACCGGCCCGACTGGGTCCGGCAAGTCCACCACGCTCGCCTCGATGGTGAACTGGATCAACGAGAAGTACGACCGGCACATCGTGACGATCGAGGACCCGATCGAGTACTACCACTACCACAAGAAGTCGGTCGTGAACCAGCGCGAGGTCGGCAAGGACGTGCCCACGTTCGCCGAGGCGCTCCGCCGCGTGCTCCGCTCCGACCCCGACGTGATCCTCGTCGGCGAAATGCGAGACCTCGAGACCATCGAGTCCGCCATCCGCGCCGCCGAGACGGGCCACCTCGTGTTCGGCACCCTCCACACCTCGGGCGCCGCCAGCACGATCAACCGCATCGTCGACGCGTTCCCCGTGACCCAGCAGGAGCAGGTGCGCGTCCAGCTCTCGACCTCGCTCATCTCCGTGCTCTCGCAGCAGCTCTGCGCGCGGGTCGATAAGCCGGGGCGCGTGGCGGCGTACGAGTTCCTCGTGGTCACGCCCGCGATCTCGAACCTGATCCGCGAGAACAAGACCTTCCGCATCGACTCGGCGATCCAGACCGGACGCAAGTTCGGCATGCAGCTCCTCGACGACCACCTCTGGAAGCTGTACACCGAGGGCAAGATCTCTCCCGAGGAGTGCATCGACAAGTGCAAGAATCCCGGCGACCTGAAGGACAAGATCCATCGGGCTGGCGGCGTGATCGGACGGACGGAGCTCGATGAGGAGCATGAGTGAGGAACGCCCGGGAGGGTGAGGGCGGCCTGAGCGGCTGGGACGGCTCGAACCCCGTTCCTGAGGCGCTGGCCGTACGCATGAATCCAAGTGTCCTGAGCCAAACCCCGGCGGAGCCGTGTGCCCCGGGGCTGGCGCGTGCCGTATAGCACGCAGTGGAGCCGTCTTACACCGCGCGCGCGGTGGGGCGGATCCCGGTCAATCGACCACGGCTGGTGAGCCATCGCGATGTCGATCGTTGTCGACGAAAAACTCCTGAAGGACGTCAAGGGCAGCCGCATCGGTCGCGTGCTGAGGAAGCTCGGCTACGTGACCCGCGAGCAGGTCCACGAGGCGCTGCAGCTGCAGGAGGGCGAGCGCAAGGGCCAGCGCATCGGCGAGATCCTCATCTCCATGGGGCTGCTCGACGAGACGAAGCTGGAGAGCGGTCTCGCCGCCCAGCGCGGACTCGTGTACGTCGACCTCGAGACGGTCGAGCTCGATGAAGCGGTGCTTGGCAAGCTCAAGCCAGAGACGGCGACCGCCTACGGCATCGTGCCCATCGCCTTCGACTCCGGCTCGAACCGCATCACCGTCGCGATCAAGAACGCCGACAACTTCCAGGCCGTCGACGACCTCAAGCAGCTGCTTGGCTTCCGCGTGAGCGCGGTGGTCGCGAGCCCCGCCAAGATCGACGCCATCCTCGCCGCGCGCTACGCGGGCAAGCGGACGGGCCTCGACATCTCGAAGCTCGCGGCAAGCTCAGCGGTCGCGAACCTCGACACCCGTTCGGACAACATCGACCTCTCCGCGATCGCGCAGGCGGCGAACGACAACGCCGTCGTCGAGCTCGTGCAGTCGATCCTCATGATCGCGATCCGCGACAAGGCCTCCGACGTCCACTTCGAGCCCTTCGAGGACGAGTTCAAGCTCCGCTACCGCATCGACGGCGTGCTGTACGAGATGCAGGAGATCCCGAAGAACCTCGCCACCGCGCTGGTCTCGCGCGTGAAGGTCATGTCGAAGCTCGACATCGCCGAGCGACGGCTCCCGCAGGACGGCCGCATCGAGCTGCACCTCGGCGAGGCGCCGGTCGATCTCCGCGTCGCCGTGCTCCCGACCATGTTCGGCGAGTCGGTCGTGCTCCGCGTCCTCGACCGCTCGAACGTGCAGCTCTCGCTCGACAAGGTCGGACTCCGAGAGGACGACCTTGCGCGCATGCGCAACCTGATCAACAAGCCGAACGGCATCGTCGTCGTCACCGGCCCGACCGGCTCGGGCAAGACGACCACGCTCTACGCTGCGCTCAACGAGCTCAACTCGGTCGATGTCAAGATCCTGACCGCGGAGGATCCCGTCGAGTACGACGTGCAGGGCCTCATCCAGTGCCAGGTGAACACCGACCAGGAGCTCACCTTCGCGAAGCTGCTCCGAAGCTTCCTCCGCCAGGACCCCGACATCATCCTCGTCGGCGAGATCCGCGACCTCGAGACCGCGCAGATCGCGATCCAGGCTTCGCTCACGGGCCACCTCGTGCTCACCACGCTGCACACCAACGATGCGCCGAGCACGGTCCTCCGACTTGTCGACCTCGGCGTGGAGACCTTCCTCCTCACCGCCACCATCGAAGCGATCGTCGCCCAGCGCCTCGTGCGCCGCGTCTGCTCGAAGTGCAAGGAGTTCTTCACGCCGACCGAGGAGCAGCTCATGGAGCTCGCGCTCCGTACCAGCGACGTCGAGGGCCGCAAGTTCGCCCGCGGTCGCGGCTGCGAGACGTGCCTCAAGTCGGGCTACAAGGGACGTATGGCGCTCTTCGAGATCATGACCATGGACGATGAGATCCGTGACCTCGTGATCAAGCAGGCGTCGACGCGC
>JBEGLX010000077.1:0-18459 GCA_041183345.1 Planctomycetota bacterium
GGAGGTCGGCGGCCAGCATCTGCTCGCGGATCTTGAGGGCGAGCTTGCGGTTGAGCCCGTGTCCCGAGCGCACCGCGAGGATGCGGCCCTGGATGGGCGCGCCGATCAGCGAGAGGTCGCCGATCACATCGAGAAGCTTGTGGCGGACGGGCTCATCGTCGAAGCGGTAGGCGTTGTCGATGGGGACGCCGTCGTCGCCGATCACGAGGATGTCGCGCGGAGTCAGGTGCCGGCAGAGCCCAGCGGCCTGCAGGGCCTCCGCCTCCTCGCGCAGGCTGTAGGTCCGCGCAGGCGCGATCTCCTCGATGTAGTTCCCCTCGGCGACGTTGTAGGAGAACGTCTGGTGGCGGATGCGATGACCGCGCTGGCCGTAGTCGAGGTCGTACACGACCCGCATGCCTGCGCCGTCGTACGGCATCGCTGCGATCATGCCATCGGGCTCCTCGATCACGATCGGCTCGCGGATCTTGAAGACCTTGCGCGGAGCGTCCTGCTCGACGATCCCCGCCTCCAGGATCGGCTCGGCGAACAGCGCCGCGGAGCCGTCGCCCGCAGGGAGCTCCGGGCCGTGGATCTCGATGGTGGCGTTGTCGATGCGGAGACCTGCGATCGCGGAGAGGCAGTGCTCGACGGTGTCGATGGTCACGTCGCCCGACTTGAGCGTCGTCCGCCGGGGGCGAGGCGCGACATGGTCGGCGGTGCACGGGATGCGCACGGGCGGGTTGACGTCGGTGCGCACGAACGCGATGCCGGAGTGTGGCGGCGCCGGCTGGATGGTCACGCTGGCGTCTGCGCCGAGCATCAGGCTCTTGCCGCGCACGGTGACGGGGCGGGCGAGCGTGCGCTGGCGTGCAGCGGCAGCAAGCCCGGTCTCGCCCGTCGTCGGGCGCAGAGCCGGGGGCGCGCCCGCAGAGCCGGCTCCCTTGGTGAGGGAGGTCGAGCCTAGGGGGTCTTGGGCGCCTCGAGAAGGTGCTTCAGTTGGCGATGCCACTCGGGGAGTTTACGGATGAGCGCCACCTCCCGCAAAGCCATGCGGATGTCCTGGGCAGGAAATCCGCCCCAGGTGGCGCCGTCGGGGATGTCGCTCATAACTCCCGACCTGGCGGCAAGGGAGACGCCCCGACCGATGTTCAGGTGGTCGGCGATGCCGCAGCCGCCGCCGATCCGAGAGCCGTCGCCGATCCGCGTGCTGCCGGCAATGCCGCTCAGCCCGCTGATCACGACGCAGCGGCCAATGTCGACGTTGTGCCCGATCTGGCAGACGTTGTCGATCTTGGTCCCCATGCCGATGCGTGTGGCTCCGAACTTGCCGCGGTCGACGCAGCTGTTCGCGCCGATCTCGACGTCGTCCTCGATGACCACCGTGCCGATGTGGGGGATCTTGCTGATGCCGCGTCCATCCGCGCTCGGGCGGTAGCCGAAGCCATCGGTGCCGATGGCGACTCCAGAGGCGAGGATGACGCGGTTTCCGACGGTGCAGCGCTCGCGGATCACGACGTTTGCGTGCAGCACGCAGTCATCGCCGACGCGCGCGGACTCGTAGACCCGCACCCCTTCGAACAGCGAGGTGCGAGCGCCGACGTGCGCGTTCGCGCCGACGGAGACGAACGCACCGATGCGCGCGCCGGCGCCGATGGTCGCGGAGGGGTGGATGCAGGCGGTTGGATCGATGCCCGCCGCGGGGAGCTGCTCGGGCAGCGCGAAGCGGTCAAGGATGGCGATCATGGCGAGATCCGCGCTCTTCACGCGAAGGATCGCCCGATTGCGCGCGGGCTCGGCAAGCTCGACGTCGGCGCTGACGACCGCAGCGGCGGCGGGGCTTGTCTCCAGGAGCTTCGCGTACTTTCCGCTGCCGACGAAGGTCAATGACCGCGGTCCCGCGCGCTCGACCGTCTCGAGGCTATCGATCACGAGCGATGTGTCGAAGCCGGCGGGGGCGTCGATGGTCGCGCCGACAAGCGCCGCGAGCGCGGCGATCGAGCGATCGGAGACAGTTGCCGCAGGACCCGCCGTCACTTGGTGTCCTTCCACTCCTCGTTCATCAGTCCGATGAGCTGGTTGGTCACGTCGCGCTTCGGGCTTGCGTAGAGGAACCGACGAGCCGAGATCTGCGACATCGTGTTCGAGGCATTCGACGGGTCCATTTCGACGACCGAGTCATCGAGCAGGATGTAGTCGAGCCCCTCGCGCTCGGCGAGTCGGCGGACGGAGTCCTTGATGGCGAGGTAGGTGTCGCGGAGCATGCGCGACTTCTCGAGCTCGAGCTTGGCTGCGCCGAACTGCTGGACCGCACGCAGTTCGCCTGCGGCGTTCTGCAGCTTCCCGAGCGCGTCCGCCTGCTCCTTCGAGCCATCCTTGAAGTTCTCGAGCTCGCCCTGGAGGTCGCGGACCTTGGTCTCGGTGGCCTTGGTCTGCGCCTCGAGCGTCTCGCCGAGCGTCTTGAGCTTGGCGAGCCCCGCCTCGTAGCGCTTGAGCGACGTGAAGACCTTCTCGAGGTCGACGGTGGCAACCTTCGAGGGTTCGGAGACCGTCGTCGCGGGACGAAGGATCGCGGCCGTGGCGATCGCCGCGAATGCGATCACGAGGATGGTCTCGAGGCGGAGAAGTCGGGGGAGGGCGTTCGGTGCGGTCATGGGATCAGCCTTCCCCTCAGCGGGTTCCGGTGGCCGACGCGGATGCCGAGCCACGGCTGTTGTTGATCAGGACGATGAGCTTCTCGGTGACGTCGACGGTCTTGGCAGCGTGCAGCACGCGCAGGGCGCTGATCTGCGACTTCGCCTGCGTCTCGAGCGGCGGCGCGTCCTTGGAGCGCTGCGTGGTGATCTCGATGCGCGAGTCGTCGACCATGATCATGTCGAACTTCTCCGCGTCTGCGAGCTTGGCGGCGCCCTCGCGGACGGCGCGGTAGACCGCCTGCCACTTGAGGCTGCGCTCGCGGTCGAGCTCGAGCTCCTTCATGAGGTTGAACTGCTCGGCCTGGAGCTTCTTGAGCCGCAGCCCATCGAGCTTCTGCTCCTTCTCGGGACCGTCGGCCATCGCCTCCAGCGCCTTTGCGCCGGCCTCGAGCTCGGCGCGGCGAGCGCGGAGCTCCTCGGCGACCCTCGCCTCGAGGTTCTTGATCTTCACGTCCCACTCCGCCGCCTCGTTGAGCCGGTCGAAGACGGTCGCCATGTTGACGACGCCGACGGCGGTCGGCGGCGCCATGAAGACGGCGGTGCGGCGTGCCTCGGCGGTTCCAGCAAGGAATCCCGCGGTGAGCAGGGCAGCTGCGATCGCAACGATGGTGAGCGTGGGTCTGTTCATGGTCTGTCCATGGGGCGCTTCAGAAAGGGGGGATTGTACGGACGCACGCGCAGGGCGTCAGCATTCCCTGCCATGCGCTCGGAGCCCGCCTCAGAAGGGGATTTCCGCGGAGAAGCTAAAGACCTGCGTGCGGTCGGTCTCCTCCTTGAGGATGGGGACCGCGAAATCGAAGGCCAGCGGGGCAGGACCGAACTGGGGGATGTAGATGCGGAAGCCGCATCCGACCGAGACTCGGTAGCTCTCGAAGCTCACGTCGGCCTCGACGGTGCCGGAGTCGACGAATCCGACGATCGAGAACGCATCCTTGACCAGTGGGTGCTCGACCTGGGTGCCGAGGAAGAACATCCACTCGCCGCCGATGGGATCGTTCGGCGGGGGCAGCGTCGGATCGACGGCGCCGCTCGCCTTCGGGCTGATGGTCCGGAAGTCGAATCCGCGGAACGAACGTCCGCCGAGGTAGAAGCGCTCGTAGGTCGGGGCATCGCCGGCGATGTAGCCGAGGTTGTTGTTGACCTTGAGGATCGTGCGGTTCCCGAGGAGGTCCTCGGTGACCGTGAAGAACTGCGCGTACTCGGTGCGGAACACCGTGAAGGGATCGACCTCGTCGAGCCCGACGAACTGCGTGACGGTGAACTCGGCGTTCGAACCGCGGCTCGGGCGCATCGGGCGATCGACGTCGGTGCGCTTCACGAAGAAGCTTCCCGACAGAAGGGTGTTCGGGCCGCGGTTGTCGTAGACCTCGATCGCCGCATCGGGATCGAACTCGCTGAGCTCGACCCAGGTGTAGGCGCCGGTCAGGCCGACCGACCAGAAGTCGCCGAGCTTGCGAGACAGCGTGATCGGCGTGGTCGCCCGCGTCTCGTTGAACGTCTCGTAGAGACGGACGCGGTACTGCGGCGAGCCGCGCAGCGCGTAGTCGGTCTCGAAGAGGTGCGGCTCGAGGAGGTCGAGCGAGAACGTCGACACCTCGTTGCCTGGCGCGATCGCCATGGAGAACTGCTGTCCTGCGCCGCGGAACGCGCGTCCAGCGAGGAGCTCATCGAGCGTCTCGGGGGTGTCGGCGATGTCGAAGTTGCGTTGGCGCACGCTGAGCTCGCCGAACACGCCCGAGTCGGTGCCGAGGCCGAGGCCGAAGTTGACGCTTCCGGTGTTGCGTTCCTTGACCTCGACGAGGATGTCGCGCACCTCGCTTCGGACGAGGGCGTCGCGCTTGCGGGCGAGCTCCTCCTCGGCGATCTGCGCGGGGGTCTTGGCGGACCCATCCGTGCCAGCCTGCCCCTCGGCGGGCTTCTCGCCTTCAGCGGGCTGCCCGCCTTCTTCGCGCGCGCGCGGAACGTCGAGAAGGTCCTGCTCGTCGGGCCGCGGGCGCTGCACGGTCACGCGCACATCGTTGAAGAGCTGCGTCGCCTTCACGCGCTCGCTCGAGCGCTCGATCTCGCGCCCGTCGAGCACGCGGCCGGGCTGGATGCGCACGAGCCGGCGGACGACCTTGTCCTTGGTCAGGAAGTTGCCCTGGATGTTGACGAGCCCGGCGACGGTCCGCGGTCCCTCGCGGATCTCGAGCACGAGGTCGACCTCTGGCTGCTCGCCCACGCGAACGGTGCGGTCGCGGACCTCGACATCGACGTGGCCGAGCAGCATGTAGCTGTCGCGCACGCTGGCGATCGACTTGTCGAGCTTGAGGCGCGAGTAGACGTCGCCCGAGTGGATGTAGAGGAGGTCGCGGATCTGGTCGGCGGTGAACAGACCGAGCGGTCGCGGCCCTTCCGCGCCAAGCCCCTCGACCACGACCGCACGGAGGCGGTAGCGCCTGCCCTCGGAGACGATGAAGACCACCTTCGCCTCGCGCGAATCGGCGGAGATCTCCACGCGCCGGTCGATGCGGACGTCGACGAAGCCGCGGTCCTTGTAGTACTTGTCGAGCGCGGCGACATCGTCGATGAGGACGTCCTCGTCGAGCTCGCCCTTGGTGAAGAGCGGCACCGCGGTGCGCGTGCGGATCTCGCCGCCGAGCTCGCGTGCCGTCAGCTCCGTGTTCCCGATGAACTCGATCTCCTTGACCTTGACGCGCGGGCCCTCGACGATTCGGAGGATGAGGATGCCCGTGTCCTTGAGGCGCGACTCGTCGATCGTGACCTCGGCGAGGTAATGGCCGCGCTTCTTGTAGAGCTCCTTGATGCGCGCCACCGCCTGCTCGATGAGGAAGTCGTCGCGCGGCCCGCCCGCGTAGAGCGGGATCGCCTTGCGGAGCTCCTGGTCGGAGATGAGCTTGTTGCCGACCACCTGCAGGTCCTTCACGATCGGCTGCTCGACGAAGGTGTAGGTGAGCTCGACCGAGCCATCGGGAAGGACCAGCGCAGACGCCTGGATGGTGCCGAACTGCCCGAGGCGGTAGAGCGTCGAGACGTCGTTCCGCACCGCCTTCGGATCGAACGGATGCCCCGCGGCGACGCGGATGTTGTTGAGCACCTCGCGCTCGGTCACGCGCTCAAGCCCCTTGAACACCAGCTTCGCGATCGGGCGGTCAGCGAGGGTCTCATCATCGATCGAACGGGCGTCCTGTGCGAGCGCGGTGCCGCAGAGCGCCACCGCGAGCGCAGCAGCCGCGAGCCCACGCAGCATCGCGCCGCGCGGGCGGCTCGATCTCTGCGGTTCACGGCGCTCGCTGCTCATCAACTGCTCCTCGTCGATTCCGTCATCGGGGCGCCGCAGGATAGCGGGTTGTGCGGGGGCGCGATACCCTACGGACCTATGACGACCGCCGCAGCAGCCATGAAGCAGACGCCGTTCCACGCCCTCCATCTCGAGCACAAGGCGAAGATGGTTGAGTACGCGGGCTACGAGATGCCGATCGCCTACGGGTCGATCATCGACGAGCACAAGTGGTGCCGCTCGTCGGCTGGCTTCTTCGACGTGTCGCACATGGGCCGCCTGCGCTTCAGCGGGCGTCACGCGCGCAAGTTCCTCGACCATGTCTGCACGCGGCAGATCTTCGGCATGCAGCAGGGGATGGTGCGCTACTCGCTGGTCTGCAACGACCGCGGAGGCTGTCGGGACGACGTGCTCGTCTACTGTGTCGATGAGGACGAGTACCTCATGGTCTGCAACGCCGCGAACCGGCACAAGCTGCTCGGGCACTTCGCCGAGCGAAAGGGCGACTTCGCCTTCAAGCTCGAGGATGAGACCGAGTCGACCGCCATGGTCGCGATCCAGGGCCCGAAGGCGATGGACCTGATCTCGAAGATCTCCACGACGATTCCGACCATGAAGCGGTACCGCTTCATGGTGAAGAACCTGGTCATCATCAAGCTCCTGGTCTCGCGCACGGGCTACACGGGCGAGGACGGCGTCGAGGTGATCCTGCCGGCGGGCATGGCGAAGCTCGCCCTGGGCATGGTGCTGAAGGACATGGGGGGGGACAGCAGCGTGGTGAAGCCGGTCGGCCTCGGCGCGCGCGACACGCTGCGCATGGAGGCGGGCATGCCGCTGTACGGCCACGAGATCACGGAGGACATCGACCCCGTCTCGGCTGGCCTCGAGTTCGCCATCAAGTTCGACAAGGGCATGACTGGCACCCCCGACGACGAGCGGACAGGCAAGTTCATCGGTCAGGACGCGCTCCGCAAGATCAAGTCGGAAGGTCCGGCGCGCAAGCTGGTCGGGCTATTCGTCGAAGGTCGGCGGTCTCCTCGGCAGGGGATGCAGGTTCTCTCGGGCGGCAAGGCCGTGGGCGAACTCACGAGCGGCTGCCTCTCGCCGAGCCTCGATCGCGGCATCGCGATGGCGTACGTGCCGGCAGCGATGACAGCGGAAGGCACGGCCTTCGAGGTCGACCTCGCGGGCAAGGGGACGACTCCCGCGGTGGTGACCAAGCTGCCGTTCCTTGGTTGAGCGCTCGCAACTGGCGACGCGCTGACGCGGGCGAAGCCCGCATCAGGTGCGTCGCCTTTGCTCGCTTTGGCGGCAAGTCGGGCGAGTGAATCGCCCGACTTGCTGAAACGCCTATCAGGAGCGCCGTCGCGATTCACTCGCGCGGCGCTCGTCCAGAGGGAGCCGCCGCAGCGGCGACCGCTGAGGCCACGGCTCGCTTCGGCGGCGAGTCCCCTCGGATCCGTATCGCAGATCCGGCGCGAAGCGCCGGGTGGACTCGGCGCGCGAAGCGTGGCCACAATCTCCTCTCCACTTTCCCCTCTCGACATCCCTCGGCGGCCGAAGGCCGGCCAATTCAAACACAACGCCCCGCGCGATGCGCGGGGCGTTGCTTCATCAATCTCCGCTTCCGGAGTCGTTCAATCTCACCCGAGTCGCGCGTCGCGGCGCTGGATCGGGATGTTGCGCGGCGCGGGACGGGCGTCGCGTGGTTCGTCCTGCCGTTCCTGCATCATCTGGCGCAGGAATCGCAGTGGTCGTTCGTCGGTGATCTTCTGCTGCAGTCGACGCAGCGCCTCGACCTCGATCTGGCGCACGCGCTCGCGCGTGAGGCCGACCTCATGGCCGATCTGCTTGAGCGTCAGCGGCTCCTTGCCCTCGAGACCGTAGCGCAGGCGGATGACGCGCGCGTCGCGCTCGTCGATCTCCTCGAGGAGCTGGAGCACGAGACGGAACTCCTCGCGCCGCGTGACCGACTCCTCGGGCTTGCCGTGGCGGTGATCCTCGAAGAACTCATGCAGCTCGATGCCCTCGCCGCCCTCGCTCGAGGGCGATTGGCTGGGCGCGTTGTAGGCGCGCACGGCACGGCGCACGACGTTCAGCTTGCGGACCGGGATCTTGAGGTCGTCTGCGAGCTCCTGGGTGGTCGGCTGGCGCCCGAGCTTCTCCTCGAGTCGCCGCGACGCTTCCTTCCAGCGCGCGATCAGGTCGACCATGTAGGCCGGGATGTGGATCGGCTGCACGGCGTTGATCAGCGTGCGCTTGATCGCCTGCTTGATCCACCACGACGCGTACGTCGAGAAGCGGGCGCCCTGGGCGGGGTCAAAGCCCTCGACCGCGCGGATGAGCCCGATGTTGCCTTCCTCGATGAGGTCCGCGAGCGACAGCCCGCGGTTCACGTAGTTCTTGGAGATGGAGATAACGAGGCGAAGGTTCGCGCGGATCATGCGATCCTTCGCGGACGAGTCGTTGTCGTTGATGATGCGCCAACCCAGATCCTTCTCTTCCTCGGCATTCAACAAGGGGACCTCGTTGATCTGCTTCAGGTAGAGGTGGAGGTCGGATTGGAGTGAAGAACGACCCATGAAAACCTCGGGGAACCTCAGGTGAACGACGCGCTCTCGCGAACATACGTCCTGCGTCCGGCTGCAGACTTTCAGCGGTGGTCGTCCCGGCGATCAGGTCGCTGGACGTGCAAAGGCCTCGCGATTCCGTCGCGCATCATGCGCTCCGTCCTCGCGTTCCCTCGAACGCCCGACTTCCCTACGCCTACGTCCTTGTGGGCGGGACTCTCACTCGCTGCGCGTCAGGTCCTGCGACCCGAGGCACTGCGAACTGACCTTCAGAACACTACCTCCGTCTGGTCGTCGGCTCGGCCCCGCCGACGCTTAAGAGCATACAACCCTCTTCAGGCTTGACGAGGTGCGATCATGCCAAGTGGGCCGAACTTTCGGTTTGGGTGGGTCGATGAATTGGTTGAGAATTCATGATGAATGCAGACCTCACCCAGCTCCTGCGCGACTTTCCGTTCGAGGCGGGTCGCGTGAACGCGCGACTTGTCCGCGGAGACGGAGGCCGGGAATTGCTCCAGATCCGGGTCGAGCTCGGCATCCTCCAGATGCAATGCAGCGGGCGTCCTGACGGCCTCGAAGGCGTGCTGGAGCCCCTTCTGGCTGCGGGAAGGGCGTTGGATGGCGCCCAGACGGCGGCGCTACGGCTGGAGCTGGTGCAGTTCCAGCAGCGCGCCGTGGCGTTCCTCGCGATCGCCGATCCCAAGCGGGCGCTCGCCGATGCGGAGACCGCGCTCCGCGGAACTGAACTCATCGTGCGGCGAGGACTTCCGCTCGATCGGGAGTGGGCGGAGAGCGCTCGGTTCTCGGTCCTTGTGTTGCGGACGCGTTGCGCCGCGGCGGCGAGTACGGCTGCGGGTCTTCCTCGGGAAGCCGCGTGCGCGATCGAGGCAGGGTTGGCCGCCATGCGCGATGCAGCGGAGCGCGTCGGCATCGCGGACGGCTTCGATTCGCTCGGCGACGTGCTCGCGCTGAAGGCGCTGCGCGACTCACTGGTGCCGCAACTTCCGCCCGCGCAGCGCGCGGAGCTCGAGGCTCGCTTGCGTGCCGCGATCATCGCGGAGAACTACGAGCTCGCGGCGATCCTGCGCGATGAACTCCGGCTCCTCTGAGCTGAAGCGATCACGAGTTGTTGTTCGCGGCTTGCAGCTCGACGTAGACGGTGATCTCCTGGCCGTCCCGCATCAGCACGGCCTGCACCGTGGTGCCGGGCTCGAGGGTGCGAAGATCGTCGACGAAGACCTGGCGGTTCTTCATGTCCTTCTTGTTCCACTTGACGATCTTGTCGCCCTTCTTGATGCCCGCCTTGTCGGCGGAGCCATCCTTGGTGACATCGACGACCTCGAGGCCCGATTCATCGTCAAGCTCGCGCGTGCGCAGCCCGGCGCGAACCTTCATCGGCTGCGCGCGCATCGGACCCGAGTTCGAGTCCATCTCGAAGCGCTGCTCGCGCTTGGCCATGCTGAACGCCATGTTGTGCCACAGTCGGGTCGCCTCGACCGCTGACTCGCGGTCGACGAGCTCGGTGATGTCGCGCGAGGTGTGGTAGTCCTCGTGCAGGTCGCAGATGGCGAAGAGGATCGGCACGCCTGCCTGCTGGAAGCTCGCGTGGTCGCTGCCGCCGCCGCCGCGGCCGCTGCTCTTGTTCACCTTGAGCGGCGTGTTGCTGTAGAACGGCGACGCCCACTCATCGAAGCCCTTGACGCCCGAACTCTGGGTCACGTTGAGGCGACCGTCGCGGATGCGCCCGATCATGTCGAAGTTCATCATCAGGACGGTGTCCTTGATGGGATAGATCGGGTTGTCGACGTAGTGACGGCTGCCGTTGAGTCCGCTCTCCTCGGCGCTGAAGCCCGCGAAGACGATCGTGCGCAGCGGGGCGTCGGCAGGCTCGGCGTCGTACGCCTTCTTCAGGCTGTCGGCGAGCAGGATCACGCCTGCGGAGCCCGAGGCGTTGTCGTCCGCGCCCGGGTGGAGCTTGCCGGGACCCTCGCGCGAGCCGAAGTCGCCCATGCCGAGATGGTCGAGATGGCCACCGATCACGATGACTTCCTTGGCGAGCGCGCCACGGCCCGGGAGCACGCCGACGACGTTCTCCGCCTTGACCGGCTTCTCCTCGGTGCGGCCCGCGACCGCGATCCTCGAGCCGCCGAGGTCAAAGCTCATCGCCTCGCCCGCGCGCTTCTCGTCGGCGAACTTGCGGAGATCCATCAGCGAGCGCGCGGGATCGCACGCCTTGACGATCTCTTCCGCCGCGGAAGTCGACACCATGAACACTGGCACGTCGGCCATGGATCGACCGCCGCCGGCGGACAGGCTCGAGATGCGCGGGTCATTCGCGCCCGGCGTGTTGACCACGAGGATCGCCGCGGGCTTGCGCTTGGCGACGGCCGCGATCTTGCCTTGGAAGCCTGCGCGGCCGGACCAGCCGCCGCCTTCCGCCCAACGGCTATCGCCCTTCTCGTTCATTGGCTCGAAGCGGAGAAGCAGCGCGATCTTCCCCTCGAGGGAGTGCCCCTCCGCGAAACTCGAGTACTCGTCGGGGCCGTTCTCGATGCCGTAGCCCACGAAGGCGATCTCGCCTTCGGCCGTGCCGCTCTTGCCGAGGGAGGTCAGCTTGAAGTCCGTATCGGCGGTCAGCGCCTTGTCGGCGCCGTTGCACTTGATGACGATCGTCTCCTCGACGACCTCGCGCTTGCCGCCGAGGTTGAAGGGCTGGCGGAAGGTCTTGGCGCCGCCGTCCGAGGGCTGGAACGCGGGCTGCAGGCCCGCCTTCCGGAACTGATCCTCCATGTAGTCCATCGCCCGCTCCATGCCCCTTGTACCGGGCAGGCGGCCTTCCATCCAAGGGCTCGCCAGGATGGTCAGGTGCTCGTTGAACGCCTGCACGTCCTTGTCGGCCTGGGCGATGGTGGTGTGGATCTGCGCGCGGTCGGACTTGGCGGCGGGGGCCTCCGCCGCGGCGTCGGTCGCGCTGTCCTGTGCAACGGCCGCGGAAGTCGCGACAATGATCGCCGATGCAAGCGAGGCTGCGACGAATCCCAGACGGTGCGTGCGCCCGAGCGCGAGGAATCCGTGCGTGGCTGGCGACGTGGACGGCAGCGAGGTCGAGAGCGTGTGCGAAGGCATGTGTTGGTCCTGCATTGGCCGCAGCTGCACTCGCAGCAGAGGCGCATTGTTCTACCACGCCAAACGCCGCCGCCGCCCCGCTCAAGCGGGAAAATGCCGCGATTGCCGCGCTTTCCGAGCGGCATCCGCAGGACGGTCCGCACTGCGACCTGAAGTTCCGCCTCGAGGGACAGGAGTTCTCTGCGGACATCTCGATGAACCTGGTCTTCCTCGATTGGCTGCTCACCTTCGAGCGCGAGGACTCGGAGCGCATTGATCAGGGCGAATTGCCCAAGCTCGAGCCGAAGCTGCTTGCGTATTTCGCGTCGCAGATGCCCGTCACCATCGATCGGGTCCGCGTCGATCCGCGGATCGCCAACCTCCGCGTGAACGATCCCGACGAGGTCCTCCTGCCGCTGTTCCCGATCAGCGGCTGGCGCGGGCTTCGGAAGGTCTCGTTCGAGCTGACGTATCCCCTGAAGTCGCCGCCGCATGAGATCGGCGTGGTCTGGCCCGCGTATCCGCCGGACCTCCTGAGCATCCTGCCGACCAAGCCGCCTCTCGAGATCGCTGCGGAGTGGACAGCGGACGGACTCCGGTCGCAGGTGCTCTTCACCCGCACCGAGCCTGGCTTCACGTGGCATCGCCCTTCAGGCGGGATCGACGCCCGCCTCGAGCGCGTGCCCGCGCCCGCTGCGCCGCGCCCGCTCGTCGAGCCGTGGATGACGCTTGCCTTCGGCGTGTTCATCGTGAGCTTTGGCGCTGCGGCGCTGTCGCGCCGCTCGCCGCGCGCTGCGCTCGGCACGGGGTTGGTGGCGGCCGCGGTGGTGCTGGTGATCCGCCCGCAAGGGCCGGCATTCCTGGCGCTCGGCACGCGCGCGGCATCCGCGCTCGCCCCCGACGAGGCGGCGCGCGCATTCGAGGCGCTCCATGCCAACCTCTACCGCTCGTTCGACTACGAGGAGGAGCGCAGCGTGTACGACGCGCTCGCGCGCAGCGTCTCGGGCGAGCTCCTCGAGGAAACGTACGTCTCCGTGCGCAGGGCGCTCGTGATGGAGGAGGAGGGCGGGGCGATGAGCCGCGTGATCGCGGTCCGTCCGCTCGAGACGCGCATCGAGTCGCAGGGTGAGGTCGAGATCGCCGGACGCGCGGTGCGGGCATTCACCGTCGCGGCGAGATGGCAGGTCGATGGGCGCGTCACCCACTGGGGGCATGCGCATGATCGGACGAACGAGTACGACGGTCGCTTCACGGTGGCTGCGGAAGCCGATGGCTGGCGCATCCACGATGCCGAGATCACGCGCCAGCAGCGTGTCGACGTCGGCGCCGAGGACAACGCGCCATCGATTCCTCCCGAGGACGAAGAGCTGTGATGCGCGGCGGGTTTCCGCACCGAAGCGCGTGATGCCCGCGGCCGAGTCCGCGCCGGAGCGCGGACGAGCCTACTCACTGCGCGTGATGCCCGCAGCCGAGTCCGCGCCAGAGCGCGGACGAGCCTACTCACTGCGCGTGAAGCCCGCGGCCGAGTCCGCGCCGGAGCGCGGACGAGCCTACAAACTACGAAACGCGCGAGCCAGCCTTCACAGGCTTCTGCGGCATGAGCACGACCACGTCGCGCTCGTCGGCGCCTGGCTTCGCTTCGCCCGAAGGCGCCGCGCCCTCTGCGAGCGGCTTCAGGTCGCTCGCGGCAAGGATCATGCCTTGGCTCACTTCGCCGCGCAGTTGCCGCGGCTCGAGATTGGCGACGATGACAACCTGCTTGCCGACGAGCGTCGCAGGGTCGTACCAAGCTCGGATACCCGCGCAGACCTGGCGTCCCTCGGGCGTGCCATCGTCGAGCCTGATCTTCAGGAGCTTGTCCGCATTCGGGTGCGGCTCCGCGCTGAGCACCGTGGCCACGCGCAGATCGAGCTTGGCGAAATCCTCGAACTTGATCGCGGGGAGCGGTTCGGTCGTCATGTCTTCGGCCTTTCTGGGCGCGCGATCAGGTCGGCGAGTCGAGCGGGGGGATGGGCGCGCCGCCAGAGGGCATGTCCTCGGCCGCGCGCACGGTCTTGAATCCGTAGCGCTTGGAGAGGGCATCGAAGCCGAAGAGCTCCTGGGGGTCGATCGTCATGCTCGCGTCGCGGGTGGCGCGCGTGATGTTGTTCGAGCCAGAGGTCATGATGCTGCCGGCGAGCTCGCTGTAGCGCTCCTCGGTCACGGGGCGCATCGCCGAGACCTGCAGCACCACGAGCGAGAGGCGCTCGGGGACGGCGACGGCGATCGTGCGCTGCTCGGCGGGGATCGTGTTCATGTCGGTGGCGAAGGGGATCTTCGATGCCTTGGCGATGATCGCCTCGATGATCTTCCCGTCGTTGTTGAGCGACGGAAGGCCCGAGCCCATGCGGTAGCCGAAGCGGAGGAAGTCGAGGTTCGCCTCTGCGACGTCCTTCGCGAACTCGACGGTGGTTCCGTACTTGTCGGCAACGGATCGGATGCCGTCCTTCGAGGCGGCGGCCGCGATGGCGTCCTTGTTCGCGTCGAGCCAGTCGAACCGCGCGATCGCGATGATGTCCTTCTCGACTTCGGCGCGCACGGTGGCGAGGTCGGTCGCCGCCTTCGCGGGGTCGACCTCGATGATGCGCAGGAAGCACACGTCGCCCGCGTCGGTGGTGAGCGCAGGGCTGGCGATGTTGACCTGGATCGGTGCGGCGAGGTTCGGCTTGGCGAACTCCTTGGCGCCGGCGACGAGCTCAGGCGCCGCGATAGGGGTTCCGTACTTCGTGGTGCGCGCAGCGCCGATGCCCGGCAGTTCACGGAGCTTGGTTGCGCTCATCCACTCGGTGCCGCTCGACTGGTAGGTCGGGGCAGCGATGCCGTACTCGGTGGCGACTGCCTGGGCGAGCGACTGCAGCGAGGGCATCTGCGCGCCCCAGTCCGACGGAAGCGCGAAGTGCGCGCCGTCGCGCTTGAGGCTGCGCTGCGCGAGCGAGAGCTGGTCGCCTGCGAACTTGGCGATCTCGTCCATGCGCGCCTTCACGAGCTCGTCGGTCACCATGCGGCGGATCGAGGTCTCGAGGGCTGCGAAGTTCGACGCGTCGACTCCGCCGTACTTGCGGGGATCCTGCGCGTAGCGCTTCTTGAGAGCGAGGGTGGCGAGCTCAGGGGAGCTCTCGATGGTCGCGGCGACCGCGGCCTTTGAGATCGTCAGCCACTCGAGCTTGAAGCGGTCGGGCAGGCGGTAGCCGAAGCTCTCCTTGCCGATCGCGCCGTCGGCGGGGCGGTCGGTTTCCGCATACTTCTTCAGCTGCTCCGCCAGCTTCTCCTCGGTCGGGGCTGCGGCCTCGATCGAGCTGTTCTTGCGGGCGTCGATGATGGTGAGGTCGCCCGAGACGGCAAGACCGGCGCGCGCAATCGCGCGCTTGAGGCGCTGGTCGCTCACGCGGTCGATCTCGATCGAGAGTCCGACGAGGCGGTTCACGCCCTGGAGCTTGGCAAGGGTCTCGAGCACGACGTCGGGGCTGGTGCCCGTGGAGCGCGAGATGTTGTAGAGGGCCTGGTCTGGCGAGACCTTCAGGCTCGTAGCGATCTGTGCGAGCGCGGCCTCGCCTTCGCCCTTGCCGCCGACGAGACCCGCTTCCTTGGCCTCGTGCGCGAGCAGCCACCAGTGCGCTGGATCCTTCTCTGCGCCGAGACCGTTGACGACGGTGTTGCCCATCGCCTCGATCACGCGGAGCTCCTGCTGGGACTGCTCGAGGTCAGCGCCGGTCACGGCGCCACCCGAGTAGGTCGCCCAGGTCACTCCTGAGACTGCGCTCTGCTGGGCGAGCCCCTGGATGGCGGTCGGCATGAGGAACGTGATCAGGAGCAGGGTGCCGCCGACCACGAGGATCCACTGGTTGTATTGGCGAAGGAACTTAAGCATGGGAGTTCGGAAGGGTATCGGAAGCGGACAAGTCGGAGTCCGCAAGAATCCACGCGATTCGGCGCAAATCGTTTGATGGCCGAATGAAACGAGGCCGGAGCAGCGCTCCGGCCTCGCGATACATCATCTTGGACCGAGTCCGGAGTCGAGTTGACCTTTAGCGGTAGAACTCGACGATCAGGTTGGTGTTCACGTCGAAGGGAATCTGGTCCGAGGTCGGGCGAGAGACGCACTTCGCGGAGAGCTCGCTCGGGTTCACGGCGACCCAGCCCGGGACCTGGTGTCCGGGGATCGACTCCATCTGCTCGCGGGCGAGCTTCTGGATGCCCTCGCGGAGGGTGACGACGTCGCCGATCTCGATGGCATAGGACGGGCGGTCGACCTTCTTGCCGTTCACGAGGACGTGACCGTGGGCGACCATCTGGCGCGCGCCCCAGATCGTGCGGGAGAAGCCCGCGCGACGGAGGACGTTGTCGAGACGGAGCTCGAGGAGCTGCAGGAGCACCTCGCCCGTGTTGCCATCGCGGCGTCCGGCCTCGCGCATGTAGCGGCGGAACTGACGCTCGAGCACGTTGTAGTGGAAGCGCACCTTCTGCTTCTCATCCTTGCGGATGCCGTAGTCCTTCTGGCGACGGCCGCGGAAGCCGTGCATGCCAGGGGTCGTGAGCTGACGCTTCGACGTGTGCTTCGGGATGTCCGCAACAGGGACGCCGACCTTGCGCGAGAGCTTGACCTTCGGACCGAGATAGCGCGACATAGTTTTTCCAGATCGTTCTTGCAGAAGCCTGCCTGAGAAGGGCTTGGCGCACGAGCGCCATGCCCGGACCAAGGGGCGCCCTGACGGGACCCTTTGGGGGAAGGGAGAGTAGAACGGAAACGGCGGATTCCGTCAATAGGCTCGGCGGCTGTCGGCGCCGCGTCGCCAGTTGAGGTAGGCGGTGTTCAGGACCCGATAACCGCCTGCAGTCGGATACTCGCCCGTGAAGTACCAGTCGCCCGAGTGGTCGGGCATCGCCATGCGGAGCCCATCGACGGACTGGTAGATGACGCGGATCTCGCCCTGCCATGCTAGCGACTTGGAGCGCACCAACTCGGCGACCTTCCGCTCGATCTCCTCGAGCTTGAAGAGGTCGTACAGCAGCCGCACGTGGTTCTTCATGCGGGCGGGCTCGTGGTGCGCCTGCTCGACGCACTTCGCCTCGATCTCGCCGAGGACCTTCTCCTGCCCGGTGTCGTGGGCGAGCGCAACCGCGGCCTCGAAGGCGATGAAGCGTCCGAGCTGGCTCATGTCGATGCCGTAGCAGTCGGGATACATGATCGGCGGGCTCGAGCTCGCGATCACGATCGACTTCGGATTCAGGCGCGCGAGCATGGTGATCACCGACTCGCGGAGCGTGGTGCCGCGGACGATCGAGTCGTCGACCACGACGAGCGTGTCGTCAGGGAAGACGGTGCCGCGGGTGATGTCGTAGATGTGGTTGACGAGGTCGCGACGCGCCGCGTCATGGGTGATGAAGGTGCGCAGGCGCTGGTCCTTGTGCGCGATCTTCTCGGCACGCACGCGCCCGTCCATCGCTGCGCGGATCGAGTCGCGCGTCGCCTTGCCCGTCTGGACCTCGCGCCAGATCGCGTCGGCGGCGATCTCCTGGCGGGCTTCCTCGAGCGCCTCGATGAGCCCGAGATACGAGGTCTCGCTGGTGTTCGGGATGAATCCGATGACGGCCCGCTGGAGCGAGTTGCCGATGAGCGGCAGGATGCGCGGCGCGAGGTTGCGTCCGAGCTGCTTGCGCTCGCGGTAGATCGCGGGATCGTTGCCGCGCGAGAAGTAGATGCGCTCGAACGTGCACTGGCGGAGCGGCAGCGGCTCTGCGAAGCGCTGGAGCTCATAGGCGCCCGACTTCTTGATGATGAGCGCGTGCCCGGGTGGGATCGGCTCGATGTCGCGGGGGTCGGTGTTGAACACCGTCGAGAGCGCGGCCCGCTCGCTCGCCACCGCGATGCAGTCGTCCTGCACCAGGAAGAAGCCAGGTCGGATGCCGGCGGGGTCGCGGCAGACGAAGCTGTCGCCGTTCCCCAGGATTCCAGCGAAGACGTAGCCGCCGTCGAACTGCTCGGTGGCGCGGCGAAGCACGCGCGCGAGGTCGAGCTGGCGCGAGACCTCGGCGGCGAGTTCGGATCCCGTGAGGTTCGCGAACGAGCCCTCGCCCATCGCGCTCTCGAGATGGAGGTGCTCGCGATCGACGAAGTAGCCGATCTTCTCGAGCACGACGCCGGTGTCGCTGTCGCCGACGGGGTGGAGCCCGTACTCGACGAGCTTCTTGAAGAGCTCGGACGAGTTGGTGAGGTTGAAGTTGCCGGCGATGGCGATCGAGCGCGAGGCGACGTTCGAGCGGCGGACGTACGGGTGGCACATCGAACTCGAGTTGCCGCTGTGCGTGCCGTAGCGGAGGTGTCCGAGGAGGACTTCGCCCAGCAGGGGGAACGCACGCTTGAGCGCCGTTTCATCGAGCGAATTGAGCTCCGACTCGCTCATGCGGCGCGCTGGGCCGAGCGCCTCGTCGAAGAGCCGCTCGATCGGGTTGCGCTTCGCGGTGCGCTCGCGGGAGAGGAACGCATCGCCCGCCGGCATGTCGATCTTCACGCAGGCGATGCCTGCGCCGTCCTGGCCGCGGTTGTGCTGCTTCTCCATGAGGAGGTAGAGCTTGCGGAGGCCCCAGAGCGCGTCGCCGCGTTGCTGCTGGAACCAGGAGATCGGCTTCCGCAGGCGGACGAAGGCGAGGCCGCATTCGTGGGTAAGGCGGTCGGACATCGAGGTCCGAAGGGTAGCGGAGGCGCGCGGTGCGCGTGGCGCGGAAATCCCGCGCGAATCAATCGACGATCGGCAGGGTGGCGCGGTCGCCGAGCGCGGCGCGCTGCATCGTG
>JBEGLX010000078.1:0-18118 GCA_041183345.1 Planctomycetota bacterium
GTTGTCTGCGGTCGCGAGCACCGAGTCGCGGATCGCCTCGGCCTCGACGCGCCGCCGCGGGAAGCGCGAGAGCAGGCGGTTCTCGGGGTCGTGGTCGGGCAGCGCCGCGAGCACGGCGCTCGCCTGTCGGTACGTCGCGCTCGTCATCACCAGTCGGTGCATCGCCTTCAGCGACCACCCATCGCGCGCGAATCGGCGCGCGAGCCAGTCGAGGAGCTCGGGATGCGACGGCTTGCTGCCGAGGATGCCGAAGTTGCTCGGCGTGTCGACGAGCCCGAGCCCGAAGTGCCAGGTCCAGATGCGGTTCACCGCGACGCGCGTCGTGAGCGGATTCTCAGGATCGGCGATCCAGCGGGCGAGCTCGAGGCGACCGCTCGACGCGGCGGGGAAGGCAGGCGACGGCAGGGCGCGCTCGAGGACGGCGGGCACCGCGCGGGCGATCTTCTCGCCCTTCGGCTGGGTATGGTCGCCGCGGTCATGGAGCGGCGTCTCGTCGACCTTCGCCTCCTTCACGCCGAGCGCGCGCGGGGGATCGGCGGGGCGGATCTTCTCGTGTGCGTCGCGGGCGTCGCGCGCGGCGAGGAAGGTTCCTCGCGCGGCAAGCGGCGTGCGGGTGTCGCGCGCCGCGGCGAGCAGCGCGTCGCGCATCGCGGTCGGCGAGCCCGTCGCCAGCACGGCGTGCCAGCGGGCGAGGTTGCGCTCGCGCTCGGCGCTGCGCATGGCGTCGCCCGCCTTGTTGCGGGCGTCGTCGAGCGCCTTCGCCTGCGCGCGCCACTCCTCGAGGCGCTTCAGCTCGGCGGCGGTCGCCATCGGTCGCTGGGCGACGCGGCCGACCGTGGCGATGTTGTCGAAGGTCGAGACGCTGCGGAACACGCCCGAGAGCGCGAAGTAGTCGCCCTGCGAGACGGGGTCGAACTTGTGATCGTGGCAGCGCGCGCACGAGATCGTCTGCGCGAGGAACGCCTTGGTGAGCACGTCGAGCTGCTCGTCGACCACGTCGACGCGCTCCTTCTCCTTGTCTGGCTCTGCGAGCATCTTCGGCCCGAGGGCGAGGAATCCGAGCGCCGCGATGCGGCGCCGCGTGCGGGCGTCGTCCTCCGCGGTCGGATTCGCGGGTTCGCCGAGAAGGTCGCCGGCGATCTGCTCGACGATGAACTCGTTGAAGGGCACGTCCTGGTTGAGCGCATCGACCACGTAGTCGCGGTAGCGGAATGCGTTCGCGTAGGCGACGTTCTCATCGACGCCGTTCGAGTCGGCGTAGCGGGCGACATCGAGCCAATGGCGCGCCCAGCGCTCGCCGTACATCGGCGACGCAAGCAGGCGGTCGATGCGGATCTCGTAGGCGTCGGGGCGCGGATCGCGGATGAAGTCGTCGACGTCCTCCGCGCTCGGCGGCACGCCGATCAGATCGAGGTAGGCGCGGCGCAGCAGGGTGCGGCGATCGGCCTCGGGCGCGGGGGTGAGATCCTCCGCCTCGAGGCGGGCGAGGATGAAGCGGTCGATCTCGTTGCGTGGCCAGTCGGCGTCCTCGACTTCGGGGAGACCAGGCTGGGTGATCGGCTGATAGGCCCAGTGCGAGGCGTACTTCGCGGTCTTCTCGGGAAGTGGGCGGCCAGTCGTGCTCGACGGAGCGGCTGCAGCAGCAGGGGGCGCGGGCGGAATCTCGGCGGCCGCGGGAGTTGCGCTCGGTGGCTCGGCGGCAAGCGGCGCAAGCAGCGACGCGGTTCCACCGAGCGCGATCGAGAGAACCGCCACTCCGCCCCACGAAGCGCGGGGCATCACCGAATCGACGCTGTCCGAGCGGCGGTGCACCCTGTCAGTATCCGCGATCCGACTCCCGAGGCAAGGCATCGCGGCGGTAACGTGCAGGAAATGTTCCGACTTCCTGCCGCTCTCGTGATCGCCTGCGCCGGCTCCGTTGCTCCTGCGCGCGCGGTGGACGCCGCCGACGGCCGTCCGAATCTTGTCGTCGTCTACTGCGACGACATGGGCTGGGGCGATGCGCCCGGATTCACGCTCGCGGGCGTCGACGCGCCTGCATATACGAAGGAGATGCCGCATCTCGCGCGGCTGGCCCGCGAGGGCGCGACATTTCGTCACTACTACACCGCGCAGCCTGTCTGTAGCGCCTCGCGCGCGGCGCTGCTCACCGGCTGCTATCCGAACCGGATCGGCATCCACGGCGCACTTTTTCCGGGCGACAAGACGGGCATCGCCGCCGAGGAGCGCACCTTGGCGGAGCTCCTGTGCGACCAGGGCTACGCGACGGCGATCTTCGGCAAGTGGCACCTCGGCGCGCAGCCCGAGTTCAATCCGACGCGGCACGGCTTCGGCGAGTTCTTTGGGATCCCGTACTCGAACGACATGTGGCCCGCGCGCATCGGCAAGCAGCATCCCGAGCTGCCCATCTATGACGGACCAGAGGTCATTGGCCATGTGCGCACGATGGAGGACCAGGGCGCGCTCACGGCGCGACTCACCGCGCGGGCGACGGCATTCATCCGCGCGCAGGCTGCGGCGAAGAAGCCGTTCTTCGCCTACCTCGCCCACCCGCAGCCGCACACGCCGATCGCTGCAGGGGCGGACTTCGCGCCGCCCACGCGCCGCGAGCTCTACGCCGCGGTCATGCGCGAGATCGACTGGTCGGTCGGTGAAGTGCTGAAGGCGCTCGACGAGATGGGCGTGGCGCAGGACACGATCGTCCTCTTCACCAGCGACAACGGTCCGTGGCTCACCTTCGGGACGGACGCGGGAAGCTCAGGCGGGTTGCGCGAGGGCAAGGGCACCTGCTTCGAGGGCGGTGTGCGCGAGCCGTGCTTCGTGCGCTGGCCGGAGAAGGTCCCCCCAGGCAAGGTGAGCGACGTGCCATGGATGTCGATCGATCTCCTCGCCACCATGGCTGCGATCACGGGCGCGCCTGCGCCCGTCGCCGAGCGCCCGATCGACGGACGCGACGCCCGCGCGATCTGGATGTGCGCCGACGGCGCGAAGCCGAGCCACGAGGCGTTCTACTTCTACTACCACACGAACCATCTCGAGGCGGTGCGGATGGGGAAGTGGAAGCTGAGCCTGCCGCGCAAGTCGCGCACGCTCGATGGGAAGCAGGGCGGCGTGGATGGCGCGGAGACGCCGTATGTGATCAAGGAGGTGCCACTGGCGCTCTACGACCTCGAGGCGGATCCCGCGGAGAAGACCGACGTCAGCGCTGCGAACCCCGAGGTGATGGCGGCGATCATGAAGCATGTCGAGGCCGCGCGCGCGGATCTCGGCGATGCGCTGACGAAGCGCGAGGGCAGCGGCCGTCGCGCGCCTGGTCGCGTGGCTGCGGGGAAGTAGGGATTTGAGCGGTCGTGGCTGCGGCCACGACCTTTGGTGCTGGGAAGCGTCGAAGTCTGCCTGCAATGAGTGCCCGCAGACGAAGTCTGCGGAACGGGTTGCGTGGGAGTCCATGCCCGTTGGAGTCCGTGGACTCCCGACGCCCGTGGTTCCGCAGATTCCGGCGTTGCCTCCATCTGCGGGCACTCATGATTTGAGCGGTCGCGGCTGCGGCCGCTCCCTCTGGTGCTCGGAAACGTAGGAGTCCGCCTGCAATGAGTGCCCGCAGACGAAGTCTGCGGAACAGGTTGCGTGGGAGTCGACTCCTTGAGCAAGTGGTTCCGCAGATTCCGGCGTTGCCTCCATCTGCGGGCACTCATGGTTTGGGCGGTCGCGGCTGCGGCCACGACCTTTGGTGCTGGGACGCGTCGAAGTGCGCGTCGGAACCGCGACTCCGCCGCGCTTGCGCGGCGCTTCACGCCGGATGTGCGATACGGGCGCTCAAAAGGAGCCGCGGGAGGCGCTCGCGCGCCTCCCGCGGACTCGATTGCGCGCAGGGCCGATCTCCCGACGGCGCAATGCTCTCTTCCCCCAGCTTTTCCCGCACGGGGCTACATCACTTGATTCGGGTCATGCACGGAGGATCTCGGGGGTGCGCTTGCTGCCCACGAGCACGTGCAGGGGCGTTCCGTCGTTGTCCGCGAGCGACGCGCCCTCGAGGTACGGATGCTCGAGGAGCTGCGCGCGGCCGTGCGCTGCGGTGGGACGGTCGGTCCAGTTGCCGCGGAGCGCGTCGTTCACGATGCTGCGGGCGATGGCGTGCGCCTTCTCGGAGGAGGCGGCATCCATCTTGCGACCTGCCTTCGCGTGTCGCGTCGCGACCATGTCCCACGTGACGAGCGCGGAGTCGCGCAGATCACCGTAGAAGGTGGCGAACCACTCGGGCTTCGCGAAGATGTCGCCGGCGAGGAACTCGCCGTTGAAGAACACGAGCATGCCCGTCGCACCCCGCGCAGTCTCGTCGATCTTCGCGATCATGTCCGACGTGACCGTCGGCGCATGTCCGCGCGCGCCACGCAGTTCGCGCAGGCGCTCGGCCTCGCGCTGCGAGTTGCCGAGTTCGCGCAGCAGGTGATCGAGACGGCGGCGGTGGTCGTTCATCAGCTCGGTGTCGCCGTTCGCGACGATGGCCCGCATGTGCTCCAGCATGTGCTGCGCCTCGTCCTGGAGCATGCGCACACGGTGCTCGAGTCGCGCGAGTTCCGCCTCGATGTCCAGCCCGCCGGTGACGTCGCGATTCAGGGACGCGCCCTCGAGGCGACGCTCATCTTCCGTGCGACGGCTGCGGCGCCCCTTGACCTGCTCGAGCGACGCCAGCAGATCGCCGCTGTCGCTTGGTGCGCGCAGGCAGTTGCTCATCTCTCCGATTTCGCTCCACACCGCTCGCTGGTCGGCATGGAAGGCCGACTCGCTGCGGCGGCTTGACGACACATGACGGAACTTCTCGCTGCGGATGTTGATCGGCTCGATGCCGCCGTGCTGGAAGCGCGAGCCTGGGCGCCCGCTCCAGCGACCCTGCTCGACGCAGGTCACGGGCACCTGGGCGGTCTGGCCGGCGCACACGAGGATGTCGGTGTTCACACCGCGGTTCTGCTTGCCGCCCTTCACGAGCTGCCCCGCGATGAGGACAACGTCGAAGGTGGTGTTGTTGGTGGCGCGGAGGAACGGCACCGAGCCGCTCGCCGACGTCTCTTCGATCGAGAACGCCTCGAGCAGGGGGTCGCCGAACAGGCGAACCTTCGCAGCGGCGGTGGTCAGGGCGCCCCCGTGGAGGAACACGAAGTCGAGGCCGGGGCAGAGGCTGATCGGGGTATAACGACCCCCGTTCATATCAGGATTGAGAATATCAACAGGATTGCGAAGGGTCTCGGTCGGCATGAGAAGTCCTTTCCCGCATGACGCGGAGGTTGGGTGGCTCAGGAGCTGGTCGGGGGTGCTCCCCTCGGTGAGGAAACGCCTAGACGATACGATTCCGCGACATTTCGCGATGATTTTCGCGAAGCGTCATCCTGCCTGAACCCTGTGATGAATCGGCCACTCGACGCGCAGACCAGAAAGCCCGGCTGGATCGAGGAACCATCAATGTAATTCATATCCGAGAAGAAGTCAAGCAAAAATGTTGCCGACAGAGAAGAATTGATGTAGGCTTCGGTCGCGTCGCGGCTTGCGCCACGATCGAACTGACCGGCAGACACCCATGGGCATGCCTCCGCTTCAAATCTCCTTCGCGCTGGTGGTCTTCGTCCTGACCCCCGAGGGCAAGGTCGCGACGATCGGCGGTCAGGAGCTCACCGACGGTCATGTCGCCGCGCTTCCGCGGCGGGGGCAGAGCATCGCCGGCGTCATCCGGGAGTCGGTGGAGCAGCTTCTGCCCCCGGGGACCATCACCTCGCGCATCCGACCGCTCATGCCTCGGCTTCGTCGGGATGGGATGGTCGTCCTTCCGCTTTGGGCCACGGGGCGGCTCCCCGAGGGCGAGCATCTGACCGCGCTGGTCGCACGAACGGATTTCCGCCCTTTCGACGCGCTAGGGCGGCTTGCGGATCAATTGAACGACCACACGCTGGTCGACGAAGCGCACTCGGAGTTCAGGCGCGCCCTCGCCTCTGATCCCGTGTCGCACCAGCTCATGAGCGAAGGAGGGCGCCTGCGCGCGCTGGCGATGGATGAGCTGGACCTCATCCGGAACCGGGAGGACGGCATTCCCCCCGTGTTCGGGCTGCTTCCGAAGCGATTCACCATCGAGCAACTGCAGCTCGCGGTCCGGCAGGCCGCGCGGCTCCTCCCCGAGGACATCCAGAAGTCGAGCAACTTCCGTCGTCGGCTGGTTGAGCTCACCGAGCTCGGCGTGCTGGAGCGCACCTACGACACGGCGCCCACCGACGCGCGCGGCCGTCCGCCGCAGTTCTATCGATTCAATTCCGAGCGCTGGATCGAGTGGCTGCAGGCGCGGAGACACGAAGGCGGACTGGGACATGGGCGCAGACCCGCCTCGGAGGCGATGGCGGACTTCATGCTCCGACGGCCAGACAGCGCGCAGGCAGCGGAGGGACGCATCGCCCCGGCCTTCCGCATGGAAATGCGGTCGTCGCCCGAGCGGCGGGAGCCCCGTCAGCCCGCCGAAGGCGATGCCCGCGTCGAGCGCCTTGAGGAGATGATGCGCACGCTGATGGGAGAGCTCGCAGACCTGAAGCGCAGCGCTCCCAAGCCAGAGCCGCCGACCGAAGACGATTGAGACCGCTCGACGGGTACCTGGCGACTGATACCCGGCGACTGATACCCGGCGCCACCTACCTCGGGCAGGACTCGAATCGGCTACCGGATGCGCAGAAACGGGCATTCTTCGGGGTCTCCGCTTCGCTCCGGCGGGGGGTGGCTGTACCTTCGCTCCATGCTGACTTCCGTGCTTGCCCTCGGTCTGGCGTTCGCAGCCCCGCCCGCGAAGACGGTCGCGCCTGCCGAGGCGCCGACTCCAGTCCTCCCGACCCGCTGGGTGGAGCCTGCCGCGTCGGGCTTCCGCTTCGCCGACGGGCTGCACGCGGCGCTGCAGTCGAATGACGTGCAAGCTGCGTCGCTGACGGTCGAGTTGCCCGGTCACGGCGAAGTGCGCCTCAACCTCACCCGTTTCGAACCGATCGCGCCCGACGCGCGCGTCGAGATCGGCGTCGCCACCCGCGCGCCGTCGAAGGCACTCGCCCACGCACTGCGCGGCGTCGTGCACTTCCAGGGCACGGTCGCCGGTGCCGACCACTCCTCGTGCTACATCGCCTTCGGCACCACGGGTGCAGCCGGATGGATCAACCTTGGCGAGCCAGGCGCGCTCTACACCATGCGGCGCGTCGGCAGCGACGAAGCTGGCCTCTGCGCGGGCACGCTGGAGTTCGTGCGCTCGTCTGGCACCAGCGCCCCCGACGTCCCCGCCTGCGGCGGCGCCCATGAGCATGACGAAGGCGGCGCCGCTGGATTCGGCGCCGTGCCGCCGGGCGTGTTGAAGGTCGTCGACTTCGCCATCGACTGCGACTTCGACTTCTACCGCATCTTCCCGAGCGCAACCGCCGCGACCGAGTACGTCTCCTCGCTCTTCGGCGCGGGTGCCGCGATCTACCGGCGCGATTGCGACGCCACCCTCCGCGTCGCCTACCTCCGCCTGCAGGACAACGCCGCCGATCTCTTCAACGAGAGCGATCCGCTCGTCCCGTTCCGCGACTACTGGAACGCCAACGGTGGCAGCATCTCCCGCGACCTCTTCACGCTGCTCACGGGGCGCCGCAACCTGCCCTACGGCGGCGTGGCGTACCTGAACGCCGCCTGCGGCAACTTCGGCTATTCGGTGAATGGCTACCTGAACGGCACCTTCGTGGATCCGGTGGCGACGTCGCCGGGCAACTGGGACATCAACGTCACCACCCACGAGTTCGGGCACAACCTCGGCACGCGCCACACCCACGATTACGCCATCGATTCCTGCGCGTCGGGAACAGTGCAGCGCGGCACGATCATGAGCTACTGCCACGTCGTGTCGGGCGCGAGCTCGAACATCGACCTGCGCTTCCACCGCGGGACTGCCGAGGCGATCGAGTCGTTCATCGCCACCGCCCCGTGCCTGTCCAGCGATTGCAACGGCAACGGGCTCGATGACGCGGTCGAGATCGACGCGAGCCCTGCGCTCGACTCGAACGGCGACGGCATCCTCGATTCCTGCCAGGACTGCAACGGCAACGGCACGCCCGATCCGATCGACGTGCTCGGCGGCGCGGCCGACGCGAACGGCAACGGGCGCCCCGACTCCTGCGAGCGCGATTGCGACGCGAACGGGACCCTCGACGCCATCGAGATCGCGCTCGATCCAGCCAAGGACTTCGACGGCGATATGAACCTCGACGCCTGCCAGCTCGATTGCAACGCAAACGGCGTTGCCGACGCGGTCGAGATCCTCGCTGACATGACGCTCGATCGCTCCCGTGACGGGCGGCTCGACGCGTGCGAGGACTGCGACGGCGACGGCACCGTCGACTTCGCCGAGCTGCAGGGCTCGAAGTCGCGCTGGGTGGGCAGCTCGGCCGACAACCTGATCCGCGAGCTCGATCCGCGCTCGGGCGTCGTCCGCAGGACCTACGCCTGCGGCACCGTGCCCGTGTCCGACCTGGCGATCGGCGCCGATGGCAGGCTCTACGCCGCAGCGGGGAACCGCGTGTATGTGCTCAACCGGTCGGTCGATACCGCTGCCTCGCCGTGGTCGGTCGTGCTTTCCGCCGACGCGCGCGCGCTTGCCGTGGCGCCAAACGGCGGTGTGGCGGTGCTGCTGGCGAACGGGCGCATCGACATCCTGAACGCGACGGGGCAGATCAGCTCGACCTTCGTGCAGCCGTTCACGACCACGGATGCGCAGGACATCGTGTTCCGCACCACCGGCGGCACCACGACCATCGCGCTCGTGACCCGCTCGAACGGCGTGATTCGTCGGTTCTCGTGGCCGACGGCTGCGTCGGGCACCTTCGCAGACCTCTCCGCGCTTGCGCCTGGGCTGCGCGGCATGTTCGTGCTTGATGACGGCTCGGTCCTGGTCGCCGCCAGCGCGTTGAACCAGATCCTCAAGATCGATCCGAACGGCGTGAACCTCGGCGAGTGGGACGTCGACAACAACGCGCTCGTCAACAGCGTGTACGCGATCTGCGACGCCGGCGACGGGCGCGGTGTGCTCGCGACCGGCACGACCAGCTCGTCGACCATCAACGGCTTCAACAAGGCGACGGGCTACACCGAGCGCACCTATCGCGTGTACCCGGCCGACGCACCGTCGGCGACGGCGATCGTGGTGGCGCCCGCGAGCGCGACCGATGCCGACGGCAATCTGATCCCCGATGCCTGCGAGGCTGTGCCTGGAGACCTCGATGGCAACGGCGTCGTGAATGGCGCCGACCTGACGCTGCTCCTCAACGCATGGGGCCCGTGCTCGGGTTGCCCGAGCGACCTGGACGGCGATGGCTCCGTCGGAGCGGCGGATCTCGCGATCCTGCTCAACGCGTGGACCTAATGGCGCGGTAGACTCCGCGCGCGATGACCCTTCGCAGTCGGACGACGAACGCCGCGATCTGGCAGCTGTTGGCGCGCGGTGCCGACCGCGGGCTGCGCTTCGTCGCGAGCCTGGTGCTCGCCCGCATCCTCGCCCCCGACGACTTCGGACTGCTCGCGGCGACCATGATGGTCGCAGGCATCGTCGAGACGCTCGCCTACCTCGGGATCGACCAAGCCGTCGTGCAATCGCCGCGGGCGGAGGAGCCGCGCTTCCTCGGGGCGGCGTTCCGCGTGCTTGTCTGGCGCGGCGCTGTGCTCTGCCTGGTGACCGCAGCCCTCGCGCCGGTCGCATCGTGGTACTTCGACGACGCCGCGATGCTGGGGATGGTGCTGATCGTCGCGGCGATGCCGCTGGTCGCCGGCTTCGAGAACCCGTGGATGTTCGTCGAGCGGAAGCAGTTGCGCTTCAAGCCGATCGCGATCGCGACCATCGCGGGTGCGTGCGCGCAGGTCGCTGTGTCGGTGGGCGGCGCATGGGCGGGGCTCGGTGCGAAGGCGCTGGCGCTCGGATTCGTGGCGTCGGCGGTGGCGACGGTGGCGGCGGGGTGGATCCTGCGGGCGAAGCGGCTTGATCTCAGCCGCGATCCCGAGGCGCATGCGGAGCTGCGCGGCTTCGCGCAGCGCGCGGCGGGCGTGCCGTTCCTCATCATGCTCTCGACCAGCGCGCCGTCGCTCATCCTCGGGCGCATGTCCGGGCTCGAGGTGCTCGGCATCTTCACGCTCGCCCAGCGGCTGTGCTCGCTCCCGAGCGAGATCGCGCTGCCGATCTTCGGCACGGTGCTCACGCCCGCGTATGCAGGCATCAAGGACGATCTCGATCGCGTGCGGCGCGTATGGCTGCGCACGCTCGCGGGTGTGTCGCTGCTCGTGATGCCCATCGTGTCGGCGGTCGTCGTGCTCGATGAGCGGCTGCCGCGCGTCCTCTACGGCGAGAAGTACGCGGGGGTCGCGGGGCTCGTCTCCGTGATCGCGCTCATCGGGCTTGCATCGAGCATCCTCGCCTGCAGCGGAGCGATGCTCTGGGGCCTCGGCCGACCCGAGATCGACCGCCGCACGCTCGTGCTGCGCGTGATCCTCATCGCAGCGATCGCGCCTGTGGCAGCGTGGTACGGCGGTGCGATCGCCTTCGCCGCCAGCCTCGTGTTGGCGATGGCGGCGGGACTTATCTACTGCACGCATGTGGCGCGCCGGCTGGTTTCCGCGCGTCGGCGCGACGTGCTGCGCGCGTTCGTGCCAGGGTCGCTTGCGGGCGGAGCCGTGCTCGCGCTCTCGCTCGTCACCCGCGACGCGCTCATCGCGCGCGGATTCGATGAGGCGGTGCAGGTTGGTGCGGTGCTTTCGCTCGCGGGCGTGGCGATGTTGATCGTTGGACTTGCGATCCGGCGAGGGTCGGTCGGATGAGCGCCGCGGATCCAGCGTTCGAGCGGCGGCTCTGGTGGCTGGTCGGCACGCTGTGCGTGGGCGCTGGCATCGCGCACGTGAGCGCCGATGCCGACGTCGCGCGCGCCGCGAAGGACCACGGGCTGGCGAAGAACCTCGTGCTGCAGTGGACGACGGAGCTCGGCGAGGCCAGCTGGTGGCTGGTGCCCGCGGGAATCGTGTTCGCGGTCGCTGCGGCGCAGAAGCGCCACAATCTCGCGCGCTGGGCGTTCGCCGTGATCGCTGCGGTCGGCGCGAGCGGGATCATCGTGAACTTGCTCAAGATGCTGATCGGCAAGTCGCGGCCGAAGCTCTTGTTCAGCGAGGGGCGGCTTGATTTCACGCCGTTCAGCTATGGGCACGAGGTCAACGCATTCCCGAGCGGGCACGCGACCACCGTCGCTGCGGCCGCCATGGTGTTCGCCTTCGCCTTCCCGCGCTGGCGCGGCGTGATCCTGCCGGCTGCGTTCCTGCTCGCGCTCACGCGCGTGGCGATCCATGCGCATTACCTGAGCGATGTCTGCGCGGGATTCGCGCTGGGACTGGCCTGCGGGCTGCTGACCTTCACGATCTGGCGCGCGAAGTGGCCGGCAAGCGTGCCTGCCTAACAATCGCGATCGACTCGCAGACCCGCCGAAGGCGGCAGCCGCAAGCTGCCGCTGCTCAGATCCCGGCGGCAGCCGCATGCTGACGCTGCTCAAACTTCGGCGGCAGCCGCAAGCTGCCGCTGCTCAGATGCGCGCTCCGCACTCACCTGGCTTGAAGAAGTGCGCATGCGCGGCATCGAACGTCACGCCGACGTTGTCGCCTTCGCTCGCGTTCGCAGCAAGATCGGCGTCCAGACGCGCGATCAGCCGACCCCACGCGCTGTCGAGCGCGAGGTCGGTGCGGTCGCCGAGGCGCTCGACCGCGGCGATCGTCGCTGGAATCGCGCCAGTCGTTCCGGCTGCCGTGAGCCGCACGCGATCAGGACGGAAGCCAAGCGCGCATGCCTGCGCGGAAATCTTCGTGGTGATGGCAACGCTCGCGCCCATGGCGGTGAACATGCCGTTCTCCAAGCGCCCGTCGACGATGTTCATGGGCGGCGTACCGATGAAGCCCGCGACGAAGCGGTTCGCAGGGCGCTCGTAGCACTCCTGCGCGGTCGCGTTCTGCTGCACCTTGCCCTTGTGCATCACGACCAGGCGGTCGGCGAGCGTCATCGCCTCTTCCTGGTCGTGCGTCACGTACACGATCGTCGCCTTCAGGCGGCGGTGCAGCATGCGCAGTTCGGTGCGGGTCTCGATGCGCAGGCGTGCGTCGAGGTTCGAGAGCGGCTCGTCGAAGAGGAATACCTTCGGATCGCGCGCGATCGCGCGCCCGACGGCCACGCGCTGGCGCTGGCCGCCCGAGAGTTCGCGAGGAAAGCGCGACAGCAGGGGATCGAGCCCGAGCGTCTTCGAGACGTCAGCGACGCGCGCACGGATCGCAGCCGATTCCTCGGCGCGTGCCCCGCCTGAGCCCGTCAGCGTCGCGACGAGCGCGCTTCGGTGCATGCGCCGCGTCTCGAGCCCGAAGGCGATGTTCTCGGCGACGGTGAGGTGCGGATAGAGCGCGTAGTTCTGGAAGACGAAGGCGATGTCGCGGTCCTTCGCGGGCACGTCGTTCACGCGCGTGCCGTCGATGGCGAGGTCGCCCTCGCTGATCTCCTCGAGCCCCGCGATCATGCGCAGCGTGGTGCTCTTGCCGCAGCCCGACGGCCCGACCAGCACGCAGAACTCGCCGTCCTTGATCGCGAGATCGACGGCGTCGACCGCGCGGAACGAGCTCCCGTGCTCGCCTTCGTAGACCTTGCCGACCTTGGTGAGCGTCACATTCGCCATCGCGGGTACCTCAGCCCTTCACCGCGCCGCGCGCGAGACCCTCGACGAAGGTCTTCTGCGCCGCGATGAAGAGGACGATGCAGGGGATCATGGTGAGCACCGAGAGCGCCATCAAGAGATGGACGTCCTCGAGCCCGCCGTACTGGTTCTTGAAGCCGTTGAGCGCCACCGCCAGCGTCGCGCTCTCGTCGGAATGCAGGTAGATGAGCGGCCCGAGGAAGTCGTTCCAGGTGCCGATGAAGGTGAAGACCGCGCAGATCGCGGTGACGGGACGGCAGAGCGGGAGGATGATCCGCCACCAGATCGCCACATGCCCGAGCCCGTCGACGCGCGCAGCCTCGACGAGCGACTCGGGGATCTGCGCGATGAACTGCCGGTACATGAAGATGAAGAATGCGTTGCCGAAGAACGCGGGCACCACGAGCGGCATGATGGTGTCGATCCAGCCGAACTGCCGGAAGAGCAGGAAGAGCGGGATCATCGTCACCTGCCCGGGCAGCATCATGGTGCCGAGCATGACGAGGAAGAGCGGGTTTCGCCCGCGGAAACGCAGGCGCGCGAAGGCGTAGCCGACGGCGCTTGACGAGACGACCGTGCCGAGGACGACGAGCACCGTGACCACGATCGAGTTCGCGAGCGCATCGACGAAGCCCATCCACGGGACGCTGCCGGTCTCGCGCACGGCGTCGGCGTAGTTCGCAAGCTGCGGGCTCGGCGGGAAGAGCGAGATTCCGGCGCTGCCCGTGATCGCAGCCTCTGCGCGCTGCGGCGTCTCGAGGCTCACCACCGCCATCCACCACAACGGGAAGATGAACGCCGCCGTGCCCATGATGAGCACGAACCAGAGGATGGCGTTGGCGAGCGGGGAGCGCTTCATTTCACGGTTCTACTTCTTGAGACTTTCGTAATACACGACCCGCGCGCTCGTGCGCAGGATGACCGCGGTGAGGACGAGCACGATCACGAGCAGGATCCACGCCATCGCGCTCGCGTAGCCCATGTCGTAGAGCTCGAACGCCTTGTTGAAGAGGTAGAGCACATAGAAGCGCGTGAGGTCGCCGGGCTCGCCGCCCGTCATCACGAACGCCTGCGTGAAGACCTGGAACGATCCGATCACCGCCATGATCAGGTTGAACAGGATCACGGGCGACAGCATCGGCAGCGTCACGCGGAAGAAGCGGCGCACGGGGCCGGCACCGTCGATCTCGGCTGCTTCGTAGAGGTCGCGCGGGATCTGCTGCAGGCCTGCGAGATAGACCATCATCGAGCCGCCGACGATCCAGAAGCTCATGATCGCGAACGCAGGCGGACCGAAGAGCGCCGCGTCCTTGCCGAACCACTCCGGTCCTGCAATGCCCACGAACTCAAGCGTGCGGTTGAGCAGTCCGCCTTCGCTATCGAAGATCCAGCGCCAGAGGATCGAGACGCCCACGCCCGCGAGCACGCTCGGCAGGTACCACGCCGCGCGGAAGAAGGCGATTCCCCGCACTTTCTGCATCATCACGATCGCGGCGAGGAGCGCGAGGAGCTGGCCGCCCGGCACCGCGATCGCCGCGTAGTAGAGCGTGACCTTGAACGCGGTGTGGAAGCGCCCGTCGCGCGCAAGGAGCTGCGCGTAGTTGTCGGCCCCGACCCAGTCCGCGCCCGACAGCGGTCCGATCCCCTTCCAGTTCGTCAGCGAAAGCACGAGCGAAAGCAGGATCGGGAACGCCATGAAGACGAGGAACCCGATCACCCACGGCGATGCGAAGAGGAATCCCGCGCGTTCCTCGCCGCGCGCGTTCGTGCGCGCGGGACCGCTCAGGAAGAGCCACGCGATCAGCGCAAGCACGCCGCCCGCGAGCGCGACGCCAATGGTCGCGAACAGGCTCCAGCGGACGGGCTGCGGATTCACGCCGCCGGGGACGAACTGCACGTGTGCGTTCCACTTCTCGTTGAACTGCTGGATCGCCTGCGGAATCGTGAGGTCGCCGGTCTTGAGCCCTTGGTCCATCGTCGAGCCGAGGATCTGCTCGAAGGTCGGATCGGCGGGCCAGCCGATGACGACCGACTCGGGGATCGCGTCGAGATAGCCCTGGTTGTTCGCGGGCGGAAGCGTCGCGTCAAGGAACGCGCCGCTCTCGGCGACCGACTTCATGGTGGGAATCGCGAGACCGAGCCGCGCGTTCGCCGCCTGGCTCTTCTCGTCGGTGAGCCACTTGATGAGCTTCCACGCCTCTTCGGGATGCTTCGTGTCGCGCGCCATCGACCAGCTCACGGTCAGCACGCAGTTCGCCTCGGCGCCGCCCCGCGGAAGCGGCGCGAAATCCCACTCGAATCCGTTGGGCTCGCCCGCCTTCGGGATATTGCGGTAGCTCGGCACGACCCAGCGGCCGAAAGGGCCCGCCATGCCGACCTTGCCGCCGAGGAAGACGCTCGCGCCCGTGGCGATCTTGCTCTTGCCGCTCGTGAGCGTGTTCTCCTCGCCATGGCGCCAGGCGCGCAGGCGCTCGAGCGCTGCAGCGGAACTCGGCTCGGAGACGCGGATCTTCTCAAGGCTGTCGTCGATCGCCTCGCAGCCCTCGGTGCGCAGGTAGGTACGCACCATCACCGGCCAGGTGACGAACTCGCTGCCCGTGATCCCCGGCAATTGCCCGAGTTTTCGCGCCGCGGCGATGTAGTCGTCCCACGTCCACGCGCTGGTCGGGAACGCGAGCCCCGCCTGGCGGAAGAGATCCTTGTTGTAGTAGAAGCCGACGGTGGTGAAGTCCTTCGGGATTCCGTAGAGCGCGCCCGTTCCCACGCGGCGTCCGTCGAAGCGGAAGGCGTCGACGGTCTGCGGGTAGAACGCGCCGAGATCGAGCGCGGTCGCATCACCCGTCTTCCGCGCAGCCTCCTCGCGCGCGACGAACTCGTCGATCGGGCGCAGGAGGTCGAGGCTGGCGAAGTTCGCGACCCGCTCGTAGCCGACATAGAAGACGTCGGGCGCCTCGCCTGCCGCCATCATGGTCTGGAGCTTGGTGTAGAAGCTGCCCGCGTCGCCCGGGTTCAGGCGCTTCACGCGCACGCCCGGGTTCGCCGCCTCGAAGGCGCGCAGCGAGTCCTCGACGATCTTGTCCTCTTCCTGCCCGCCTTCGCCAGACCAGTGCATGACGGTGAGGACGGTCTCGCCCGCCTTCGCATCTCCTGCGGTCGCGGTGCGGTAGGCGACGCGCACGAAGGCGGCCACCACGAGGACCACCGCGATGACGGCGAGGCCGTTTCGAACCAGCCTTCCGATCATTCTCGCGGGCGTCTCGGGGGTCTCCGACATGGGCGGCGAGTATAAATGAAGCATGCGCCGCTACCTGCTTCTCGCGTGTGTTGCACTTGCGTTTGTCGCGGGAAATGGCGTCCTCGATGGAGCCCTCAATGGAGCCCTCGCCGCGCCGCCTCCGTCGATCGAGGTGGCGGCGACCAGCCAGGGCCGGTCGAAGGTGACCTTCGCCCATCGGCCCGCGCGCGCGGAATCGGCGGTGTTCCTCGCCGGGGAGTTCAACGGCTGGAAACCGAACGTCACGCGCATGGAGCGCATGGGCGACGGCTTCTGCCGCGCCACCGTGGAGCTCGCCGACGGGCGGTACGAGTACAAGTTCGTCGTCGACGGGAAGTGGATCGCGGACCCCGAGAACCCCGAGAAGGTGCCCGACGGTCACGATGGCTTCAACTCGGTCGTGGTGCTCGGGAAGTCCGCAGGCGAGATGCCCACGGAGCAGCGGGTCGTCGAGGGCTTCGTGACGCCCGATTGGGCGCGCGACGCGATCTGGTACCAGATCATGCTCGACCGCTTCGCGAATGGGGATCCGACGAATGATCCGCCGAACACGCGTCCGTGGCAGAGCGCGTGGAGCGCGCTGAGCCCATGGGAATCGCAGGGCGGGCAGACCTTCTGGGAGTACGCGGTGTTCAATCGCCATTACGGCGGCGATCTCGCCGGCCTGCGCGCGAGGATCCCGTATCTCAAGTCGCTCGGCGTGAACGCGATCTACCTGAATCCCGTGTTCGAGGCGCCGAGTCCGCACAAGTACGACGCTGCGAACTTCGTGCACATCGATGACAACTTCGGCGCGAAGGATGGTGCGGCACCCGAGGATCTGCTCGATCCGCGCACGTGGACGCTGAATGCGAGCGACCGGCTGTTCCTCGATGTCATCAAGGAGTGCAAGGCCGCTGGTTTGCGCGTGATCGTCGATGGCGTGTTCAACCACGTGGGCGACCAGCATGTCGCGTTCCTGGATGTGCGGAAAAACGGCGTGAAATCGCGGTATGCCGATTGGTTCCGCGTCCGCTCGTTCGAGCCCTTCGCCTATGACGGCTGGGCCGGCTTCGGGCAGCTGCCTGAGTTCGCGAAGTCGCAGACGGGCTTCGCAAGCGATGCCGTGCGCGATCACATCCTTGCCGTCACGCGGCGCTGGATGGATCCGGACGGCGACGGTGATCCGTCCGACGGCATCGATGGCTGGCGGCTCGACGTGCCGAACGAGGTGCCTGCGCGTTTCTGGTCGGAATGGCGCACACTCGTGAAGAGGATCAATCCCGATGCCTACATCGTGGGCGAGATCTGGAAGCGCGCCGACGGCTGGCTGGATGGCACGACGTTCGACGCGGTGATGAACTACCAGTTCGCGCAGGCGGTGGTGCAGTGGGCCGCGGGCGAGATCAAGCCGAGCGAGCTCGATCGTCGGCTGGCGGCGGTGCGGCTTGCGTACCCCGAGCAGGCGACCGCTGTGCTGCAGAACCTGCTGGATAGCCACGACACCGACAGGCTCGTGTCGATGATCGCGAACCCGGGACGAGGCTACGACCGCGGAAACAGCGAGCGTCCGGGCTCCGGCTACGACGGAGCGAAGCCATCGCAGGAGGCCTATCGCCGCGCGCGTCTCGCTGTGGCCGTGCAGATGACCTATGTCGGGGCGCCGATGATCTGGTACGGCGACGAGGTCGGCATGTGGGGGAGCGACGATCCGTTCTGCCGGAAACCGATGCTCTGGGCGGACCTGCCGCCCAACGAGGATCCCGACGAGCGGATTCGCGCTGGTCATCTCGACGTGTATCGCGCGCTCATCAAGCTTCGAAACGACACGGCCGCGCTGCGCCGCGGCGCGTTCAAGACGCTCGTCGCCGATGATGCGAGGAACCTGTGGGTCTTCGAGCGCAGGCTCGGCGATGGGGTGGTGATTGTGGCGCTGAATGGCTCGCGCGAGCCTGTGGCGGGTGTCGAGATCGGCGGACGGAGTGAGACGCTGTTCGTCACGGACGGCGGCTCGGGCACTGGGGGCGATGATGCGAGGACGGTGCCGGCGTTTGGCGTGCGGATCATGCGCGTCTACTGACCACCCAGTTGGTGCCAGGCACGTGCCGTGAGGTGC
>JBEGLX010000079.1:0-17657 GCA_041183345.1 Planctomycetota bacterium
GGCTGGTCTGAAGCCGTGGCCACGACTACTCCAGAACCTGCGGGCTTCCTGCGCCACCGACTGGGCCGGCGAGTACCCGATGCACGAGAGTGCGAAGTGGCTCGGTCACAGCCCGACCGTGGCCGCCAAGCACTACCTGCAGTCGAAGGACCTGCACTTCAAGGCGGTGACGGGTACGGGACCGTGGCTAGGATCCGTGCTTGGCAAGGGTGCCGCCCAAAGCGGCGCAGAAAGCGGCGCACAGGTGGCGCAGAATGCGGCGCAGCAGGCCGCCGCATCAAGTTGCACCGAGCGGAAGTAACCCTCGCTAACTCCCGAAACGCAGCGAGGTTGCGCGAGTCCTTGCGAGACCCTGCAACCTCGTGCAAGTCGAATCAGTGGGCGGAGAGGGATTCGAACCCCCGTAGACGTAAGTCAGCAGATTTACAGTCTGCCCTCGTTGGCCACTTGAGTATCCGCCCGAAGTGGTTTCCCGCTGGGGTGCGGGGGCGGGAAGTCTACATTCGAAACGAGCCTCCCGCAAACGCTTTGGTGCATCGCGGAATCGCGCGCACGCCGCGCGGAAGCAGATGTTCAGCGCCCGCGTCCACGCTCCAGAACGCCGTGCGCATCCAAGCGCGCGGTCACGCGCTCGCCGTCCAATAATCGACCCTGAAGCCCGTGTGCGTTGCCCTCACGCTCCAACTTCTCCGCGCTCTCCGCGCGCGTCTCCGCAAGCGAAATGCTCCGAGCGCGGTTCATCAACACAGCCTCATCGCGCCTCCGCCACGAGTCGATACACCCGAAAGCCTCACGGGACGAATCCCCTGTTCGGATCCGCCATCGCGAGCCTTTGCTTCGCCTGCCTCCGCAACGCGAACCATCAGGTGCACCATGAACGACTGCTCCGTCCTGCGCTCGCTCGCCGCGACCTGCGTCCTCGTCACCGTCGCCGCACTCTCGATCGTCAGTCCCGCGCTCGCCCAGCGAGCCGCCGTGAAGAACCCGAGCACCACCTCGGCAGTCACCAAGACCGCAGACGGCTTCACCATCGCCACGCGCGCCGTCGAGCTCACCATCTCGCAAGGCGCCGTCACCCGCATCCACAACAAGCTGACCGGCGAGATCCACACGTCTCCCTCAGGCTCGAGCGCGTGGATGCCGCGCGGACTCGTCTGCAGCGCCCCTGAATCCGGCGGCATGCGCCCCGTCCAGGAACTGCACCAGCAGTGGGGAGCACACCCGATCTACGGCGTGCAGCTCGCCGAGACGCTTGCGCGCATCACCCGCGGTCCCACGAACTCCAGCGCCGTCGAGTGGACGCCGATCCCGCGCGGCATGCGCTGCACGTGGCGCGGACTCTCGAACGGCGCCGCGATCTTTCCCGGGGACAGCGTCACCATCGAGGCGACGGCCGACCCGAAGACCGACCTGATCGAGATCACCGCATCGGGCATCACGTCGACAAGCGCCGATGTCGTCGGACTGATGGTCCCGGTCGTCAACCTCCACAGCCAGCACTCGCTCTCGCTTCCCTCCTTCGGCGGTCTGCGCTTCGCGCCCTCCGATCTCTACGGCCGCAAGCTCTTCAGCCTCGAAGGGGCGCCCTTCATCGAGGCACCGATCATCGCCGCTGAAACCCCGCTCGGCGTCTTCGGCATGTGGATCGAGGACCAGACCTTCCGCCCCTATGCGACCTTCTACGGCGGAGACGGCATGACCACCGCCTTCGCGATCGAAGCCGTCAACGAGATGCCCTTCGAGGGCAAGCGCGCGACGCGCACCGCATCGTGGAAGCTCGGCGCATTCCGCGGCACGTGGACCAATGCGATGACGCCCTACCGCACCTGGTACTTGCGTACATTCGGCACCGAGATCGCCATGCGCCGCCAGCCAGCGTGGGCGCAGAACATCTCCGTCATCGTCGACCGCGTCGGTCCCGCCGGACCAAGCCTCACGCGGCTCGCTGCAGAGCTCGACCCATCCCGCGTGCTGATCCACGACTGGTACGCGCGCCAGCCAGAGTTCGACACCATGCTCCCCGACTGGACGCCGCGCAGCTCGTTCCGCGAGCTCGTCGGCGAGGCGCATCGCCACGGCTTCAAGGCGATGGGCTACGTCAACACCTACTGCGTGAACTACGGTTCGCCGGTCTTCGAGCGCGACAACATCCGCTCGATCGGCCTCACGCGCCGCCATACGTCGATCGCGCGCTACGGCGACCCCGTCAAGACCTTCGCGAACAGCGCAGCGGGCGAGCTCCTCTACCTCGACCCCATCTCGCCCGCGTGGCGCCGCTACCACACCGATCAGATGATCCGCTGGAGAGTTGACTCGGGCGCCGATGCAAACTACGAAGACACCGGCGGCACCGCCGGCGACTTCGGCAACGGCGCCATCGGCGGAATCAGCGGCGCCCAAGGCGGATCCGCGCAGTTCTACGACCTTCTCCAGCGGAATCCGGTGCCGATGGCGACCGAGTACGCCCCCGACAACATGGCCTTCGCCTCGACATGGGCGCTGCGCTATTCGCAATCTTGGGGCACCGACGACATCCGCAAGCAATGGGAATCGCGCCATCGCCCGATCGCGACCTACCTCTTCGGCGGCGCGGCGCGCGCCTGGGTGCCCACGAACACCGCCGAGACGGAGGCAGGCAAATGGACCGTGCTCGCCTGCTCCGATGCGCTTGGTGGGGTCGCGCAGCTCGAGGCGACCGCCGTGTCGTTCGACTCGACCGCCGGACTCGCACGCCACATGATGGACCGCGCGAAGCTCTTCGCCACGCTCGGACTGGTGCCGCACTTCGACGGATGGCCGAAGGATCCCAATGTCCTCTGCCAATACCGCGACCGCGCGGGCTCGCTCTACCACTATCGGCTGCGCGACGGCGTGCAGGAACTTGCGAAGGTCGGTGGCGCGACGCTCTACCAGCGCGTCTCCGGCAAGACACGGCTCGACTCGACGCTCCGCATCCCGGGCTGGCCCGCGTTCAACGCGACCGGCCCGATCGGCCTGAATCCCACCGCGATGTACGCGCTCGCACCGGCGCCGCCTGACTCGACGCTCGTCAGGATCGACCGTCTGCCCACTGCCAGCGCGATCACGCGCTACGTCGAGGACGGCGGCTTCGTGCTCGTCAACTTCGATCGGAACGGGCAGCCTTTCACCGACTCGACCGCGAGCCTCGTCGCCCGCACCGCCTTCACCGACGTCATCCTCCGCAGCAACAACGGACGCGTGATGCACCGCGGTGGACCGCTCGCGAGCGGCGCCCGCCTCGACCTGCGGCTCGCGGAAGCCTGCGAGCTGCTTCTTGTTCGCAGCCCGCTGGCTGCACCTGAGATCACCGCACGCGGCACCGACGGAATCCTCCTCAGCATGAATCCGCCGAAGGGAAGTTTCGTGATGAACACTTCCGGCTTCGAGCGAGGCGGCGAGTTCACCCCGCCGCACACGGTGAACTGGAGCCTTGGCGGCACTGGCATCCGTCTTCCATTCCGCTTCACGGCGGGCGGGGGCGACAGCGAGATCGCGCTCGACCACCTCACGCTCGTCCCGTCGAGCACGAGCACGGTCGAGTTCACCGTGCGCAACACACAGTCCAAGTATGGAAACGGCTGCATCTGCCGCGTGCTCGTGAACGGGCGCCAGGTCGCATCGAAGGACCTCGGTCCACAGCGAGACGCATGGGGCAACGTCACATGGAGCACCACCGGCCACCGGTTCCGCGTGCCGCTCGGCGGTCACGCAGGGCTGCCCGTCGTCGTCACCATCGCCGTCTGGGGCAAGGGCGACGCCAATGCCGACGAGATCTGGATGAGCGACGCGAAGTTCATCGACGATGTCACGCAGTCCGCGTCGACCGCGACGGTCGGCGTCACCGAGTAAGCGCGCTCATGCGCCCACCGCAGCGAGATCGCCTGCAGCAAGCCAAGTCGCAGCGGGCGGATTCGCACCGTAGTCGCTCCCCTGCTGGTACACCCGCAGCGCAAAGGCCGGCAGCGCGAGAGTCAGCCGATCGAGCAGCGCGCCCTCGACGCTCGCGAGGTCCGGCGCCGCATCCGGCTTGATGAAGCACAGGACTTCGACGGGAACGCCCGTCGCACCCGCCTCCTGCTGCGAGATCACGACCGGCAGCGTGGCATCGATCGACGCGTGCGATGCCAGCGTGCGCTCCGCGAAGGCACGGAAGACGCACAGATTCGTGATCGGCGCATCGCCCGCGGCCATGCGTGCGCGTGCGAGCGCGCCTCCGAGGGACGCGACCTTCGCGAGCGCCGCGAGATCGTCCTGCGACAGCGCGCGCACGCTGCGGATGTCGACGCGGAGCGCCCGCCGCACGCGCCGCCCCGGCGACCCATACTTCGAGCGGTAGTTCATGTACGGCTCCTGCACGAAGCGCGCGATGGGCACGGTGTGCACGGTGCCGTCGGCGTTCTGCACGCGCACGGCCGTCGTCTTGATCTCGGCGATGCGTCCATCGATGCCATGCGCCTTGAGCTCGACCCAGTCGCCGACGCGGATCGCGTCGTTTGCCGTGAGCAGCAGGTTCGCCACGAGCGAGAAGAGCGTGTCCTTGAACACCACACCGATGATCGCGCCTGCCGCACCGAGTGCGGCGAGGAAGACGACCGGGCTCTTGCCGACGGCGATCGCAACGGCGGAGATCCCGCCCGCGAGCCCGATCACGACCATCGCGACCTGGCGGTAGCCACGCAGCGCCTCGGGGCGGTTCACCTCGGGACGCGATGAATACACGTCGTCGACGGCCTTCATCAGACTGGATGCGATTCCGATCCCCTTGAGGATCGCGTACGCGATGCAGAGGTTCGACGCATTGAAGGCGATGAGCGGGTTGATCGCCGTCGCATCGCCGAGGAGGCTGAGCACGCGCGCGACCAGCAGGAGCGGCGCGATCGCGCTGATCGGACCGATGACCTTCGAAGCCGCGATTGCGTCCGAAAGCCGCTTCTTGTTGGCGCGCTCGAGCGCGCGCGCGAGCAGCGGCCCGAGGATGCGCATGAGGACGAGCTTGAGCAGGAAGCCAAGGACGAGGAGGACGCCGATGACGATGCCATTCCACGCGACCTGATGCTGCTTGAGCCACGCGCCGAACTCGGTGTCCTGGATCGATTCGACGATGTCAAGCGCCGCACGCTCGGTCGCGGTCGGAGCCCTCTCCTCCGCGACCTCGGTCGGCGTCTTCACCGTCCCCGGCTCGTCCTGTCCGGCCTCGTGTACCACGGCCAGCGATCCTGCCTCCTGCCAAGGGATGGCGCACTCGGCGGGGAGCGGGAGTGCGAGCGCGAGAAGCGAGGCGATCAGCGCAAACAGGACACGGGAGATCTTCATGACGAGGTCCAGAAACCAGTGAAGCCGCCTACCGGAATCGAACCGGCAACCTCCAGATTACAAATCAGGTGCTCTGCCAATTGAGCTAAGGCGGCGGAGGGCTCAGAGTGTAGCCGAGCCTCGGCTACCATTGGGTTTCTGCGAAAATCCGCATGAATCCCGCGCTCGAGCATATTCCCGCCTGCGACCGCTACGACGTCGTCGTGATCGGTGGAGGTCACGCGGGCACTGAAGGCGCGCGCGCGGCCGCGGCGGCGCTCGGCGCCAGCGGGCGCGTGGCGCTCATCTCGATGGAGCCCGCGCGGCTCGGGCAGATGAGCTGCAACCCCGCGATCGGCGGGCTCGCGAAGGGCCAGATGGTGCGCGAGATCGATGCGCTCGGCGGGATCATGGGCCTCGCCGCCGACGCATCGGGCATCCAGTTCAAGGTGCTGAACGCGAGCAAGGGCCCAGCCGTGCGCGGTCCGCGCGCGCAGTGCGACAAGTACGCGTACCGCGCCGATGTCCAGCGGCAGATCGCTGCGATCCCGAACATCGAGGTCTTCGCGGGCACAGTCGATGAGATCCTCGTCGACCCGGACGGCGCAGCCTGCGGAGTGCTGATGCCGCCGGGCGCGCATCGTGTGGACGCCGACACGCGCGCGATCGATGCAAATGCTCGCGGCAATGCGATCGCCGAGTGCGTGCACACGGTTTCGCTCGAGGCGCCGTCGACGGCTCCGCGCGCACTGGCGGCGCATGCGGTCGTGCTCACCACGGGCACCTTCATGCGTGCGCTCATGCACACGGGCGAGTCGAGGAACGAAGGCGGCCGCGTGGGCGAAGGCAGCGCGCGCGGCATCAGCGCGGCGCTGAAATCACTTGGATTCGAACTCGGCCGACTGAAGACCGGTACGCCGCCGCGCGTCGCGCGCGGCTCGATCGACTGGAACTCACTGAAGCCCGCGCTCGGCGATGCGCAGCCGTTCGCGTTCAGCGACCGGTCGCCCGAGCACCTTCCCGCCGGCCGCTTCCCGCATCTTGCGCAGACCGACTGCCGCGAGACCGCGACCACGCCCGAGATCCACACGCTCATCCGCGACAACCTCGCGCGCGCGCCGATGTACTCGGGCCAGATCGAGGCCGAGTGCGGCCCCCGCTACTGCCCGTCGATCGAGGACAAGATCGTGCGCTTCGCGGACCGCGACGCGCACCATGTGTTTCTCGAGCCAGAGTCGCTCTTCACCGACGAGATCTACCTGAACGGCGTCTCGACCTCGCTGCCCGCCGACGTGCAGCTGCCGCTCGTGCGCGGACTGCGCGGGCTCGAGGACGCGGTGATCCAGAAGTTCGGCTACGCCGTCGAGTACGACATGGTCTGGCCGCACCAGATCGACGCGACGGCGGAGACGAAGCGTGTGCCGCGGCTGTTTCTCGCTGGCCAGATCAATGGCACGAGCGGCTACGAGGAGGCGGGCGCGCAGGGACTCCTTGCGGGGCTCAACGCCGCGCGCCGCGCGCGCGGACTCGAGCCCGTGCGCCTCGCGCGTCACGAGGCATACACCGGCGTGATGTTCGACGACCTCGTCACCCGCACTCCGCGCGAGCCCTACCGCATGTTCACCTCGCGCGCCGAGCATCGTCTGCTCCTGCGCATGGACAACGCCGACGAGCGGCTCACGCGCATGGGCGCCGAATGGGGCATCGTGGGCTCGACGCAGCTCGCTGCGTTCGAGGAACGCATGCGCGCGAAGGACGCGCTCCTTCGAACGCTTTCCGACATGCGCGAGGGCGGCGCGCGCCTGCTCGACCTCGCGAAGCGCCCCGATGTCGAGCTCTCATGGCTCACCGCGCGCGTCGAGCCCGTGCTCGGCGCCGTATCCCCCGCGCTCATCGACCGCGTGGTGACCGACGTCCGCTACGAGGGCTATGTCGTCCGTCAGAACGCAGAGGTCCGCCGCCAGGCCGACTACGACTCGGTCGCGATCCCCGAATCGATCGATCCGCACGAGATCCGCGGCCTGCGACGCGAGGCCGTCGAGACGCTCGCGCGCTTCCGTCCGCGCACGCTCGGCCAGGCGAGCCGGCTCGCAGGGATTTCGCCGGCGGACGTGACGGTCGTCGCGATGTGGGTGCGGCGGCAGCGGCGGTAGGCGGGTTCCCGCAGAGAGAGACCGGCGCCTTCCCTCGGACTTCGGAGCGACCGATCTTGACCTGCCTCCATCCATACATACAATGTATGTATGCGCTTTGTCTGGGACCCTGCGAAGGCATCCCTCAACCTCCGAAAGCACGGCGTGTCCTTCGACGAGGCACAGTCGGTCTTCTACGATGAGTTCGCGATGCAGTTCTTCGACGAGGCGCACTCCGAGACCGAAGAGCGCTTCATCATGCTTGGCATGAGCCACGCGGCGCGCCTGCTTGTCGTCGTCCACTGCGAGCGCCGCTCCGGGGAAGTCGTGCGAATCATCTCCGCCCGAAAGGCAACCCGCTCCGAAGCGGAGCACTACCGCGAGATCTAGCCCATGAAAGCCGAATACGACTTCTCGAAGATGAAGGCCCGGAAGAACCCGTACGCCTCGAAGCTGAAGCGGTCCGTGACCATGCGACTGTCCGAGGATGTCGTCGCGTACTTCAAGGGCATGGCTGACGAAGCTGGCGTGCCCTACCAGAGCCTGATCAATCTTTACCTTCGCGACTGCCTCGCGCAGAACCGCCGCATCCAGATCCGCTGGCCGAGCGCGGGCTGAACGCCTTCGTACCCTATTCGGCGGCGAGCGGCGCTCTTGGGCAAGTCGCCGCTCAGCACATGCCTTCCGCGATATCGATCAGCATCCGCACGCCGTAGCCCGTCGGGCCCGCGACGCACAGGTCGCTCGCGCTCTCGATGTTGCCGACGCCCGCGATGTCGATGTGCGCGAAGGGCACGCTCTTGTCGACGAAGAAGTCGAGGAACGCAGCGCCCTGGATCGGGTGCGCGAGGCGCGACGGGTTCGAGTTGATGATGTCCGCGTGCTGGCTCTTCATGTGGTCCTTGTGCTCCTTCCAGAGCGGCAGGCGCCACACCTTCTCGCCGGTGCGGTCGGCGGCGGACTCGATCGCGTCGCGCAGCTTCGCGTCGTCGCAGAAGTAGCCCGCGCTCCAGCAGCCGAGCGCGATCACCGCCTGGTCGAGGTCGGCGCGGATCCCGAGGCCGCGGAGCGCGGACAGTGCGTTGCGAGCCGGATCGAGGACCGGCTTGAGCGGCGACTCGAGCAGCCAGACCGCGCCTGGATTGGCGATGGGGCCCGGCCGCGGTGCCGCTCAAGCGAATGCGGCCTGCGCAGCGCCGAGGAGCGGCTGCATGCCATCCATGATGTCCATGTTGGTGAACGCGCGCGCCTTCATCCACCACGCGGCGTCCGCCGCCATCGAGGGCCCGAGCCGGAACGCATCGGCCATGCCCTCGAGCTCGCGCGCGGAGTCGCCGTCCGCGAGAGCCGGCGCGGCGGAGACAGCGAAAGTCAAGCACTGGAGAAGTCGTCGGGATTTCACGCTCGGCGGACTCTACCGCGTTCAGAATCGGGCGGTTTGCCGATACAAATGCGCCATGGCGCCGTCGAACCTCCCCACCATCTCCACCGCCGTCTTCACCGCGATCCTTTCGCTTCCGCTGGCGCCGAACGCGCAGGATGTCAAGCCGCCTGCGGCTCCCCCTGCCGTTGCGGAGCGCACCGACACCGCGCCGCCCGAACTTCGGCGGCAGAGCTTCAACGTCGACAAGGACGGGCTTGCGCTTCAGGGGTACGACCCGATCTCCTACCTCGACAAGGCCGGCCCGAAGGAGGGCAAGAAGGAGCACGCCATCGTGCACCGCGGCATCACCTACCGCTTCGTCTCCGCGGAGAACAAGGCGAAGTTCGAGTCCGACCCCGCGAGGTACGAGCCCCCGTTCGGCGGCTGGTGCGCGTGGGCCGTGATCGACGGCGACAAGGTCGAGATCGATCCGACGAACTACGAGGTCATCGACGGCAGGGTCTACCTCTTCTACAAGGGCTGGCTTGGCAACGCGAAGAAGAAGTGGGACGACAAGCTCAAGGCCGATGGCGCGAAGAAGACCGTTGGCGCGGCCGACAGCGGCTGGAAGAAGCTCGCGGACGCCGACAAGGCCGCGTATGAAGCCGAGAGGAAGGGCAGGAAGTGAGCCAGCCGGACCCAGAATGGATGGATGTGGGCGCCGCCGAAGAGCTCGCGCGCAAGCCGCTGCAGCAGGTGCTGCTCGGGGGCCGCGTGCGCATCGCGCTCTCGTGCGTGGACGGCGTCTTCTCTGCGATTTCAGGCGTTTGCAACCATGTCGGCGGTCCGCTGGGCGAAGGACGGCTCGAGGGCGACTATGTCGTCTGCCCCTGGCACTACTGGAAGTTCCACCGCGCGACCGGAAAGGGCGAGCCTGGCTACGAGTCGGACTGCGTGCCCGCGCATGAGGTGAAGGTCGAGGGTGGCCGCGTGCTGGTCGCCTCGAGGCCGTGCAGCGCGCGCCACAAGACCAAGCACGCGCCGCATCCGCTTGCCCGCGAGGTCGCCCGCGTGCCGGGCCCCGTGCGCGTGCTCGGGATCTCGACCACCGCGATGACCGACGGCCAGCCGCGCTACTCGACCAGCGACGATCTCCTCGACGCGGCGCTTGCGGGCGCGCGCGCGCTCGGCTGCGACGCGCAGCTCCTGCGCGTGCGCGACCTCTCGTTCCGCGCCTGCGAGGGCTTCTACTCGAAGTCGTCGAAGGCCTGCACCTGGCCCTGCTCGATCACGCAGATGGACCCGAACGACCAGATGGACCGCGTGTACGAGGGCGTGGTCCACTGGGCCGATGTCATCCTCGTGTCGACGCCGATCCGCTGGGGCAATGCGAGCAGCCTCTACTACAAGATGGTCGAGCGCATGAACTGCATCCAGAACCAGGAGACGATCGCCGATCGCCACCTCATGCGCAACAAGGTCGCGGGCTTCATCATCACCGGCGGGCAGGACAACATCCAGGCGGTCGCGGGGCAGATGATGGGCTTCTTCGGCGAGATCGGCTGCCAGTTCCCCCAGTTCCCCTACATCGCGCACTCGCGCGGCTGGAGCGCCGAGGACATGGAGAACAACCAGCGGTTCGTGCAGCGGTCCGAGTTCCTGCACGATGGGGCGCGCTCGCTCGTCGGCCGCTGCGTGGAGATGTCGAAGCTCATGCTCGGCGGGCAGATCACGGCCACGCCGCCCGCACGCGGCGGACGAAAGGCCCACGAACTCGACACGAGGGCGCAGCTCACGATCAAGGGCCAGCCGATCGATTGACCGTCAGTCGCGCTCGAGCAGCTCGTACAGCAGGTTGTCGACGAAGAGTGGCTGCCCCACCATCTCGAGGTGCTCGTAGGGCAGGAAGACGACCGTGTCGAAATCCAGCCAGTACTCGGCGGGCGCCGCGGGATCCTTCGCCACAGCCGCGTCGCCGAGCGCACTCGCGCGCGTGACCTCGCCGTCGCCGGGCGCGCGCGCGCGGATGTGAAGCGTGCCATCGGCGCGTATCTCGCGGATCGAAGGCGTCATGATCGCGTCGCCCGCGAAGAGCACGCGTCGAAGGTGGGCAGGCGGCCGCGACGGCCGCCGGAGCGCCTCGTGGAACCGTTCCGCTGCGCCCAGGCACTTCCGCAGGTGATCGAGGGCGATGCGACGGCGGTCGGCCGCCTGCGGCACATCGGGCAGGAGCCACGCGATGAACTGGTCCTGCGCGGGATCGGCCAGGCCCCACTGCAGCCGCTCCCATGTGGCGGGGTCGTGGATCGCGACGGGCGCACCCGCTGCGTCGACGACGCGCGCGAGATCGTCGGGCGGAATGAGCTGGTACATCGCGGGGAAGGTGCCCACGAGCGAAGGCCGGTAGTACGGGAACAGCGGATTGAGATCGAGCCCGTTGCGCAGCGGATTCAGCACATTCGTCGAGCCGCCGCTCGGCGTCCCGACCATGATGAAGTTGCGGATGTTGCGCGCGCCCTCCCAGGTTGGCTCGGGCGCCGGCCCCTCGTCGGGCAGCCGCATCGCCCCGTAGCGCAGGTACCACTGGCCGAGCAGGCCTCCCATCGAGTGGCAGAGGAGGTCGACCCTCACCTCGGCGTCGGCTGCAAGCCCGCGCTGCGCGCGCACAGTCTGCTGCAGCGCCTTGATGCGCGCATCGAGCGCCGCGGCGTTCTCGGAGATCTCGCGGCGCCAGTCGTACGGATGCTGCCAGCAGGTGTAGTGCAGGCCACCGTACTTCACCGCGTTCTCGTCGGGCGGCGCGAGCGCGCTGTCGCGGTACCTGCCTGCGGCGAGCGCCTGCAGGAGGTCGACATAGGCGCCAAGCTCGAGTCCGCGGAGAAGCCCGATGTCGAGCTTCACGGTGTCGAGCGCATCGGGCGCGTCCACATCGTCGGTGAGCTGCGCAAGCGGCGCACCCTCGCGCATGGGCAGCGCGAAGAGCCGTGCATCGGCGGGAATGTCGGCGTCGACCGCGCCGAACTGGAACGCGCCCCACACGGTGCGCCCGCTTTGGCGGTCGATCAGCTTCGACCCGAGGATTCCCGGGATCACCACCACCGGCGTGCGCGTGGTGGCCGTCGCCCGGGCCCGCGGTCCGTAGATCGACTCGAGGGGGATCGTCCCCTGCCCTGCGCATGCGGCGAGCTGCAGCGCGACCGCCGCGACGAGACCGTTCGACAGCCGACGCGCGAAGCGCCCGAGGCGCGTGGTCGTCCCGCTCATGGAATCCCGCCGATCTCGGTGGCCCGGATGATGGCGAGGCCGTCCACGACATCGACCTCGCCGCGCAGGCGCACCGGTCGCGCGATCCACGGTGCCAGCGCCTCGAACGGGAGCGGACGGCCGTCGTGGCCGACGACGAGCGCGCGCCGGAGCGAACCATCCTCCGCACGGCACACGATCGAAGGAGGAATGCCGCCGCGGATGCACAGCGTGGCGCAGTCGCGGTGCGCCTTGCCGTCTCCTGGCTTCATGACGCCGAGCCAGCACTTGCTGTCGACGATCTCGCCGTCGAGCACCATCATGCCAAGCCGCGTGGTCTCGGCTGCGGGCGGCACGGCTCCGCCCACGGTGATCGCCTCGCCCTCGGACAGCTCGAGCATGCGCTGTCCGTCGCGCTCGATCACGAATCCGCGCGCCTGCACGCCGACGCGCTCGCCATCGCCGCGAACGATCGCGGCCAACCGTGCGTCGGCGCCGTGCTTGCCCATCTCGACGAGCAGCACGCGCTCGGTGCTTCCAGTCGAGCCGCCCAGCCGCAGCATCGGGAACGGAGCCGCGACCAGCTCGCCTGAAATCGTCACCTCGTGCCCGGTGTCCCACGAGCCATCGCCGGGATCCCGCTGAAATCCCGACATCACGAGCGACACGCCCACGAGCGACGCGGCGAGCAGCGGCAGGAACCACCGAAGGAACCCTGCGTCGCGCGCAGGCAGCGGCAGGTATCCCACGAAGAAGTCGCGCCGCGGGTCGTCCGCCGCGCGATCGGCGTCGCTACTCATCGTTCGCCGCCCTTCGCACGGCACGGCGGGATGGGGGTGCCCGGAGCCATTGGCTGCGGGCTCACGAAGATCGTGCGCCCCTCGATGCGCAGCTCGTAGGTGGGAATGCGCTCGAAGAACGGCGGCGGCGACTGCCCGCAGTCGACGAGGTACTGGTAGCCGTGCCACGGGCAGGTCACGCAGCCGTCGACGATGCGGCCTTCCGCGAGCGGCCCGCCCTGGTGCGCGCACACGCCGGAGATCGCGCTGAATCCGCCCGCATGGCGGAACACGGCCACCGTGCGCGCGTCGCCGACCAGCACGGCCTTGGCGCGCCCTTCGTGGATCTCCTCGACATCGCCCACCTCGACCCAACCATCGGCGGCGAGCGCACGCCTGCGTTGGTCGGCGCGGCGCGCGCGCACGCCCGCAGCGAGATGGATTCCCGCGATCCACGCCGCCGAGGCGATCACGATCCACGCGTACCCTGGCCAGACGCTCGCCTGCAGCGCGCCGAACGCGATGTGCGCGACGAGGAGGGCGAAGGCGACATACACCAGCTGGTGCAGCGCCTTCCATGTGCGCGCCGAGAGGTTGCGCAGCCAGAAGTCGTGGCTGGTCGCTGCCATGGCGAGCAGGATGAGAAGCGCCGCGAGGCCCAGCGGCTGGAAGGGAAGCGACGCTATCCCCTCGAACGGGACGCCGCTGCGAAGGATGCTCGCGAGCGGGTCGAGCACTCCGAACCCGTGGTACCACACGGTGGACAGTGCGGCGTGCGCCAGCGCCATCAGGAACATCAGCACGCCAAGGTGCCTGCGGTTGTAGAGCAACGGCGCCATGCGCGGCGTGAATCGCGCGAGCGGTCCGATCGACAGGATCAGCACGAGCAGCGCGAAGGCGCCCGTCGCAAACGCTCGGAGCGCGAGGATGATCGGGCTGATGCCGGTCGTCGCGGCCCCGATGACGACGAACCCGACGAGCCAGCCGAGCGCGGAACCCACGGCCCACAGGTCGTAGGCGCGCTTGGCGCGGTTCCACTGGACCGCCTGGTACTGGACGCTCATCGCGTGGCCCCCACAGGATTCGCCGCGGGAAGCCGTCCCGCGTCGGGCGCGTTCAGGGCTGCGGGACGGCGGGCAAAGAGCGCGATCACGAGCACGGCCGCCAGGACGGGCGCCAGCACCATCCACATCGCGAGCGCGCGCCCACGAAGTCGCTCGGATGGACCCGACCACCGGTCGGTGCGGTCGCCGGGGACCTCGGGATTCGCCGGGGAACCGCCGCGTGCCGCCCGCCACCACCGAACCGCCAGCAGCGGCCAAAGCAGCGCCGCGCCGGGCACCACGATGATGCGGAAACCAATGGTGGAATGCCGCGCGACGGCGTCGACCGCGCCTGCGCCGCGCCAGGCGAACGCGAGGGCGAAGACGACGCCGGAGAGCGCGTAGATGCGCGCGGATTCGACCAGAAACTCGAGCAGCACGGCGGAAAGATACCCGTAGCCGCGGCAATCCTGCACGGAACCCGCGCCGACTTTCCATTATCCTCGCGCGCCTCTTCGACCATGCAGAAGCCAGACTCCATGCACGATCTCCGCCACGAAACCGATCCGCGCACCGCGCTTGCCGGCGCGCTCGAGACGCTGGCCGCGCTGGTCGCCAAGACCGATGCGCGGTCCTACGCCGAGGGACTCGCCTACGGCTTTCACAGTCCGCTGGGCGCGCATCTGCGCCACTGCATCGACCATGTCGACGCCCTCCTCAACGGCATCGCCGCGGGCGAGATCTGCTACGACCGCCGCGAGCGCGGCACGGCGATCGAGCATGATCGCGCGGTTGGACTCGAGGCCGCGGCCGACCGCGCCCGGCTGGTGCGCGCCATCGGCGACGCAGCGCTCCGCTCGCCGATCATGGTGTGCGCGATGGTCGTGCCCGCGGCTTCCGAAGTGGCGTTCGACTCGACCGTGGCGCGCGAGCTGCTGTATGTGTTCCACCACACGGTGCATCACACGGCGCTGATGTCGGCGCAGGCCACCAACATGGGCATCCAGCCCGATCCGCGCGCGGGCCGCGCACCAGCGACCATCGCGCACGACGGCAAGCGCTGAACGCGCATGTGCACGCTCTCGATCATCGTCACCGCGCTGGGCGAGTTCACGCTCGGCTTCAACCGCGACGAGAAGCCCCGGCGCGACGAAGGCGCGCCCACCACGCGCGGCGCACGCAGGAGCTATATCGCCCCGATCGACCTCGCCTCGGGCGGCACTTGGATCGCGGTCAACGACGCGGGAATCGCGTTCGCGCTCCTGAACCGCAGCGAGCCGCGGGTCGGCGACGCAGCGGCGGGACTCTCGCGCGGACGGATCGTGCCGTCGGTGGCGGAATGCGGGGATTTCGCGGAGATCGAGCGGGAGCTTCGCGCGATCGCGTCTGCGTTTTCGCGCGGGTTCGTCTTCGTCGCAACCGATGGCCACTCGGTGCTCGAGGGCGTGGGCACAGGCGGCCGCGTCGAGATCGCGGTCAGCCCGCTGCATCGCCCGTTCATGCGCGCCTCCAGCGGACTGGGCGACCATCTGGTACAGCCGCCGCGCGCGGAGCTGTTCGAGGCACGCGTTGCGGCGGCCGAAGCAGTCTCGCTCCCCGAGGCGCAACGGGATTTCCACGCTCATTGCTGGGGCGACCGACGGCACCTCAGCGTGCTCATGGACCGCGGCGAGGCGCGCACGGTGAGCCAGACCTTCGTGCGAGTCGACCGCGCGCGCGTGGAGCTCGTCCACGCGCTGCGCGTGGGCGAGGGCTTCGCCGCAGCCTCAACGCACGGACTGGCGCGGGCATGATGTCCGACGCCTCCACGCTGCCCGCGGGGCTCGAGATCGCCGCCAACATGAGCCCGTGGCTGCAGGCGGCCATCCTCATGATGGGCACCTTCGTCCTCGAGGACACCACGGCGATCGCCGCGGGAATTCTCGCGCACAGCGGCACCATCCCGATCTCGGTGGCGATGCTGGGCACGGGCGCAGGGATCTTCGTGGGCGATCTCGGGCTCTACGCGCTCGGCGCCGCAGCGGCGCGCGGTGCCCGCGGCACGGGCTGGATTCGCCGACGCCTTCCCGAGGCGCAGCTCGCGCGCGTCTCGGCGTGGTTCGCCAGATCGGGATGGAAGGCGGTGGTCTTCTCGCGGTTCGTCTCCGGGTCGCGGCTTCCCGTGTATCTCGGCGCCGGCTTCGTCGGAGCGGGTTTCGCGCGCTTCACGCTCTGGACCTTCCTGGCCGTGCTGGTCTGGACGCCGCTGATCGTCGGCGCAACGGCGCTGCTCGGGACTTCGCTTCGGCCGCTCGCAGAGCGAACCATCGGCACCAGCCCGCTGGCATGGGCCGCGGTCGCCGTCACGGTGATCCTAGCGATGCAGCTGGCGATCCTGGCCGTTGCGCGCAGGCGCTCGCTCGCCCTCGCGCTTGCCCGCGCGACGCGGTTCGAGTTCTGGCCGACATGGGCCGTCTACCTCCCGCTAGCGCCGTTCTTCGCCTGGAACGGCGTGCGTTTCGGATTCGCACGCACGCTCACCGCCGTGAATCCATGCTGGCCCGACTCGGGCGTGGTCGGCGAGAGCAAGCAGGCGGGCCTCGATGCGTTCGATCCTGCGTTCGTGTCGCCGAGCTTCCGCGTGGAGCCTGATGGGGCCGGCGGCTGCAGCGGCGCCTGCATCGAGCGGGCGCTCGAAACGCTCGACGAGCGAGGCTGGTCGGGCGGATGGACCAAGCCCGTGATCGTCAAGCCCGACGCGGGCCAGCGCGGCAACGGCGTCAAGGTCGTGCGCAGCGCCGATGCGTTCCGCGCGATCCTTGCGAACGCCAAGGCGCCTCTGGTCGTGCAGCGCTTCGAGGCAGGTTCGTGCGAGGTCGGGCTCTTCTTCATCCGCGACCCGGGGACCAGCGGGCGGCTCTACTCGATCTGCGACAAGAGGCTTCCCGAGGCCCACGGCGACGGCTGCTCGACGCTGCGCGAGCTCGTGACGCGCGACCGCCGGCTTCGGCTGCAGGAGCGCGTGTTCCTCGTGCGCATGGCCCCGCGGCTCGACGAAGTCATTCCTGCGGGCGAACGCGTTGCGCTCGGAAACGCGGGAAACCATGCACAAGGGTGCCTGTTCGTCGACGGCGAGCCGCTCCGCACGCCTGCGCTCGAGGCGTGGGTGATCACGGCTTGCGCCGGAGCGCGCGGCTTCAACTACGGGCGACTCGATGTCCGCTTTCCCGACGAGGCGTCGTGCATGCGCGGCGAAGGCGGCGCGATCCTCGAGGCCAACGGGGTCACGAGCGAGTCGACCAACATGTACGACCCGTCGTCAGGCGCGGTGCGCGCGTGGGGCGTCATGATGGCGCACTGGCGCGCGGCCTTCAGGATCGGCGCCGAGAACCGGCGCGCGGGCGTCGTGGGAATGAGCCTGCGCGAGGTGCTTCGACGCCATCGCGCGTGGCGCGCGACCGCGTGTGGCGGCGACGGCGCGGTCGCCGACTAGGCCCTGCCCGGCCTCAGCACATGCCTTCCGCGATGTCGATCAGCATCCGCACGCCGTAGCCCGTCGGGCCCGCGACGCACAGGTCGCTCGCGCTCTCGCTGTTGCCGACGCCCGCGATGTCGATGTGCGCGAACGGCACGTTCTTGTCGACGAAGAAGTCGAGGAACGCGGCGCCCTGGATCGGATGCGCGAGGCGCGACGGGTTCGAGTTGATGATGTCCGCGTGCTGGCTCTTCATGTGGTCCTTGTGCTCCTTCCAGAGCGGCAGGCGCCACACCTTCTCGCCGGTGCGGTCGGCGGCGGACTCGATCG
>JBEGLX010000080.1:0-17272 GCA_041183345.1 Planctomycetota bacterium
TGCGGTAGCCAGCGGGCAGGGTGTTGGGCGCGGTGTAGCCGTTGCCGTTGAGGGTGGCCGAGTTGCGTCCGAAGACCTTCACGTCGTACATCGCGGCGGGCGACCAGCAGTACGAGCTGTCCTCGTACGCGCCGTCCGACGGGTTGTAGGAGAACTCAGCCGCGTTGGTGAAGTAGCGGGAGATGTTGTTGTAGGGAACGACGTCCTTCGGCGCGTAGAGCGTCGGGTCGTAGAAGCGGTCGTTCAGGTAGGAGTGGAACGCCTTGAGGCCGGGGATGCGGAACGCACCGAAGCCCGAGTCCGCGCCACCGAGGCCGATGGGCAGGTGGACGACCCAGTTGCCGCAGTTGCCGGGGTAGCCGAACTGCGCGCACTTGCCGCCGGAGCCGATGAAGTAGCCCCACATGGCGCCAGAGACATCCCAGCCGAGCAGCTGCTGCGGCGGGCAGGCGATCTGCGCGGTGTAGGTGCCGCAGTTGCCCTGCACGAGACCGGCATCGTCGGGGATGCAGGTGAACTGGCGGTCGCCCCAGTCGCCGGCGTACGTCTCGTTCGCCGAGGCCAGGTTCTTGAGGTTCGCGACCGACTGCGAGATGAGGGCCTTGTCGCGGCCCTTCTGCACTGCTGGAAGCAGCAGCGCGATGAGGAGGGCGATGATCGACACGACGACGAGGAGCTCGACGATCGTGAAGCCGCCCTTACGGTTCTGTTGAGCCATGTGACTCAACCTTTCTGCGGGGTTGCCCCGCAACGAGCGCCTCTCGAAAGGATCACGCTCCGTTGGTCGGCCATCTCGCGAGCGAGCATGGGTGCACTCCGACCGGGTGAGGTCCTTCGCGCTCAGATGTGGACGGGTCGAAGACATGCAACGGCGGACCCGCCAGGATTTTTCGGCGCCCGGAGAGCAGGGCGTCGGTGCCGTTAGACAGAAGGTATCTTCGGTTCAGGCGCGCAGGCAGTTCCACTCAAAGAAGTCCCTCGAATTTGAGGGAGTTCTGCGCCGCCGGTCAGCGGTCCAAACTGCCTGATTTTGCCCGTTATCGGGCAGCGGAACGGCTTGCGCCCGCGCACAATGGGCCGATGCGAATCGTCAGCACATGGTCGTTTGGGCTTCGGGCGAACGAGGCGGCGTGGGCGCATGTCTCGGCGGGACGGGCGCTTGACGCCGTCGAGACCGCTTGCGCATGGGCGGATGCGGCTCCCGACGTCGACAGCGTCGGATTCGGCGGCCTGCCCGACGCCTCGGGTCGGGTGAGCCTCGACGGCTGCGTCATGCTCTCGCCCGCCCGATGCGGCAGCGTGGCCGGGCTTCGGTCGCACCTGCACCCGGTCTCGGTTGCCCGGAGGGTGATGGAGCGGACCCCTCACGTCATGCTCGTGGGCGCGGATGCGGACGCCTTCGCCGACAGCGAGGGGATGGCGCGCGCGGACCTGCTCGCCGATTCGGCGCGGGCGACCTTCGAGAAGTGGCGCGCGGAGGGCGGCACCCTCGACCAGAGCCGCGACGGACCGAGCCGCACGCTCGGGTTCGATCCGCTTCGTCCCGTCGATCGGCGGCACGGCGAAGATGGCCGGCTCTTCGGCGGCGGGCTTCCCGAGGATGAGGCGCGCTGGCGCCATCACGACACCATCGGCTGCATCGCACTCGATGCAGCGGGCACGCTTGCGGGCGGCTGCTCGACGAGCGGCACGCCGTTCAAGGTGCCTGGCCGCGTCGGCGATTCGCCGATCATCGGCCACGGTCTGTACGTCGATCCCGCGGTTGGCGCAGCGACGGCGACCGGAACGGGCGAGCTCATCATGGGCGTCTGCGGGTCGTTCCTCGTGGTCGAGGCGATGCGCCGCGGCGCGACGCCCGCCGAGGCCACGCGCGAGGCAGTGCGTCGCCTGGCGGCCGCATACGAGGTGCAGCCACATCACCAGGCGGTGTTCCTCGCCATGGCTCCGAACGGCGACTTCGCCGCTGCCGCACTCCGGCCGGGCTACCGCACCAGCGTGCGCGATGCAGCGGGCGCACGCGCGATCGAGGCGGATTTCGTCGCGATTCCCGACGCACGCTAGCGCGCGCCGATGTCCTCGCCGGCGTCGTCATCCTGCGCGTTCTCGCGAGCCTGCGCCGCACGGGCCTGTTCGTTCAGCTCCTGCGCGCGCGTGGGACTGCACTTGTCGCACCAGAACCGCACGACCGTCCGCTCTCGTGTCTCGAACCACCATGAGGTTCGCTCGATGCGGTTGTCGCTCGAGGCGAACAGCATGAAGAGGTACGAGCCCTGGGTGGTGCGCACGTCGCAGTCGTAGCGGAGGATCTCGGCGCCATCGAGCGTGCACATGCGGTTCTGCGGCTCTCCGAAGGCGGCCAGGACCCAGTCGACGGTCGTCTTCCCGGGCTCGATGAATGCGGCCGATTCGTGGGTGATCCGCGGTCCGACTTCACGCACCGTGCGCCCGCCGGCGTAGATGCAGCCGCCGAGAAGCAGGGCAGGCGCGAGAATGATGGGAACTGCTGCGCGCATGAGGCGGGGGAACCAAGTATAAGTCACACGGCGGCGCATCCGCGGCGCATTGCCCGGCGAATCGCCGCCTCTCGGAATTTTCCCGCATGAAACTCTACACACGCACGGGCGACGACGGAACGACGGGCCTCTTCTCGGGCACGCGTGTTTCCAAGGACCATCCGCGCATCGAGGCCTACGGCACGGTGGACGAGTTCAACGCGGTGATCGGGCTTGCGATGTCGGCGTGCCGCAATGAGGTCGCCTTCGAGGCGCGGCTGCTTGAGATCTTCGCGCAGGTCCAGTCGCGGCTCTTCGACATCGGCGCCGATCTCGCCACGCCCGAGGGCGCTGCGAACAGTTCGAAGATCGTGCGCATCGAGGAACATCATGTCGCCGAGGTCGAGGGCTGGATCGACGAGATCGACGGAGCGAATCCGCCGCTGCGCGCGTTCGTGATGCCTTCAGGCTGCGAGCTCGCGGCTCGGCTGCACCTTGCGCGGACCGTGTGCCGTCGCGCGGAGCGCCTGATGGTGTCGCTCGGCCAGCTCGAGCCGGTCGGCACGGGTCCGCTGCGCTACATGAACCGGCTCAGCGACCTGCTGTTCGCGATGGCGCGGCGCGCGAATCACTTCGCGGGCGTCGGCGACATCCCGTGGGTGCCGGCGAAGAAGGCGTGAGCGTGTCTGAGCGCTCGCAACTTGGCGCGCGGGCGGCTGCTCTGCAGCCGCGTGCGCGCCTTTGCTCGCTTTGGCGGCAGTTCGGGCGAGTGAATCGCCCGACTTGCTGGGACGCGCGTCAGGAGCGCCGTCGCGATTGACTCGCGCGGCGCTCGTCCAGAGGGAGCCGCCGCAGCGGCGACCGCCTCAACAATGAGTGCCCGCAGACGCAGTCTGCGGAACGTGTTGCGTGGGAGTCCATGCACGTCGGGGTCTGTCGACTCGTGACGCAAATGGTTCCGCAGATTCCGGCGTTGCCTCCATCTGCGGGCACTCATGGTTTGAGCGGACACACCTGCGGCGCACGTCCGGTGCTTCGTCGAGGTCCGGCTGAACGGGCTCTGGGATACCCGCCGTTTAGGAAACTCAGCCCTCGTCGACCGAGCCAAGCTTGAACAGCTGGATCGCCTTCTTCGCCTGGTCGAATGACAGGCGCGAGCGACCTTGGTGGATCATCCCGACCTTCGTGATGCGCTCCCATGCGCTCGCTGCGAACTCATCGCTGATCTCGCAGGAGATGCTGCGGCGGTCCCACGCGCGCGCGACCGTCGAGGTCGTCCCCGAGCCTGCGAACGGATCGAGCACGAGGTCGCCCGGCCGCGAGGTCGAGAGGATCACGCGCTCGAGGTAGACCTCGGGCAGCTGGTTCTGGTGCAGCGGGCGCCGCTCGGAGTTCTTCGAGTGGACGCGGCCCCAGAACGGCCCGTACCAGACGTCGAACGGCACGCGCATGCCCTGCGAGCCGTGCAGCTTCGTATGCGTGCGGTCGTCGCCGTACATCGTCGAGCGGTCGGTCGGCTCGAGCACGGCGTCAGGGTTCCAGTGCGTGTGCTCGGGATCCTTCGCGAACCACAGCGCGTGCGACTTCGACAGGATGAAGCTCGTGTCGCGGTTGTGCCCGAAGCGGAAGTGCCACACGCACCAGTTCATCATCGCGAGCTTGCGGCGCTTGAGGTGCATGACGACCTCGGCCGCGAGATCGTCGGGCACGTTCACCCAGATCGAGCCATGCGGCGCGAGGCAGTCGACGGCGAGGTCGAGCCAGTCGTAGGTGAAGCGCTCGAACTCGGCGCGCGGCATGCCGTCTTCCCAGCCCGTGTACGGCACGTCCCAGTTGAACGGAGGATCGGCGAACACGAGGTCGACACTCCCGCGCTCGGGCAGCTTCGCGAGGACCTCGCGGCAGTCGCCGACGTAGAGCGAGGTGTCAGGCCCCTCGGCCTGGTAGCGCGGTGCGATGATCGGGCTGCCGGTCACGAGCCGTGGAAGCGGGCTCGGCACGCTGTCGCCGAGCAACCTCACCTGCTGCGCCAGTGCGTCGCGGTCGTGTCGCTCGGCCTGGCGGTCGATCCCCTTCGGCGTGAAATAGCCGCCCGGGCGGTCCTGGTGGAAGTTCTTGGCTTCGGTGCGGCGGGTCGGCTCTGCCATGGCGTGGCGGCCGACGCGATGCGCTTACTGCGTTCCGAAGATGCGGTCGCCTGCGTCACCCAGACCAGGCACGATGTAGAACCGCTCGTTCAGGCGCTCGTCGACAGCCGCGACATGAATCGGCAGATCAGGGTGCGCAGCGTGAAGAGCGCGGATTCCCTCGGGCGCGGCGACAAGCGCCATCAGGCGGATGTCGCGGCAGCCCTTCTCCTTGAGGAGCGACACCGCATGCGCGGCGCTGCCGCCGGTCGCGAGCATCGGGTCGACGAGGATGACCGGTCCGTCGGCGATGCCATTGGGGAACTTGGCGTAGTAGGTCACGGGGCGCGCCGTCGATTCGTCGCGGTAGATGCCGACATGCCCGACATGCGCCTCGGGAAAGAGCGCGAGCAGGCCGTCCATCATGGCGAGGCCCGCGCGCAGGATCGGAACGATCGTGGTGGGCGCGGAGAGCGCCGTTCCCTCCATCTTCGTGATCGGCGTCTCGATCGGGAGCGTGCGCACGGGAAGGTTGCGGCAGACGTCGTACGCCATGAGCCCCGTGACCTGGTTCAGCAGCTGGCGGAACTGCTCGTGACCCGTGCGCTTGTCGCGCATGACCGTGAGCTTGTGCTGGATCAGCGGGTGGTCGTAGATCGAGACATTGGGGAAACGCGGGTCGGTCGACGGCATGCGCACAGAATAGTGTTGCGGACGCGTAGGCGAGTTCGTAGGGTGCCCGCATTCCTCGCTGTTGGCCGCGATCGGCGCATTCGACGAACGGAGCGTGCGACATGGAGAACTGGTACGCGCTCGACGAGTCCTCGGGGACCGCGACTCCGATGGGACCGTTTACTCGCGAGCAGATCGAGGCGATGGTGCGTTCCGGCGCACTGCGTGCAGGAACCCGCGTTGCGCGGGAGAGAGGCAGTTCGTGGTCTGCCGCTGCGAGTGATCCGGCGCTCCGCGAACTCTTCATGGGTGCAGCGCCACCGACTTCGCCCGACTCCCTGAAGGAGGTGCCCGTTTCCAGGGGCCGCGGATCCTACGGCTTGACGGCTGCCATCGCGCTCGCAGAGCGCATGCCGAGGCAAGCATTGTTGCGGCTGTTCGTGATGTTGCTGATCTGGCTGATCCTGACGGCGGGATTCGTGGCGCTCCACTACGCATGGAGCGTCGCCGCACCGGTGCAGCAGATCACAAGGCGACCGACTCCGATCAGCGCGGAGTTGATGGCCAACGGTGCATACCTCGGTTGGGCCCTGCATCTCTTCCTTGGATGGCCGCTCCTCGCCGGCGCTGTCTACGGCTCGGCCCAGTTCGTCGCGGGCGAGGGCAGGCTCGGCGATCTGTTCCAGGGGTTCCGTCGCTTCGGCAACGCGGTCGTCGCCGGTCTGCTGCTCGGACTTGCGTGTTGCGCATGCGCGTCGCTCGGGTGGCTACCCCTCGGATTGACCTTCGGATTCGGTGCGCTCACGGGTCAGGGCCCTTCCCATCCGGTGACGCTGGTCAACATCTTCGCCGTCATGTCCTTCCTGCTCTTCGGCTTGCCGATGCTGGTGGTGGTGCGGCTCTTCCTCGCACCCGTGATCGCCATCGACCCGAAGTTCGGGAACATCGGCGTCCTGTCCGCATTCAGGCTGAGCTGGCGGAACTCGGCGGGGCTGATCGCGCTCCTCGAGCTGCTCTTCATATCCGCGATGATCGCAGCGGCTGCCCTCGCCGCGCTGTGGGCCGGATTCGGCCTGTTCGCCATCCTGCTGCTGGTGCTGGGCACGCCGCCGCTGCTGGTCGCGCTTGGCGCCATTCACGCTCTCATGCGCCGCAGTCGACTCGCAGGCGCCGTGCCTCACATCCGGTCGGGCGCGATGATGCCGTAGAGCGAGAGTCCGTCGGCGAGCACCGCGCGCGTGACCGCGCACAGTCGCAGGCGCGAGAGCCGCGCTGCGGCATCGTCGGCCTTGAGCACGGGGCACGCCTGGTAGAAGCCGTTGAAGAGCGTCGCGAGCTGCGCGAGGTACGCGCCCACGCGGTTCGTCTCGAGCGTGCGGCCGACATCGAGCACCATCTGCGCGTAGCGGGTCAGGTGGAGCGCGAGCGCCTTCTCGGCGGGATCCGCAAGGACGAGCGGCGCCGCCGCGATCGTGGCCGCGGATTCGCCTGACTTCGCGAGGATCGACGCGATGCGCGCGTGCGCGTACTGGAGATACGGGCCGGTGTCGCCTTCGAACGCGACCATGCGGTCGAGGTCGAAGACATAGTCCTTGGACACATCGCCCGAGAGATCGGCGTACTTGACAGCGGCGATGCCGACGGCCGCGCCGATCCTCGCGAGTTCGTCGGGCGAGAGCCCGTGCGTGGGCGCGTTCGGATCTGCGGCGCGGCGCACGACCTCCGCGGTGCCGCGCTCGCAGGCCTCGTCGAGCAAGTCCTTGAGCGTGAAGTTCTCGCCCGAGCGCGTCTTGAGCGGCTTCTTGTCGGCGCCGAGCACGGCGCCGAAGCCGAGATGCACGAGCGTCGACTCGGTGCCGTCGGCGGTGGTGTTCCAGCCGATCAGGCGCGCTGCGTCGAAGACATCCTTGAAGTGGTCGCGCTGGCGCGCGTCGACGACATACACGACGAGGTCGCCGTCGAGCTCGTAGGTGCGGAACCGCACGGCCGCGAGATCGGTGGTCGCGTAGAGGAATCCGCCGTCCGACTTCTGGATCAAGAGCGGCCGCTCGCGATCGGCGAAGGGCACGACCATCGCGCCCTTGTCGCTCTTGGCGAGGCCGGACTTCGCAAACGCGTCGACCACGCCGCCGAGCCGGTCGCGGAAGAAGCTCTCGCCGCGGTTGTTCTCGGGACCGACCTTCACATTCAGCGTGCGCGCGGCCTCGTAGACCTGCTCCATCGTGACTTCGATCAGGCGCTCCCACAGGCGCACGACCTCGGCGTCGCCCGACTGCAGGCGCACGAGCGTCTTCTTCGCGTTCTCCATCGCGCCGCGCGCGGGCTCGTACTGGATCTCGAGCTCGGCGATGCGGTGCGGCCCGCAGCGGAACTCGTAGGCGGCATCGAGGTCCGCGGTCGAGGTCTCCTTCTGCGCGCCGCGATACGCGGCGTTGAGGTCGTCGAGCGTGAGCTTCGCGAAGTCCGCCTTCTCGCGGATGAGCTTCGCGAGCGTCATCGCGATGGGAAGTCCCCAGTCGCCGAGGTGGTTCTCGCGCCAGACCTTCCGGCCGAGGCGCTCGAACACGCGCGCGAGCGAGTCGCCGATGATCGTCGCGCGCAGGTGGCCGACATGCATCTGCTTGGCGACGTTCACGCCGCAGAGATCGATGACGACCGCGTGCGGATCGGTCGCAGGCGGGATGCCGAAGGTCGCCGACTTCGAGAGTTCGTCGACGCGCGCGGCGAGGAACGCCGTGTCGAGCGTGATGTTGATGAAGCCGGGACCCGCGACCTCGCACTTCGCGGCGATGCCGCCGACATCGGTCGCCTTGAGGATCTCCTCGGCGAGCGAGCGCGGATTGGTGCCGCGCTCCTTCGCGAGCGACATCGCGGCGTTCATCTGGAAGTCGCCGAACTTCGCGTTGCCGCTCACGCGGATCTGCGGATCGGCGTCGCCGCCCGTGACCGCGCGGATCGCTGCGCGGAATCGCGCATCGAGCGCGGTCGCGGGATCGCAGGCGGGTCGGAGGGTCTTCTGTATGGCGTTGGGTGCGGCTTCAGCCATGGGGGGCGTGATGGTATCGGAGCCTGCGCGGGGCGTGCGGCGAGCGACTACCATCGTCGCCCTTCAGGAGTCGATAAATGCCCGCGAAGAAGGCTGCAACCAAGCCCGTTCTCTCCGCATCGGCGCGCAAGGCGCGCGAGAAGTTCCTGCTTGAGATCACATCGCTGCCGACGGCGGCGGGGCGCGAGGACCGCGTGATCGCGGCGATCGAGCAATGGGTGAAGGCGCGCAAGGATCGCGTCGTGCTGTCGCGCGATCGCTTCGGCAACCTGACCATCGCGCGGCATGACTTCCTCGAGGCGTGTGCGCGCGGCGTGAAGTCGGGCGTGAAGCCCGTGATGATCACCGCGCATCTCGATCATCCTGCGTTCGTCGTCACCGCGGTGCGGACACGGGGCAAGTCCGTCGAGCTCGACCTTGAGTTCCGCGGCGGCGTGAACGATCCGTACTTCAAGGGCGCGGCGCTCGAGGTGTTCGACGCCGAGACGCGCAAGTCGTACGACGCGAAGATCACGTCGCTCGACGCGAAGGTCGATCCGGCGGCCAAGCCGTTCAAGACGGTGGTGGCGAAGCTCGCGAAGCCGGCCGCTGCGAAGCACATCGCGGCGGGCTCGATCGCGCGCTGGAAGTTTGCGAAGGCCGAGGTCAAGAAGGGGCTCGCGCACACGCATGCGTGCGACGACCTTGCCGCACTTGCCGCGGCGCTCGTCGCCTACGACGCGATCTCGCGCGACGCGGCATGCGCGCATGTGGCGCTGCTCTTCACGCGCAGCGAGGAGATCGGCTTCATCGGTGCGATCGGCGCCGCCCGCGGCGGCACCGTGCCGCAGGGCGCGCGGCTCGTGTGCCTCGAGAATTCCCGCAGTTTCCCGCACGATTCGCCGATCGGAGCGGGGCCGATCGTGCGCGTGGGCGACCGACTGAGCGTGTTCACCCCCGAGCTCACGAACCGGATCGGCGACATCGCCGCAGCGCACGCGAAGGACACGCCGGGCTTCAAGTTCCAGCGCAAGCTCATGCCCGGCGGCGCATGCGAGGCCACCGCGTTCGCGAGCTTCGGCATCGCGTCGACGTGCGTGTGCCTGCCGCTCGGGAACTACCACAACATGCAGGACATCGATGGCGTCGCTGCGGGCAAGGTGAAGGCGAAGGTCGGTCGCGAGTTCATCTCCGTCGACGACTTCCACTGGCTCGTCGAGCTCCTCGAGGTCGTCGCGCGCAGGCTTGATGATCCCGCCGTCGCCGCCGGCCACCGCGCGCTCATGGACACGCTCTGGTCGCGCCACGCGCGCATCGTGGGGGGAACGGCGTGATGGCCTTCGCGTCGATTCCCGAGATCCTCGAAGACCTGCGCGCCGGCAAGGCGATCGTCCTCGTCGACGACGAGAGCCGCGAGAACGAGGGCGACTTCGTCGTGGCCGCGGAGGCGATGACGGTCGAGATGATCAACTTCCTCACCCGCGTCGGCGGCGGCTATCTCTGCGTCGCGATGACGGCCGAGGACTGCGAGCGGCTCGACCTCGGGCCGCAGACGGGCGTGAACACGAGCGTGCGCGGCACCGCGTTCACGGTCACGGTCGACGGGCATCCGAAGCACGGCGTCGGTACGGGCATCAGCGCGCGCGATCGCGCGAAGACGATCCAGCTGCTCGCCGATCCGAAGGCAAGCACCGAGGATTTCGTGCGTCCCGGGCACATCAACCCGCTGCGCGCGCGCCCAGGCGGCGTGCTTGTGCGCACGGGGCAGACCGAGGGATCGGTCGACCTCTGCAAGCTCGCGGGGATGCGGCCTGCCGCCGCGATCATCGAGATCGTGCTCGAGAACGGCGAGATGGCGCGCGTGCCCGACCTCGAGAGGATCTGCGCGCAGCACGGGCTGAAGATGTGCTCGGTCGAGCAGATCATCGAGCATCGGCTCGCCCGCGAGACGCTCGTCAAGCGCGTTCAGCCTGCGGGCGGCGCGCGCATCGACACGCCCGAGGGCGAGTTCACGCTCATCGCCTACGAGAGCGCGGTCGATCCCGTGCCGCATCTCGTGCTGTCGTGCGGCGGCGTCGGCGTGCCCGACGCGAGCGGCCGCGTGCCTGAGATCAGCGATCCGGTGCTCGTGCGCATGCATCGCCGCGACCTGCTCGGGGATATCTTCGGCGTCTCCTCGCGCGGCGGAAAGAGCAGCGCCGACGACCTGCGCGCCTCGATGCGCGCGATCCAGCGCGAGGGACGCGGCGCGATCGTGTACCTGCGGCCCGAAGGCTCGGGAGAGGATTTCTTCGCGCGGCTCCAGCAGATCCGGCGGCCGGCCGACGACGTGAACGCGCCCGACCTCACGCGCACGGAAGGTGTCGGCGCGCGCGCGCAGCCGATGGACAGCCGCGAGTTCGGCGTCGGTGGACAGATCCTGCGCGACCTCGGGCTTTCGCGCCTGCGCGTGCTGACGAACCACCCGCGCCGCGCAATGCCCGGTCTGCACGGGTTCGGCCTCGAGATCGTGGAGCAGGTCGGGCTTGTTTGAGCGCTCGCAACTGGCGAGCGGCTGCGGCTGTGCCGCAGGTCGCTCGCCTTTGCTCGCTCTGGTGCTTGGAAGCGCGGGAGTCCGCTTGCGATGAGTGCCCGCACACGAAGTCTGCGGAACCACGTGCGTGGGAGTCGATCCAATCTGGGCTCGGTGGACTCGTGGCGCAAGCTGTTCCGCAGATTCCGGCGATGCCTCCATCTGCGGGCACTCATTGCATCTGGAACTCCGACGATGCGTGTTCCAGGCAAACGGAGTCTGAAATCAATGAGTGCCCGCAGACGAAGTCTGCGGAACCACGTGCTTGAGGAGTCCACGGACTTCGGCGTGCATGGACTCGCACGCAAGCTGTTCCGCAGATTCCGGCGTTGCCTTCATCTGCGGGCGCTCGTGGTTTGAGCGCTCGCAACTGGCGAGCTGCTGCGGCTGTGCCGCAGGTCGCTCGCCTTTGCTCGCTCTGGTGCTTGTGACGTCACGGAACGGACTCCAACGTGGGTGATTTTGCCGTGCGCGAACTCACGCATCCCGTGTCAACTGGCGATCCTGCAGGTAGCCGAGCGTGAACAGCGACAGGATCGAGCCGGCGAAGCAGAACAGCATGTCCCACTGCGCGTCCCAGATGTCGCCCTGCGCGCCGAGGAAATCCTCACCGACCTCGCCTGCGAACAGGGCGACCGCGAACTCAAGCAGCTCGAACAACGCCGAGAATGCGAGGCACATGCCCACGACGATCACCTCGAGCCACGCGCCGCGACGGACGATCGACCGGCGGACGAACACCTCGCGCCACAGGAGCACCGGGGCGAAACCCTGGATGAAGTGCCCGAGCCGGTCGTAGTCGTTGCGCGGGCGTCCCATCCACTCCTGCACCCACGCGCCCGCGGGCACGAGCGAGTACGTGTAGATCCCACCCACGATCAGGATGACCGAGTGCACGACAAGCACGTAGAACACGGTTCCCGTTGCGGGCTTTCGCCGCAGCCACAGCGCCCACATCGCGATGGCGATCATCACCCAGAAGGTCTCGAGCACCCAGACGATGCGGTCGTTCGGCGAGACTCCGCTGCGGATCAGGAACAGCGCCAGGAGGACAACCACGCCGTCGCGGAATCCGAAACCGACGCCAAGCGGCTGCTTCTCGTGCATGTGCGCAGCCTAGCGGGGCGCGCGCCATGCGCGATCAGTCACTTCTTCGCGGGAGACTGCTCGGTGGCGGCGGCGGACGCCGTGCCGCTCGGCTTCTCGGCAAGCGCCTTCTCGATCGCATCGATGAGCTCCTTGCTGTCAGGCGACACGTTCGACGCGTAGAACTTGGCGGACTTGCCGTCGCGCGACACCACGTACTTCCCGAAGTTCCAGCCAGGAAGGGTGCCGGTCTTCGTGCCGAGGCACTCGAACACCTTCGACTGCGCCTTGCCCGGCTTCACCGCGATCTTCTCGAACACGGGGAAGGTCACGCTGTACTTGGTGGTGCAGAACTCGCGGATCTCCTTCGGATCGTCGAACTCCTGCCCGCCGAAGTCGCCGCTGGGGAACGCGAGGATCACGAGACCGCGGTCCTTGTAGGTGTCGTAGAGCTTCTGCAGGCCCGCGTACTGGCGGGTGAAGCCGCACTGGCTGGCGACGTTCACGACGATCGTGACCTTGCCGGCGTAGTCGGAGAGGTTCGCGTCCTTGCCCTCGAGCGTCTTGACCTTGAGGTCGTACATGGTGGCGTCCTTCCAGCGGGCGGTGAGCTCGGGGCTCTGTGGCGCGGACTGCGAGCAGGCGACGCCGGTGATGAAGGCGAGCGTTCCGACGATGGTGGTGGCGATTCGGCTGAGCATGGGTGACCCTGAGCTGGATGAATCCGTTGGGAGCCTGGGATTCGCGTCGCGTGCGCCCTGCGATTCGCCGCGGACGCGAAAATGGGCGCGAGGGCGTAGAGTAGCGGCATGCCCCGTACGACCGCGCTGACGCTTGCCTGCCTCGGACTTACGGCGCCCTCCGCGCTCGCGGACGCGGCGGCGATCGACCGTGCGCTGGCGCTTGTCCCCGAGGATGCGATCTCGTTCGTCGCTGTCCCGAACCTCAAGACGCTGAGCGACGACATCGCCCAGCTTGTCGAGGCGACGGGGCAGGGCGGGCTCCTCTCGATGGGTCGCCCGATCGACGTGCTGAAGGCGCAGCTTGGCGTCGGCGCCAATCTCGATGAGAAGGGTGCCGCGGTCGCCTACTTCCCGCCCGTGCCCGCGGGGGCTGCGCCACTCGGGCCCGCGCTTCCGATCGTGGTCGTCCCGACCACCGATGGCGAGGCGTTCCTGAAGGCCAACCTGACCGCGAAGCCCGACTCTGTGGATGGCGCGTTCACCACCTCGACCGGGCAGACCGTGTACGCACGCGTGCTCGACGGTTGCGTGGTGCTCGCGCCGACGAAGGACTCCCTGCCGGCAGCGCTTCCCTCGCGCGGCATCGCCGAGCGCTTCCGCGGACGGCTGAAGCCCGCCGAACTTTCGTGGCTCGATCGAGCCGACATCGTCGCCTGGGGTTCGCGCGACGCGCTCCGCAGCGCCGTCGAAGCGGCGCGCAAGGCGCCAGCTGAGATTCCCGACGAGGTCGCCGATCGCGTTCCTGCAGCCTTCGCGGGCATGGCTGGTCAGCAGGAGGCGTTCCGCGGAAAGAGCCTTGAGATCGCCGACATGCTCGCCGACGGTCTCGTCGTCATCGACGTCGATCCGCTCGGCATCTTCCTTGCCGCGCTCGGCGTCGCCGAGCCGTCGACTCCGCTCGCGGCCGTGACCGCGGGCGGCAAGGGCGGCGTCGCGCGCTTCGACCGGCTCCCGAAGAACCCGTTCTATCTCGCTCTTGCCGCCGATCTCGATGGGCTCGGCGGCGCCGCGAAGTTCGGCGAGCTCATGGACCTCGTCGGCGCGCCACGCACGCTGGTGCCCGAGTGGGTCTTCAGCGAGGGCGGCGACCTTCGCGCCATGCAGCTCGCCGCGTATCCGTCGAAGCTCGGCGTCGCGATCGGCGGCGCGCTGAACGACAGCGCCGTGTTCGTCGCCTCGCGCGCCGCAGTCCGCACGCTCGCGCGCATCCGCCAGTCGGTCGAATCGCTCTCGGGCGAGGCGGAGGGCATCCGAACCGAAGCCTCGTGGAACGCCGAGAAGAAGCTCAAGTCGGGCGACGTGGTCACCGCCTTCGAGGTGAAGGAGACGGTGGTCGACGCCTCCAAGCGCCCGCCGCTCGACTACGTGCGCCTGATCAAGCAGTTCACCTTCGGGTCGCGCGGGCTCAACGGCTTCGTGAAGCAGCGCGATGACGGCGTGGTCGTCACCTTCAGCCAGCGCCCTGATGTCTACAGCCGCGCGCTCGAGGGCGCTGCGGGCACGAAGTCGCTGGCGCAGGATGACACCGTCACCTCGATCGAGGAATGGCTGCCTGCGGAACGCGACGTCGAGCTCATGATCGGCGTCGGGCAGCTCGCGAACCTCGTCGGGCAGATCGCGGCGAGCTTCACCAGCGAGGAGCAGGCGAAGTCGATGCTGCCGCCGATTCCGCGCGATGCCAACCCACTCGCCGTCGCCATCGAGATCGGCGACGGGCGCGCCCGCGTGGTGACGGTGGTTCCCGCCGATGTGCTCAAGGCTGCTGCTGCGGCGCGCGGCGGCAACGGACCGGCCCCGGAGGCGGCTCCATGAGCGGCGCGCCGCGCTTCTGGACCGCGAGCAACGACCGCATCGTCTCGCTCGACCCATTCGCCATCATGGGCGTGATCAACGCGACCCCCGACAGTTTTTCGGACGGTGGGCAGTTCCGCGACGCCGAGCAGGCGGCGCAGCACGCGCTGCAGCTTGTCGACGAGGGCGCGACCATCCTCGATATCGGCGGAGAAAGCACCCGCCCGGGCGCTTCGCGCGTCGATGCCGAGGAGCAGGTCCGCCGCGTGGTTCCGGTGATCGCGCGGGTGCGCTCGCGGTCGAACGTCGCCATCACCGTCGATACCACGCTCGCCTCGGTCGCCGAGGCGGCGCTCGAGGCGGGCGCCGACGCTGTCAACGATGTCAGCGCTGGCTGCGAGGATCCAGGGATGCTCCCGCTCGTCGCCAAGAAGGGCGCGGGCATCATCCTGATGCATCGCCTCGCTGCACCCGGCGACGACCAGTACTCGGACCGCTATGCAGAGCCGCCCATCTACGACGACGTGGTCCGCGAGGTCGCGAGCTTCCTCCTGATGCGCGCGGAGCTCTGCCTCGCCGCGGGCATCGCGCGCGAGGCGATCGCGCTCGACCCAGGGCTCGGCTTCGGCAAGAGCGTCTCGCAGAACTACGAACTGCTCGCGCGCACGAGCGAGCTCGCAGCGCTTGGCTATCCCGTGCTCGTCGGCGCGAGCCGCAAGAGCTTCCTCGGCGCCGTGACCGGCCGATCCGATCCCGAGCAGCGCATCATCGGCTCCGTCGTCGCCGCCGTCGCCGCGTACGGCGGTGGCGCGCGCATCATGCGGGCGCATGACGTGGGCGCGCATCGCGAGGCGCTGCTTGTCGCCCACGCGGTGCTCAAGGGTGCAGGGCTGCCCTGACCGCGCGCTCGGGGCTTGCGATTCAATTCGCCTTCCTTTTCGGGGTAAACGCGGCATCCACGACGCAGTGGGCATCGCTACCATGCCACCCCGAAATCGATCTCAGGAGATCCCCATGGCCGGCGCAGCGACCCTCACCATCACCGAATCGAACTACCAGAGCGAAGTCGTCAACAGCAACGTGCCCGTGCTGATCGACTTCTGGGCCGAGTGGTGCATGCCGTGCCGCGCGATCGGTCCGACCATCGATCAAATCGCCTCCGAATATCAGGGGAAGGCGAAAGTCGGGAAGGTCGACGTCGATGCGAATCGCAATCTCGCGCTGCAGTTCAACATCCAGAGCATCCCCTGCGTGATCGTCGTGAAGGGCGGTCAGGTGGTGTCGAGAACCATGGGCGTGAAGCCGAAGAATGAGTTCGCGAAGATGCTCGACGCAGCCATCGGCTAAATTTTCGGACCCACTCGCTCGGTCATTCAAGGCTCGGAGCCGCGATTTTGTGGCTCTAGAGCCTTTTTCCTATGCCTCGCTTCAGTAAGGGGTTAGGGTCAGTGTCGACCGCCCACCGTCTCGGACGGTCGTTTCTTCGTTTGGTCGCACATGCTGGGAACCGAACCACGATGTGATCGTGGCCGAAATCCCAGCCGTTCGGAAGCGGGCACGTATGTTCTCGAAGCCTCAACTGAATCGCTCGTCTCTTCACGCCACGTTCCTCGCCGCCTTCGCCGCATTCGCGGTGTCTGCCGCGCGAGAAGCGCAAGCCCAGAACGCCGTGGACATCCGCCTGGTCGGCCCGACCGCGCCGATCATCCCGGGCGATACCTTTGAGGTGAAGCTCCGCGCAGAGCGGCAATCCGCTGGCGCGGCTGCGTCGTTCTCCGCGCTCGACTGCATCGTGGGCTGGGATCCCGCGAACGTCGAGTTCCTTGGCATCGTGACCACGGGGTCGGTGCCGCTTCTGAGTTCCTACCTGCCGTCGCCCTCAAGCGACTACACGGGCATCAACGAGGCGGCGCTCCCGCAGGACGGCAACCTCCTGTACTCGGCGCTCGCGCCGCTTGGCGCGCCGACCCAGGTTTCGGCTGCCGGCGTGCAGGTCGTGACCCTGCGATTCAAGTCGCGTCCGACCAGCACCTTCACGCTGACCTCGATCACCGTCATCGACAGCCTCAACATCTCCTACCCCGCTGAGACGGCGGTGTATGACGGTGTGACCCCCGGTCTCGACGTGTACGGCACGGGCTTCGCCGCCGCGATCAACCAGCTCGACTGCAGCACCATCTTCTGGTACCGCGACTCGGACGGTGACGGCGCGGGCGATCCCGCTGACTCGACCGCGAGCTGCACCCAGCCCGCGGGCTTCGTGAGCTCCTCGAACGACCAGTGCCCGACGAACGCGGCGCTGATCGCTCCCATCACGTACTACGCGGACGCGGACGCCGACGGCTTCGGCGCGGTCGCGTCGCCGAGCCCCTTCTGCTCGACCACCGCTCCCGCTGGCTATGCAGCCAACTCGAGCGACTGCGATGACAACGCCACCCTGTATGCGGATGCCGACGGCGACACCTACGGCGCTGGACCGAAGGTTGCCTGCAACGGCGTGTCGACGAACACGGACTGCAATCCGTCCAATCCGGCGATCAACCCGGGGGCGCAGGAGATCTGCGACCTCGGCAATACCGACGAAGACTGCGACACGCTCGCGGACAACGCGGACAGCTCGGCCGCCGACGCTGGCAAGACGGACTTCTACACGGACTCGGACAACGACAACTACGGCGTGGGCTCGGCCCAGCGCTTCTGCGACGAGCCCGCGCTCTTCGCGCCTGTCGCCGGCGACTGCAACGACAACGCTGCGGCGATCAACC
>JBEGLX010000081.1:0-16618 GCA_041183345.1 Planctomycetota bacterium
GCTGCCAGGCCGCGTTTGCCGCGGACAGCATGGGTTTCGAGAGCGTGATGATCAACTCGAACCCGGAGACGGTGTCGACCGACTACGACACCAGCGACCTCCTCTTCTTCGAGCCGCTCACCCTCGAAGACGTGCTCAACGTCATCGAGCGCCTCAACGGCGGCGGCATCGACCGCGCCGACCGCTCTGGCAAGGTCGTCGGAGCGATCGTGCAGTTCGGCGGGCAGACCCCGCTCAACCTTGCGCACGGACTCGCGAAGGCGGGCGTGCCCCTCGTCGGCACGGGCCTTGATTCGATCGACCTCGCCGAGGACCGCGACCGGTTCAAGGCGCTGCTCGATGAGATGGGGCTCAAGCAACCTCCGAGCGGCATCGCCCGGTCGCTCGAGGAGGCGATCGCAGGCGCAAACGCCATCGGCTATCCCGTCCTCGTGCGCCCGAGCTACGTGCTCGGCGGACGCGGCATGGAGATCTGCCCCGACGAGGCATCGCTGCGCACGTACATGACGACCGCCGTGAACGTGAGCGACCTCGCGAACGCGCCGGTGCTCATCGATCGCTTCCTGAACGACGCGACCGAGGTCGACGTCGATGTCGTCGCCGACTACGAGCCGAGCGAAGGCACGCGCGCGCGCATGATCGCCCACGACGCCGATGCGCCGCGCTCGGTGGTCTGCGGCGTGATGGAGCACATCGAGGAGGCCGGCATCCACTCCGGCGACTCGACCTGCATCGTGCCGCCGTTCTCGCTCCCCGCGGGCATCGTCGAGGAGATCCGCACCACCGCGCGCCGCCTGGCCGAGCGCCTCAAGGTGCGCGGCCTGATGAACGTCCAGTTCGCCGTCAAGGACGAGACCGTCTACATCCTCGAGGTCAATCCGCGCGCCTCGCGCACCTCGCCGTTCGTCGGCAAGGCGAAGGGCGTTGCGTGGCCGTTCATCGCCGCGCAGGTGATGATGGGTCGCTCCCTCGCGAAGCTCGGCACCAAGGAGATCCCCAACACCGGCTTCTACGCGGTGAAGGAGTCCGTCTTCCCGTTCGCGAAGTTCCCTGGCGTCGACGTCGTGCTCGGCCCGGAGATGCGCTCGACGGGCGAAGTCATGGGCGCCGATGTCTCGCTTCCCATCGCCTTCGCGAAGGCCCAGATGGGTGCGGGAATTCACCTGCCGACGAAGGGCAACGTGTTCCTCTCCGTTCGCGACGGCGACAAGGAGGAGTCGATCGCTGTTGCGCGCGATCTCTGCGCGATGGGCTTCGAGGTCTACACCTCCAAGGGCACTTCGGCGTACCTACGCACCTTCGGCGTCGAGACCAAGTCGGTCAACAAGCTCAGCGAAGGCGCGCGCCCGACGGTGCTCGACCTCATCGCCAACGGCGAGATCCACTTGATCATCAACACGCCCACCCGCAAGGGCGCGAAGACCGACGAGGGCCGCATCCGCGCCACCGCGGTACGCGCGGGCATCCCGATGATCACCACGATGTCGGCCGCGCGCGCCACCGTCGACGCCATCGCGGCACTACGCGCAGGGGCGTGGACGGTCACGGCGATCCAGGACTACTTCCCGCACCTCGCGCGGCCGAAGGCCGAGCGCAAGGCTGGGGAACTGGTCGCGAGTTAGAGCGCTCGCCTTTGCTCGCTTTGGCGCTCATGTTTTGAGCGGTCGCCGCTGCGGCGGCTCCCTCTGATGCTCACTTGATGTGAATGCCCGCAGATGGAGGCAACGCCGGAATCTGCGGAACCGATTGCTCGAGGAGTCGACTCCCACGCAACCGGTTCCGCAGACTTCGTCTGCGGGCACTCATGCCTTGAGCCGCGACCGCCCCCGCACGCTTTCCGCGTTCGCCGTACGGCGGGACCCACGCTAAACTCCCCCCCCTATGGCGTCCGGCCTCAACCTCCAGCTTTCCCCCGAAGTCGTCCAGCTCCTGGTCAATGTGGGCCTCATCTTCGCGATGGTCCATGTGATCCTGATCGGCTGCGCCTACGCGATCATGCTCGAGCGCAAGCTCAGCGCCTGGATGCAGGACCGCATCGGTCCCAACCGGGTCGGCCCGCAGGGCCTCCTCCAGCCGATCGCCGACGGCATCAAGTTCATGCTCAAGGAGGACTACAACCCGAAGGGCGTCGACAAGGCGCTCTTCTTCCTCGCGCCGGGGTTCATCGTTGCACCGGCGATCATGGGCTTCGTGGTCATTCCCTGGGCGGGTACGACTGACCTGACCTCGGTCATCAACTGGCTCGGCATCGGACAGGCCGGCGCCACCTACACCGTCAAGTTCATCGGTGCCGACATCAACATCGGCATCGTCTACCTGCTCGCGACCGCTGCGATAGGCGTCTACGGCGTGTCGCTCGGCGGCTGGGCCAGCAACAACAAGTGGTCGTTCCTCGGAGGCCTGCGCGCCAGCGCCCAGATGATCTCGTACGAGATCCCGATGGGCCTCGCGCTCCTGTGCGTCGTTCTCGCGGCGGGCACCTTCAACCCCTACGCGATCGTCCAGCAGCAGGTCAGCGGCCAGTGGAACCTGGTCCAGCAGCCCCTCGCAGCCGTGATCTTCTACACCTGCCTGCTCGCAGAGGCCAACCGCGCGCCGTTCGACCTCGCCGAGGCCGAAAGCGAGCTCATCGGCGGCTACCACACCGAGTATTCCTCGATGAAGTTCGCGCTGTTCTTCCTCGGCGAGTACTTCCACATCGTCACCGGCAGCGCCTTCTTCGCCGTCCTGTTCATGGGTGGCTGGTCGCTGAACCCCTTCACCGGCACCGACCTGCCGATGTCGGGCGGGCTGCCGCTCATGCTGGCGCAGGTCGCCATCATGCTCGGCAAGGTCACGCTCCTTGTCTCGCTCACCATGGCGCTGCGCTGGACCCTCCCGCGCTTCCGCTTCGACCAGCTCATGCGCCTCTCGTGGGAAGGCATGATCCCCGTGTCGCTGCTCCTCCTCGTGATGGTGTCGTTCTTCGTGTACTTCGGCGCCACCGCGTACCTCTGGCTCGGCTCGATCGGCGTTGCGGTGCTCGTCTACATGCTGAAGCCGATCATGGGCGCGCATGTCGAGGCCAACCAGCGCATCCGCATGATCGGCAGCCGCTTCAGCCCGCTCACCGACGACGGCGGCACGCTCGCCGGCCGCCCATCGGTCGCCCTCGATGACCGCGCGATCCCCGATCCGCGTCAGGGCATGATCAGCCAGCACTGATGATCCGCGCGCTCCTCGGACTCCTCCACCTCGGCATCGCCACGCGCTTCCGCGTCGGCGGGTCGTACTGGAAGTGGCGCAAGGAGACGGCGTTCGGCAACGACCCCGCCAAGTGGCCCTCGGCCGCAGACCGTCGCCACGCCATGCTCGAGTACGCGGCGTGGGCCCAGCGCATGCGGCGCTATCTCTGAAAAAGTTCGGTGAATGTTCGGGTCATTCCCCTGAACGCCACTAGACTCGCCCGCCATGGCGAAGATGCGCACAGAGTTTCTCTGCCGCGAGTGCGGCGCGAATCACCCGAAGTGGATGGGCAAGTGCCCGGACTGCGGCGCGTGGGACAGCCTTGAGAAGTTCTCCGTCGAGGCTGAGTCGACAAAGGCCGGCGCTGCACCCATCTGGGGCGCACCCGCCGACGGAGCCGACGCCGACGAGCTCGCGCGCGCCGGCATCGGCAAGGCGATCGCACTCGGCAGCGTTCCCGAGGCAACTGTTCCCCGAATCCCGACGGGGATCGGGGAGTTCGACCGCGTCCTCGGTGGCGGAGTCGTCCCAGGTTCGGTCATGCTCCTGGGCGGCGACCCCGGCATCGGCAAGAGCACGTTGCTGATGCAGGTGGCTGCATCGGTGGCGGCGGGCGGGGGGTCCGCCCTCTACGCATCAAGCGAGGAGAGTCCGCAGCAGGTACGGCTGCGCGCCGAGCGGCTCGAGCCCGTGGTGAAGGCAGGGGGCGCCGCCAAGCTTGGCGAGCGGCTGCTCGTCATGGGTGAGGGCAACATCGCCCGCATCGTCGAGCAGGCGCGCCGTTCGCGTCCCACGGTAGTTCTGGTCGACTCGATCCAGCTCGTCCACCGCGCCGACGTCTCGGCCGCACCGGGATCGATCGCGCAGCTTCGCCGCTGCTGCCTTGATCTCGTTGGTCTCGCCAAGAGCGTGGGTTGCGGCGTGATCGTGGTCGGACACGTGACCAAGGACGGGGCGCTCGCAGGACCGAAGCTTCTCGAGCATCTCGTCGACGTCGTCCTCTCCTTCGAGGGCGAGCGGCACTCCGCCGTGCGGGTGGTCCGCGGGGTGAAGAACAGGTTTGGATCGACGCAGGAGATCGGGCTCTTCGAGATGCGGGCGGACGGCCTGGCCGAAGTCGAGACCATTCGTCTCCCGCAGTCGAGCGGTCCCGCGGCGCCCGGCTGCTCCTTCGTGGCCACGATGGCGGGCACGCGCTGCCTGCTCGGCGAGATCCATGGACTTGTGGCGACAGGTTTTCTCGGAAGTACGAAACGCAAGGCAAGCGGAATCGATTCGTCACGATTGGCGATGCTCATTGCCGTGCTCGAGAAGCATGGCGGGCTTCGCCTCGCGGATCAGGACGTGTTCGTCCAATCGCTCGGGGGGCTCAAGATCGCCGAGCCCGCGGCGGATCTCGCGATCGCGCTTGCAGTTGCGGGCGCGTTCTACAACCGCGTGCTCCCGCAGGGGGGCGTCGCGATCGGCGAGGTCGGTCTCACGGGCGAGTTGCGAAACGTCCCGCACCTCGAGCAGCGCGTGCATGAGTCGCTGCGCCGGGGCGCGCGCGTCGTGCTCGTGCCGAGCAACGCGAAGCTCGCCAGCAGTGCGCGTGGCTCGCTCGACGGCGACGCGAAGATCGTGAAGGTTGGCACGATCTCGGCTGCGCTCGATCTTCTCGCTCCCGCCCAGCGCTCGCTTGCATCCGAGAAGATCGTGGTTCCTGCGAAGCCAACTTCCGCACGCGCATGATGAGTTGTCCCCATTTTACGCAGCACGATGGAATACGTAAGTGTCTGCGCAACTGATATTTGCGTCATTGCCGCGCTTGCAGCCCGAAGCATAAGTCCTGCGATTTCCCCGTTGACTAGACGAGTCGCGCCAAACCCGCTAACTTCCCGCTCATTGATTCGGCCAGAGTCGGCCGATGTAGGAGAACCGTCCGCTGACCCTTGGGTGGGTCAGGCCTCTGACGGACGGGTGGATGACAAAGACTGGTTTCAGACCGGTCGTACAAGTACGGAGAGTTTCATACATGAGTCTCACCAAGACCGTCGGCTTTGTTGCCGTCACGACCCTCGCCATCGGTGGCGCGGCCTTCGGCGCCGAGCAGAACAACGACGCCCTCGCACAGATCGCTGAGCTCAAGGCGCAGATCGCCGAGCTCAAGGGCGCCCAGGGCAGCCAGTGGCTCACCGAGCAGCGCGCTGCTGAGATCCGCGGCATCGTCACCGATGTCCTCGCGGACAGCGAGACCCGTTCCAGCCTCCAGGGCGCCTCGGGCTCGGGCTACAACGGCGGATTCTTCCTCTCCTCGTCGGACGGCAACTTCTCGATGAAGATCAACGTCCTCGAGCAGATCCGCTGGACCTTCAACAACCAGGAAGACGCGAACAACGAGCAGGTCAGCGGCTTCGAGAACAAGCGCACCCGCCTCACCTTCAGCGGCAACATGGTTGACTCCAGCTGGAGCTACCGCCTCGGCTACTACCTCGGCTACTCGAACAGCAATGAGCCGGGCGTTGGCGAGGGCGATCTCGGCGACGCGTCCGTTGCGAAGGACTTCGGCAACGGCTTCAGCGTGACCGTCGGTCAGTTCCGTCTGCCGTTCTCGGCTGAGTACGCGATCGACACCGGCATGCTCCAGTTCAACGACTACTCGGTCGCCAACACCGTCTTCAACGCTGGCTACGGCCAGGGTCTCATGATCGGCTACTCGGCCGACGCGTTCCGCTTCGGACTCGCGTACGTGAACGAGCTCGCCGACGCGAACCAGGCGTGGGGCTCCGTGCCCTCGAACGACTGGGCGTTCTCGGGTCGCGCTGAGTTCAAGTTCTCCGGCGACTGGGCGCAGTTCAACGATGCGCAGTCGTGGAAGGGCGAGGGCATGGGCGCGAAGGTCGGCATCGGCTACGCGTCCGAGCAGGACAACGCCAACGGCACCAACCCCTATACCATGACCATCGACGGCACCGTCGACTTTGGTGGCGCGAACATCGCTGCGGCGTACTACTCCGCTGACGACGACGCGGGCACCGACGGCACCGGCTTCACGGTCGGCGGTGGCGTGTTCGTGACCGACGACTTCGAGGCGGTCCTCCGCTACGAGAACATCGAGGATGCCTTCGCCACCGAGCTCAACACGCTCGTCGTCGGCGGCAACTGGTACCTCGCCAAGAACACCGCCAAGCTCGGTCTCGAGTTCGGCTATTCGTTCGATGCGATCCCCGGTGGCGCCGAGTACGCCGGTTGGGTTGACTCGGGCGGCGAGGACGGCGAGTGGCTCTTCCAGGCTCAGCTCTCGTTCAACTTCTGATTCGCTCAGAAGGAGACGAGCTGTCATCCACCCGAAGACTCAGGCTCTCATAGCCTGAATCGTCAGAAGGCTCAGCCGGCCGCCCCGCAAGGGGCGGCCGGTTTTCCTTTTGCCTCCATGTTCCTGACATTCGGTACGCTTCCCCGTGGACCGGCTGGTCGGTCCATTCCCAGAGGAGAACAGCATGACGCGTCTGGCATACACCGTTTCACTCGTCGCCCCCAGCGTGTTGAGCGCCGTGGGCATCTGCGCGGCCGCATCGGCGGCCGATCAGAACAGCGACGTCGCCGCCCGCATCGCCGAACTCAAGCGTGAAGTCGCGACCCTCAAGGGTGAATCCGCGGCGTGGCTCACCGAGGAGCGCGCGGCCGAGATCCGCGGCATCGTCCGCGATGTCCTTGCAGACGCGGACACCCGCGCCAACCTGCAGGGCGCCACGGGCTCGGGCTACAACGGGGGCTTCTTCCTGTCGTCGGCCGACGGCAACTACTCGATGAAGATGAACGTGCTCGAGCAGATCCGCTGGACGTTCAACGACCAGTCGGACGTGAACAACGAGCAGGTCAGCGGCTTCGAGAACAAGCGCACGCGCCTGACCTTCGGCGGCAACATGGTCGACACGACCTGGAGCTACCGCCTTGCCTACAACATCGCCTATTCGAACAGCGCCGAGGACTTCGGGGCGGACGAGCTGTCCGACGCCTTCGTCGCCAAGGACTTCGAGTGCGGCGCAAGCATGACCGTCGGCCAGTTCAAGCTGCCGTTCTCCTCCGAGTACGACATCGACGTCGGCAACATGCAGTTCATGGACTATTCGACGGTCGACGCCTTCTACCGCGCCGGCTACGGCCAGGGCATCAAGTTCGACTACGAGTCGGACTTCACCCGCTTCGGCATCGCCTACGTGAACGCCATCCGCGACGCCAACGATCCCTGGGGTCCGGGCTCGCCCGAGGACCAGTGGGCGTTCAGCAGCCGCGTCGACCTCAAGTTCGCCGGCAACTGGGGCCAGTTCACCCGCGGCCAGTCGTGGAAGGGCGATGGATACGGCGTGAAGGTCGGTCTCGGCGCCTACTCGCTCAGCGAGAACACGCCCCCCGGCATCGACGCGACCGCCCTGACGCTCGATACCTCGGTCAACTTCGGCGGCGCAAACCTCACCGTTGCCCACTACTGGAATGAGGTCGACAACACGGGAACGGCGGCCGATGGCGCCAACCCGACCGGTCTGATCGTCGCGGGCGGCGTGTTCGTGAGCGATGACTGGGAGCTGGTGGCGCGCTACGAGAGTTCGTCCGTCGACGTCAATTTCGGCGGCGCGGAGGACTTCAGCGCCCTGACCGTGGGCGGCAACTGCTACCTGTCCCGCAACCAGTCCAAGTTCAGCGTCGACTTCGGCTACGCCTTTGACGCTGTCTCGGCGATCTACGCCCCGTACGCGATCAGCAACAACTGGATCGAGGACCCAGCTGGCGAGGACGGGCAGTGGCTCATCCGCACGCAGCTTTCCTTCAGCTTCTGATCGCTGCATCCATCCGATCCCCCGACGGCGGCCGTCCTGCGGCCGCCGTCTTCATTTCCCAACCCTCTCCCGCGGGGCGATTTGTGGTGGATCGAAGCCGCGCCTGTCGATAACCGACCGCAGCGCGTTTCGCGCCGACCCGAAGGAGACGGCAGGATGCCTTACACCGCAGAACTGAACTCGGCGACCGTTCGTCGCATCGTCCGCACCCCGCGACCCTTGCTGACGCCCCTCATGCTCGCAGCGCTCGGCATCGCCGGCGCCGCGCGCGCGCAGGACGGCGGCTCGTCGGTCCCCTCGACCAAGGAGCTGCTCGATCGAATCGAGCGCCTCGAGGCCTCGAACCGCGCGCTCGCCGGCGAGGTCCAGACGCTGCGCTCGTCGGATGAAAGCGGCTGGCTCTCCGAGGAGCGCGCAGCCGAGATCCGCGCCATCGTGAGCGATGTCCTCGCTGACAGCGAGCTTCGCGACTCTCTCCAGGGCACCGGCTCGACTGCGGGCTGGAACGATGGGTTCTTCCTGCAGAGCTCGGATGGCCGCTTCCGCATGGAAGTCGGCGGAATGCTCCAGTTCCGCTACATCTACAGCTGGATTCCGAACGGTGACTCGGGCGTGACCCCGACGGTCGGCACCGGTCTCGAGACCGTCGGCGACAACACCGAATCCCGTTCGGGCTTCGACATGCCGAACACCCAGCTCACCCTCAAGGGCCACGTGTTCGGGCCGAGCTACCAGTACTACCTGAAGGGCGCCTTCTCGAACGCAGACGAGGCCATGATCGGCGACTCGCCGCTCAACAACCTCGGCAGCGGTTCGGGCACGTTCCGCGCGCTCGACGCCTACATGCGCTTCGAGCTCGACGACGAGTTCTCCCTCAAGATCGGTCAGTTCCGCCTGCCGTACGCGCGTGAAGCGCTGAACGACAGCGGAAACCAGATGGCCGTCTCGCGCTCGACCGTCGCCGAGCACCTCGACGTCGGACGATCGCAGGGCATCCAGCTCGACTGGGTCTCGGACAACGCGCGTGTGATGGTGGCATACTCAGACGGCGGCACCGACAACGTCTATGGCGTGCTGCAGGCGGTCGGCTCCGATCCCATGAACTCCGCCTACTGGACCGACGGCGTGGACTGGGCTGTCTCTGGCCGAGTCGAGTGGAAGCTCGCTGGGCGCTGGGATCAGTTCAACACCATGACCAGCCCGCCGGGCGATGAGCTCGGCATCCTCGTTGGCGTCGGTGGTCACGCGCAGTCCGGCGACCCCGAGCTCACCGTCGGCGTGAACGACAACGAGCCCAACGAGTGGTTCGGCCTGACCGCGGACGTCTCGATGATGTACGGCGGCGCGACCTTCTTCGGCAGCGTGTTCGTCAACAGCATCCAGTCCGGCTCGGCGTTCGTCGCCGGCCAGAACAACTTCGATGACCCGGCGCTCTTCGACATCGGCGGCAGCAATGTCTGGGGCATGGTGGTCCAGGGCTCGTACTACATGACCCCCAAGTGGGAGGTCTTCGGACGCTACGAGTACGGCTCGGCGACCATCAACGGCATCGACGAGATCATCAATCCGAACGGGACCTCGACGCTCGACAACGGCAACGCCCTGTCGATCCTGACCATCGGCGCCAACTGGTACATCGATGGCGAGGACCTGAAGTGGACCACCGACTTCGGCGTGGCGATCGAATCGCTCGACGGCGTCTGGTGGAACGGACCCAACGGCTGGCGCGCGGCCGAGGACGGCGGCGAGCTGGTCTTCCGTTCGCAGCTGCAACTGCGCTTCTGACGCGGAAACGCAGCGGTTTCAGCCAACAAAACACGAAAAAGCGCCGTACGCAGGTACGGCGCTTTTCCTACACTCTGCGCTTCCCTGTAGGTCGCGCTTCGCCGCCACTGTCGGCGTGGAGCCGACGGTGAAGTGAAGCCGAGACCATGCCCACAGCACAGCCCACAGTCCAAGCGCCTGCCGACCCGACAGCCGCCGCAGCGATCATCCACCGCGTCGAGGTCCGGCCCCGTCGTGGGCACCACGATCCCCGCGGTCAGGCCGTCCAGAAGGCGATCGAGGCGCTGGGGCTCGCGCGCCAGCCGAAGAAGGTCGAGCACACCGCCGTCTACCTGATCGAGGGTGCCCTCGGTCCGAAGGAGATGGACCGCGTCGCCAACGAACTGCTCGCCGACTGCGTCACCCAGTCGGCCGAGGTCCATGCGTCGAACCGCAGTGGTCGCCCGAGCGTCGCCCCTGGGTCCGCGGTCGTGGAGGTCCACCCGCTTGCGGGCGTGACCGACCCTGCGGCGGAAAGCGTCCAGGCCGCGATCTTCGCCCTGACGGGCAAGCGCGTGAGCGTGCGTACCGGCGACCGCTACGACCTGCACGGGGTCGACAAGGTCGTCGCCAAGACGATCGGCGAGCGCCTGCTCGCAAACCCCGTCATCCACGCGATCCACACCGATCCGTACTTCCCGACCGCGTTCCCAGCGGGCAAGCCGTACACCCTCAGCATCCGCTCGGTGAACATCACCAAGCTCGGCGACGCCGAGCTCGAGAAGCTCTCGCGCGAGGGGCATCTCTTCCTCTCGCTTGATGAGATGAAGGCGATCCAGGCCGAGTACCGCCGGCAGGGGCGCGAGCCGCGCGAGATCGAGCTCGAGACGCTGGCGCAGACCTGGTCCGAGCACTGCGTGCACAAGACCCTGAAGTCGACCGTGCGCTACCGCGAGATGTCGGCGGACCCCGCCTTCGAGGGCCAGTGGTCGCTCGCGGACGACGCGAAGGGCCGCCCGAACCACGAGATCTCCGCCGATGGCACGGTGCTCGTGAAGAACCTGCTCAAGTCGACGGTCGCAGCGAGCACGCATGAGCTCATGGCCGACGGCATCGACTGGTGCCTCTCGGTGTTCGTCGACAACTCCGGCGTGGTCGCCTTCGACGACGAGCACGCCGTGTGCTTCAAGTGCGAGACGCACAACCGCCCGAGCGCGATCGAGCCCTACGGCGGCGCTGCCACCGGCATCGGCGGCTGCATCCGCGACGTGATCGGCACGGGCCTCGGCGCCAAGCCGATCGCGGCGACCGACGTCTTCTGCGTCGCCTATCCCGACATCGCCGAGGTGCCGGCCGGCTGCCTCGACCCGAAGCGCATCCTGACCCAGGTCGTCGCCGGCGTGCGCGACTACGGCAACCGGATGGGCATCCCCACGCTCAACGGCACCGTCTACTTCGACAACAACTACGTCGGCAATCCGCTCGTCTACTGCGGCTGCATCGGGCTCATGCCGCGCAGCTGCGTGAAGGGCGCCACGCGCAAGGGCGACGCCATCATCGCGCTCGGCGGGCGCACGGGTCGCGACGGCATCCACGGCGCGACCTTCTCGAGCGCGGAGCTCACCGACAAGCACGCCGACGAGTTCAGCCACGCCGTGCAGATCGGCAACGCGATCACCGAGAAGAAGCTGCTCGACGCGATCCTCGCCATGCGCGATCGCGACGGCGGCCCGCTCTACAACGGACTCACCGACTGCGGCGCCGGCGGCTTCTCGAGCGCGATCGGCGAGATGGCGGGCGAGCTCGGCGCGACCGTGCATCTCGACCGCGCGCCGACCAAGTACGAGGGACTGTCGCCCACCGAGGTCTGGATCAGCGAGGCGCAGGAGCGCATGGTGCTCTCGGTGCCTGCCGCGAACATCGATGAACTCGCGCGCATCTGCGCCGACCATGGCGTCGAGTGGTGCAACCTCGGCACCTTCGGCTTCGAGAATGCGTCGGGCGGGCACGACATCGTGCTCCACTGGCACGGCACCGAGGTCGGACGGCTTTCCTGCGAGTTCCTGCACGGCGCGATCCCGATGCCCGTCCGCGAGGCGGTGTGGGATGCATCGTGGGCCGCGCAGCAGCGCACGCCGAAGGCTTCGGGGCGCAACCCGATGTCGTCGCGCGATCTCGCGCAGTCGCCCGCCGATGCGTTCCGCGTGCTCGAGGCGCTGCTGGCGCATCCGAACATCGCCAGCAAGTCGTGGATCATCCGCCAGTACGACCACGAGGTGCAGGGTTCGAGCGTGCTGAAGCCGCTCGTCGGGCAGCCCGTCGGCACGAGCGGCGGGGGCCCGGGCGACGCGGCGGTCATCCGGCCGAAGAAGGACAGCGACAAGGCGCTCGCGATCGGCAACGGCCTCGCGACCGGGCTCGGCAGCGATCCGTACGCGATGGCGATCGCCGCGATCGACGAGTGCGTGCGCAACCTCGTCTGCGTCGGCGCAGATCCGACCCGCATCGCGATCCTGGACAACTTCTGCTGGCCGAGCTGCAAGGACCCGCGCAACATGGGCGCGCTCGTTCGTGCGTGCGAGGGCTGCTACGACGCAGCGAAGGCGTACCGCACGCCGTTCATCTCCGGCAAGGACTCGCTGAACAACCAATTCGTCACCGAGGATGGACGCACGATCCAGATCCCGCCCACGCTGCTGATCTCGGGCTTCGCGCCCGTCGAGAAGGACACCGGTGCCGTGTCGATGGACGCGAAGCAGGCGGGCAGCAAGCTCGTGATCGTCGGTACGACGACGAACCGCCTCGGCGGCTCGCATTTCGCGCTCCTGACCGGCCTAGCGAACGCGCGCATCCCCGCGCCGAGCCTGGCCGATGGCCCGAAGCACGCCGCCGCCGTCGCGCGTGCGATCAAGAAGGGTCTCGTGAAGTCGGCGCACGATTGCTCCGAGGGCGGGCTCCTGGTCGCCGCGTCGGAGATGGCGTTCAGCGGCGGGCTCGGCCTTGCGCTCGATCTCGACGCGCTGCCGGTGGAAGGCGACGTGTCCATGCTCGCACGCTGCTTCGCAGAGGACGCCTCGCGCTATCTCCTTGAGGTCGATGAGAAGGACCTGAAGAAGCTCGCGAAGGCCCTGGGCGAGCTCGGCGACGTGCCGCACGCGGTGATCGGCACCTTCAATGGGTCGGGCGAGCTTTCGCTCGCGGGCGGATCGACCAAGGTCGCCGCGCTCGGCAATGCTTGGTCGGGAGGGCTCGCGTGGTGAACGCGGGAGCGAACAACATGAAGTCATCCAGCAAGTCATCCACTGTCGGGGCCGCGAAGGGCCGAGCGAAGGACCGCATGAAGGCGCTCGTGATCACCGCACCCGGCATCAACTGCGACCTCGAGCTTTGCGAGGCGTTCGCGCTCGCGGGCTGCGACGTCACGAGCGAACTCCTCACCCGGCTTTCCCGCGATCCCGCGCAGATCGACCGCTACGACCTGATCGGACTGCCCGGCGGATTCAGCTACGGCGACGACATCGCCGCCGGCCGCATCATGGCCGCGCTCATCCGCGAGTCGATCTATCCCGCGCTCGCCGCCGCGATCGCCCGCGGCGCGCCGATGATCACTCCGTGCAACGGCTTCCAGATCGCCGTGCAGGCGGGGCTTCTTCCCGGGCCGGCTGCGGGCGAAGGCTGGAGCGACGTACCCACCGAGCCCACGGTCGCGCTCGCGCAGAACATGACCGCGCGCTTCAACGACATCTGGACGTCGATGGACGTACCTGCAAACACGCGCTGCGTGTGGACGCAGGGCCTCAAGATGGATGCCGACACCGCGCTCATGCCCTGTGCGCATGGCGAAGGCCGCTTCGTCGCCGACGAGGAGACGATCGCTGCGCTCGAGGCGAACGGGCAGATCGCTGTCCGCTACGGCGCGAGCGACCACTTCAACGGCTCTGTCAACCGCATCGCGGGCATCTGCGATGCGACCGGACTCGTGTTCGGCCTGATGCCGCATCCCGAGCGCTACCTGCACTGGACGCAGCACCCGCGGTGGACGCGGCTTTCGTCCGCGCAGCGCAAGGGAGATACGCCCGGGCTGCAGATGTTCAAGAACGCCGTCGCGCATGCTGCGAAGGCACGCACCGTGACCGGAGGCAAGCGATGACCGCGACCGCACAGAAGACGCTCCGCTGCGCCACCGTTGGCGTCGGCAAGATGGGGCGGCACCACGCCCGCCTGTACGCGACGACCGACGGCTGCGACCTCGTGGGCGTGGTCGATGGCAACGCGGAGCGCGCGGTCAAGATCACCGAGGAGTGGGGCGGCAGGGCCTTCTCGACGGTGAAGGAGCTCATCGCCCATGGAGTCGATGCCGTGACCGTCGCGACGCCGACGGTCACGCACCGCGCCATCGTCGAGCCGCTGCTCGAGGCGGGCATCGCCTGCCTCGTCGAGAAGCCGCTCGCGCCCGATGTCGCCGAGGCCCGCGCCATCGCCGACTGCGCCAAGCGCACGGGTTCGCTGCTCCAGGTCGGCCACGTCGTCCGCTACGACCCCGTGATGATCGCCATGCGCGAGCTGCTCGCGGGCGGCACGATCACGCCGAGGTTCATCGAGATCGACCGCGTCAGCCCGATGACCTTCCGCTCGACCGACGTCGGCGTCGTGCTCGACATGATGATCCATGACCTCGACGTGCTGCTCATGCTCATGGGCGCTGAGCCCGAGGAGATCCACGCGAACGCGGTGTGCGTCGTCGGCGAGGCCGAGGACGTCTGCAACGCGCGGCTCGTGTTCCCCGCGGGCAAGGACGGCATCCGCTGCACGGCGAACGTGACCGCGAGCCGCCTTGCGCTCAAGACCGAGCGCAAGATCCGCCTGATCAGCGAGGATGCGTATCTCTCCGCCGACTTCGTCGAGAAGAAGGGCACTGTGGTCCGCAAGACCGCCAACGCGCAGCAGCTCGCCGACGTGCGCGCGCGGCTCAAGCAGGGCGAGGACCTCTCGAGCGTGAACTACCTCGAGCTGATCGCGATGGAGCCGCTCGCGGTTGGCTCGGGCGAGCCGCTCAAGCTGCAGCTCCTCGACTTCCTCGATGCCGTGCGCAACAACCGCCGCCCGCTCGTCAATGCAGAGGACGGCTTCGCCGCCGTCCGCACCGCCGAGCGCATCGTCGCCGCAGCGAAGGCTGCTGGCGCGCGGATGGTCTGAGCAGCCCATCGGGGAGCACGAATCATGGCATCCGAAGACCGTGTCCTTCTCGTCGATGACCAGCCCATGATGGGCGAGGTCGTGAAGCGGATCCTCGGCGCCGCCGGCGGCATCGAGCTCCGCGTGGTGTCGCGGCCCCAGGACGCGCTCGCTGCGGCGCGCGAGTTCCTGCCGACGGTCATCCTGCAGGACATCGAGATGCCGGGCATGAATGGCTTCGAGCTGCTCGATGCCTATCGCGCCGACGCGGATCTCGCCGACGTCCCCGTGCTCATGCTCACGAGCGTCGAGAACGCGGAGTCGAAGGCGAAGGCCTTCGAGCTCGGCGCGACCGACTACATGGTCAAGTTCCCCGAGGCGGTCGAGCTCGTCGCCCGCGTGCGCCGTCATTCGCTCGTGCGGCGGCAGGCGCTCGCCCGCGTGCAGCGCGCGGCCGAGGCCGAGCGCGCGCGGAATCCGCTCGGCTTCGTGCGCGAGCCGCTGCCGCAGTGCGACATCGCCATCATCGGTGGTGGCTTCAGCGGGCTCATGTCGGCGGTGCGGATCGCCGCGGCGGCTCCAGGCGCAAGCCTGAGCGTGTTCGAGCGCCGCTCGCGTCCTGGTCCCGGCGTTGCCTACGGCGCATGCGATGGCGAGCATCTTCTGAATGTCCCCGCCGCGCGCATGGGTGCGTTCGCGGAGAAGCCGACGGCGTTCCATGAGTGGCTGGAGCGAGAGTTCCCCGGGCGCTATGGCGCGAGTGACTTCGCTCCGCGCGCGCAGTTCGGGCGCTATCTGCTGGAGGTGGTGCAGGGCTCGCTCGGTTCGTCGGGCGTGAAGCCGCGCTTCGTGTCCGATGCCGTCGTGCATCTCGAACGGCATGCGTTCGGCTTCGAATTGCTCCTCGCATCGGGTCGGACCGTGCTTGCGCGCGGCGTGATGCTCGCGGTCGGGCTTCCTCAGGCGCGCGCGCCGTGGCGTGGTGTCGGCGGCGATGCGCTGGCGGCGATCCCGCGCAAGCTGCTGGTCGATGATCCCTGGGAGGCTGGCACGCTCGAGGGCATCCCAACCGAGGAGACGGTGGTCGTCGTCGGCAGCGGACTCACAGCGGTCGATGTCGTGCTCGGTCTGCGGCGCCGCGGGCACCGCGGCAAGCTGGTGCTGGTGTCGCGCAACGGTCGCTTCCCGCTTCCGCACGCCGCCGCGCATGGCGCACCGCCCGCGCTTGATCCCGCAGAGCTCTCGCGTGGTCCAAAGGAAGCCTTCCGCCTCGTGCGTCGCACGGTGCGTGAGCTCGCCGCCCATGACCATGAATGGCATGGCGCGATCGATGGCGTGCGTCCGCACGCGACCAAGGTGTGGCAAGCTTGGTCGACGGAGCAGCGCGCGTACTTCCTGCGCCGCCTTCGTCCGTACTGGGAGATCCACCGCCATCGCGTGCCGCCGCGCTTGCTCGCCCTGCTCGATGCGGAGCGGGCTGCGGGCACGCTCGAACTCATCGCCGGGAGCATCGGGGGCATCGCTCCGGTTGCCGGCGCCGAGGCGATCGATGTCACCGTGAAGGGTGCGCGTGGCGCAACGCAGACGATCCGCGCGGCGCGCGTCGTGAACTGCGTCGGCCCTGCGATGAGCGTGGT
>JBEGLX010000082.1:0-16604 GCA_041183345.1 Planctomycetota bacterium
CGGAGTTCACGGCCGATGGCTCGCGCTACCGCTGCCGCGCGTTCGCGAGCGCCGCCGACAACGTGATCGTCGTGCGCTGGGAGGCGCTCGGCGAGAAGCCGCTGCTCGCTGCGATCGGCGCGGGACGCGATGAACTCATCGACGGCGGGCAAGAGATCGACTCCGAGAGCGCGACCGTCGTCTACGGCGGCGTCGAGCGGCGCGTGCAGCGCGAGTTCCACACGCGCTTCGGCTACGCCGTCAACGGCGAGCACCGCGGGGTGCGCTACGCCGGCTGCGCTGCGATCCAGTTCGACGAGCCGAACCCGAAAGCGGCCGAGATCGCAACCAAGCCGGGAGCGAGCCTCGGCAAGGTGGAGGCCTACTCGAACATGGCCCATGAATCGCGCGGCTACACCGTCGTGATCGCGGGAGCGACCGATTTCATCGCGGGAATCATGCCGAACGTGCGGCTCGCCGATCCGAAGGTGACCGTGAAGCTCACCGTACGCGGCGCGCTGTCGCAGACGTTCGACGAACTGCTCGCGCGGCATCTCGCAGACTACGCGCCGCGCATGGCGCGCGTGAGCCTCGATGTCGGCACGTCGGCGCAGGCTGCGAAGCCGACCGACGTGCGGCTCGCCGAGTTCAAGGCGGGCGCGGACGACCCGTCGCTGATCGCCCTGTACTTCCAGTTCGGCCGCTACCTGCTTGCGTCGAGCTCGCGGCCAGGGGACCTGCCGGCGAACCTGCAGGGCCTGTGGAACGAGCACATCGCCGCACCGTGGAACGCCGACTACCACACCAACATCAACATCCAGATGAACTACTGGCACGCCGAGTCAACGAACCTCGCAGAGTGCCACGAGCCGCTGTTCGACTTCACCGACAGGCTCATCCAGAACGGCCGCGTCTCGGCGCAGAAGCTCTACGGCGCGCGCGGTTCGGTCGTGCACCACACGAGCGACGCGTGGGCGTTCACAGAGCCGATCGGCCTGACCGTGTGGGGCATGTGGCCGCACGGCGGCGGCTGGCTCACGCGCCACTACTGGGAGCACTACGCGCACTCGGGCGACGAGGCGTTCCTGCGCGACCGCGCGTGGCCCGCGCTCAGCGCCTGCGCGGAGTTCTATGTCGACTATCTCTGCGAGGATCCCGCGACGCGCAGGCTTGTGGCGGGCCCGAGCTCGTCGCCCGAGAACACGTTCATCACCGCGGATGGCCAGCAGGCGAACATCGGCATGGGCAATGCGATGGACCAGGCGATCGTGTGGGATGTATTCACGAATCTGCTCGACGCTGCGAAGGTGCTTGGCAAGGAGAAGGACCCGCTGGTCGCGCGCGTCATGCAGGCTCGCGCGCAGCTCGCGTGGCCCGAGATCGGCGCAGACGGACGGCTGATGGAGTGGGCGCGCCCGTTCGGCGAGGCGGAGCCTGGACATCGGCACATCTCGCATCTCTACGGACTGCATCCGGGCGCGCAGTTCACCTGCGACATCACGCCGCAGCTCCTTGGAGCAGCACGAAAGACGCTTGATTTCCGCCTCGCGAACGGTGGCGGGCACACGGGCTGGAGCCGCGCCTGGCTCATCAACTTCTTCGCGCGGCTCGGCGACGGGCAGGCCGTGGGCGACAACCTTCGCGCGCTGCTCTCGAAATCGACGCTGCCCAACCTGTTCGATGACCATCCGCCGTTCCAGATCGATGGCAACTTCGGCGGCACCGCGGGCATCGCGGAAGCGCTCGTGCAATCGCATGTCGCAGAGCAGGACGCGTTCGCGGCGGGCAAACTGCCGCGCTACATCATCGACATCCTGCCCGCGCTGCCGCCGTCGTGGCCGACGGGCGAGGTGCGCGGACTGCGCGCGCGCGGCGGAATCACCGTGGCCAAGCTGGCCTGGAATCCGAGCACGATTCGCGTCGAGCTCGACGCGCCGAGACGAAGCTCGATCCGCGTGCGCCCGCCGCTCGGGTGGACGATGGTCGGCATCCAGCGCGATCCACAAGGCGCGTTCGAAGTGAAGCCGCAGGCTGCGCCGAACTTCACGATCGAGTTCGTGCGCCTCGCGGACTAAAGGGCGACTGGTTCACCGATCGACTCCCACGACGAGTGTTCCGCAGACTTCGTCTGCGGGCACTCATTGCACGTGGACTCCCGCGCTTGCCAGCACCAGAGGGAGCAAAGGCGCGCACGCGGCTGCGGAGCAGACGCCAGCGCGCCAAGTTGCGACCGCGCAAACTACGGGCACTCACATCCAGCGAGCACCACAGCGAGCAAAGGCGGCGCACCTGAACCGAGCTCGCTCGGTTCAGCGCGACGCCAGTTGCGAGCGCTCAAACCCCCACCGCTCAAACCTCGACCGCTCAATTCTCGACTTTCACCCCACCACGGCCTGCGCATCGCCGCGGCAGTCGCTGGCCGCGGTGTAGCCGTGCTCGACGCGCTGGATGCACTGCGCGCGGCCGAAGGTGATCGACTTCTCGCGCGCGACCTTGATCTCGTGGCCACGCTTCTCGAGCTCGTCGAGCGTCGCCTGCGTGAAGCCAGGCTCGACATCGAGGCGCAGCCCCTCGCTCACCTGCCACCGCGGCGCATCGAGCGCAGACTGCGGATTGGCGCGGTGGTCCTCGAGCCGCGACGCGATCTGCAGCTGCCCCTGCGGCTGCATGTAGCCGCCCATGCAGCCGAATGCGACATGCGGCCGCGCGGCGCCGCTCGCGTCGCGCTTCACGAGCATGCCGGGGATGATCGTGTGATAAGGCAGCTTCGCCGGCGCGTACTCGTTCACGTGCCCCTTCTCGAGCGTGAAGCACGCGCCGCGGTTCTGCATGGCGATGCCGGTGCCGGGGATCACGATGCCCGAGCCCCAGCCGGTGTAGTTCGACTGGATGAGCGAGACCATGTTGCCGTCCTTGTCGGCGGCGCAGAGGAGGATCGTGCCGCCCGTCTTCGGCGGGCCGTGGTCGAAATCGCGCGCCTTCGCGGGATCGATATCGGCGGCGAGCTTGGCGAGGAAGTCGCGGGAGAGCATGTCCGCGGGCTTCATGCGCATCGCCGCAGGATCGCTCACCTCGCGGTGCACGGTGCGGAAGGCGAGCTTCATCGCCTCGACGGCGAGATGCGCGCTGTCGGCGCAGTCGGGCGAGAGCTCGGCGAAGCGCGGGTTCACGCCGCATGCGTCGAGGATTCCACGCGCGATCTGCGCGGCGATTCCCTGTCCGTTCGGCGGAATCTGCAGCATGGTCGACGAACCGAACGGTGCCTCGAGCGGCGTCACCCACTGCGGTGCGTGCGCGGCAAGGTCGCGCTCATCGAGATATGCGCCATCGCTTCGCGCAGCGTCGGCGATCGCCTTGGCGAGCTCGCCGGTGTAGAACGAGGCGCCCTCGGTGCGCGCGATCGACTCGAGCGTGCGCGCGTGATCGGGGAACACGATGCGCTCTGCCGCGAGCGGCGCGCGGCCGTTCGGTGCGAACACGCGCTTCCACTCGGGCATCTGCGACATCGACGAGTACGCGCGCGCCCAGAGCTCGGCCGTGCGCGGCGCGACCAAGTAGCCATCGCGTGCGAATCGGATGGCGGGCTCGAGGAGATCGGCGAACGGCAGCGTTCCGAAGCGCTTCCACAGCGCGACCCAGCCCGACACGGCGCCGGGCACGGTCACGGGACCCCAGCCGCGCATCGACATCGCGGCGCGTCCGTCGAACGCGCTGCGCATTTGCCGCGCAGGCGAGCGCCCCGACGCGTTCAGACCGACCACCTCGCCGCCGAAAATGCCGAGCACGAATCCGTCGCCGCCGATCCCGTTTGTCGTCGGCTCGAGCACCGTCATCGCCGCAGCCGTCGCGACCGCGGCGTCCGCCGCACTGCCGCCGCGACGCAGCATCTCGAGCCCGGCCTGGGCCGCAAGCGGCTGGCTGGTCGCCACCGCCATCGACCCGCAGACGGCGGGGCGCCGCGCGTCGTAGGGCAGGCTCCAGTCGATCGATGCCGTGTTCTCGGCTGTTTCGCGCATGTGTCGCTCCTTCGGCGGGGGCAGCCTACCCTGCCTCTCCCACGCGCTGTGGTACAACAGGCGACCGCTCGGAGACCACCATGGCCGGAGTCAAGCAACCCACCGACAAGAGCCACTTCCTCCTCCCCGACCTCGGCGAAGGTCTCGCCGAGGCGGAGCTCATCTCCTGGAAGGTGAAGCCAGGCGACTCGGTCAAGGAGTCGCAGACGCTCGCCGAGATGCAGACCGACAAGGCGCTCGTCGAGGTGCCGTCGCCCTGGGCGGGCACCGTGAGCGAGATCTGCGGCAAGCCCGGCGAGATCATCAAGGTCGGCGCCGTGCTCGTCCGCTATGGCGCCGGCAAGGCTGTCGCCGCGGCGGCGCCCGTCGCCGTCGCCGCTGGCGCGAGCAATGGAAACGCCTGCATGTCGAGCCAGATCGCTGCGGGTGCAGCAGCCGCAGCCGGTGGGGATCAGGGCACCGTCGTCGGCACGATGGCGGGCACGCTGACCGTGAGCGAGCGCTTCGCGCGCCGAGCGCCCGAGACCGTCGAGGTCGTGCGCGAGGGCAAGGCGCTGGCGACTCCGTCGGTGCGCGGACTCGCGAAGAAGTTCGGAGTCGACATCCAGAAGGTCCCGGGCACCGGCCGCGGTGGCCGCGTGACCGCAAGCGACGTCGCCTCGTTCGCGGAGAACGGCTCGTCCGCTGCGGCTCCGACCGCTGGTTTCGCGCCGAAGGCCGCTGCGATCGCGCCGGGCTCGGTCTACATCGACCAGAACGATGTCGCGCAGCGCGTGCCCTTCCGCGGCGTGCGCCGCAAGATCGCCGAGGCGCTCTCGCGCAGCGTGCAGACCGCCGTCCACTTCACCGTGGTCGATGAGGCCGATGTCACCGCGCTCGACGTGAAGCGCAAGGAATACTCGAAGGTCGTCGGCGAGAAGCTCTCGATGCTGCCCTTCATCATGGCGGCGATCTGCCGCGCGCTGAAGAAGCATCCGAGCCTGAACGCGATCGTCGATGACGCGAAGGGCGAGATCATCCTGAAGGGCGCCGTGAACCTCGGCTGCGCGGTCGACACCGACGCCGGGCTCATGGTGCCCGTGATCCGCAACGCCGGCAGCCTCGCCCCCGTGCAGCTCGCGCAGTCTGTGAAGACGCTTGCCGCGAAGTGCAAGGACCGCACCATCGCCCGCGAGGAATCGCTCGGTGGCACCTTCACCATCTCGAATGTCGGCAGCTACGGCGGCATGTTCGCCACGCCGGTCATCAACTATCCCGAGGTCGCCATCCTCGCCGCCGGCCGCGCCAAGGAGCGCGTCTGCGTCAAGGACGGCAAGTTCTACGCGGGCCTGGTCCTGCCGCTCTCGCTCTCGTGCGACCACCGCGTGGTCGACGGCGCGGAAGGCGCGCGGTTCCTGAACACCGTGGTGAAGTTGCTCGAGGATCCCGACGCGCTTCTCGCCTGATCCGCGGACAAGTTGGCGCGGATATCAGGGTCGACATCGGGATTGATTCGGCTGGTTCCGCGGTGCCGATAGAGGTTTCCTATGCGTGCCATGCTGTCACTGTCGGTCCTCCTGCTCGCACTGTCCGGTTGCGCGTCCACGCCGAACGCTGGCGGTGGAGCCCCGGCCCAGCCGGCGCTGGACCCTGAACGCATCACCAAGCTCGAGTTCTACGGCGGGCGCTGCGTCGGCGAGCCTTCCGCAGACGGCGTCGCGGGCGTCACCGGCGTGCAGCTTCCCGTTGGAAAGATGTTCGTGGCCGAGCTCAACTTCAACGGCGGCACGGGATATTCGTGGGTCGCGACCGGCTACGACGAGTCGATCGTGAAGATGGCCGAGCAGCGCACGCGTCCGATCCGTGGCACCGATGCGGTGGGCGCGCTGCAGCTCCACACCATGAACTTCGTCGGCGTCAAGCCAGGGCGCACGCGCATCACGTTCGAGCTGCGCCGCCCGTGGGAGACCACGGAAAAGCCCGCGGAAACGCGACGCACCACGATCTACGTGGTCGAGGCGCCGAAGGTCGAGTAGTCCGAGTGGAGCCGCCATGCCGATCGAGCGCATCTCAGGCGAATGCCGGGTCATGTTCGCCTTCGAGGCGGCCTTCGCGATCGACCTGACGCGGGCGGAGCGGCGGCTCCCCGCCTCCGCGCGCGAGGCGCTGCCCCAGAGCCGGCGCCTTCCCGCCGATTCGGACTTCACGCAGAAGCCGCTGCGCATCGCGCTCGAGCGTCCCGTCCACGCGATCGACGGGCACGCGACCGCTTCGCTCGTCGAGGCGACGATCTACGACTTCGGCGCGATCTCGCTGTCGTTCCGCATGACGTTCGATGCCACGCTTGATCGGCTCGCTGGGTTCGCAGCCAGCCTGTGGAACAATCCCGCGCTCGCCGCTGCCGCCCGCGCCGCAGTCGAGGACCTCCTCCGCACGCTCGGCGATGCCGTCTCGCGACCGGATCTGCGCGCATCGGTCGAGGACTTCGTCGTCTTCGTGGTCGATCCCGCGTCCTGCGGCGACGAGCCGCTGTCGGTGGAGTCCTTCGGCGCCGCGCGCCTCGCCGCGCTCCTGCGCCTCGAGGACAAGCCGCTTTCCGCCGAGGAAATCGCCGACGCCGTGCAGTCGCCGCTCGCCTATAGCCCACGCGATCTGGTGCTGGTCGACTGGGCCGCCGCGTTCGTCGTCGATGCGGACCCCGCCGCGACGCTTGCCGTCCTCGAGCACGCGAACGTCCAGCTCACCGAGCTCAAGCATCTCGACGGCGAGCTCGACCGCGGCCTCGATCAGGTCTGGACGATGGCGAACGACCGCGCGCTCTTCGCGCGACTGCGCCTGCGCGCGAATCTCCGAAAGCTCGCCGAGCTCCAGATCGAGGGCGCGGCGCTCTTCGACAGCGTGACCAACGCGCTCAAGCTGTTCGGCGACCAGCATCTCGCGCGCGTCCAGCGAGCGGCGGGCCGCCGCTTCCGCATCGATGACTGGGAGCAGAGCGTCTCGCGCAAGCTCGAGACGCTCAGCTCGATCAGCGCGCGCCTCGAGGCGCGGCAGTCGCAGTACCGCAGCGAGCTCCTCGAGTGGATCATCATCGCGCTCATCGCGTTCGAGATCGTTCAGGCCTTCTGGTGACGGCCACGGCGCGTAAGCAGCGCCACCGAGACGGCCACCAGCGGACCAACGCACGCGGGCACCAGCATCAGCATGAGCGGCGGTGTGATCTCCGTGACCTCGATCCGCGTCCACTTCGCGGAATGCTCGGACACGTCCCTCTTCTCCTTCATCGCGCGCACAAACCCCGCCTGCATGGCGGCGGTGTGCCCGATCTCGTCGCGGGGCAGCGCAGGATGCGCGGCCGACATCGCGACGGAGAGCCGCTGCGGAAGCGTCGCGAGGAACTCGGGGGTGTACTGGCGCTCATCGCCCGAAAGCACGAGATAGGTGGACCACACATTCGGCGTCGCCTCGCAAAGAAAGCCGAGATCGGAGAATCCGATCGGGTCCCACTTTCGCGCAAAGGGCGAGCGCCTGTGCGTAGAGCGCCCGTACAGACGGTGGATGACCGTGCCGGTGGTGGCGCCGCCGCCGAGGAGGGACGGCGGCCGGTCGTGCATCTCGACATCGAACTCCGCGGTCCAGACAAGCGGCATCGCCATCGCAAGCTGAAGCGCAAGCAGCGAAACAGCCGCGGAGATGCCACCGATGGCCGCAAGCGCGAACATGCGCGCCTGTGCCACACCGGTCGCGCGTCCGCGCGCCCACCCGCACTCGGCGCAAGTCGATTGCTCAGGGTGCATCTGCTGCCGACAGCGCCCACATTCGTGCTCCTCGAACGGCTTGCGGTGGAGCGCCGTCCACCCGACGGCGTACAGCGCCACCAGCAGCGACGATACGGGCACGCCGAACATGAGCGCAATCCAGACACCGTGCACCGACCGCAGTTGCTGCACGAGAAAGAGCGCCAGCCACGCGTTCGGAAGCAGCACGAGTCCGAGCAGGCCTGCAGCCGTGCGAAGCCCCGACGGCTTTCGCCGCAGCAGCGCGACCCACAGGATGACTGCAAGCGCGCCGATGGCCACGCAGGGGACCAAGGCGAAATCGAGCAGCCTGGTCAGGCCCGATGCGTGCCATGCGAAGGTGATTTCGTTCCACATGTGATTCGCCGCGGCGGTGCCGAGAGGTCCGTGCGTGAAGCTTGCTGAGGGGCGGACTCATGAAGCCTACCATGCCGCCCGTGGATTCCCGCTGTCCCATCACCCGCGTCGAACCGCTCCGCACCGGCGCGTTCCGCCTTGATGGCGGCGGCATGTTCGGGCTCATCCCCAAGACGATGTGGTCGAAGTGGACTGTGCCCGACGCGCACAACCGCATCGCACTTACCACGCGCTCGCTGCTCATCGAGTCGCGCGACGGGCTCGTGCTCGTCGAGGCTGGTTACGGCGACAAGTGGACCGACCGCGAGCGCGCGATGTACGAGCTCGAGCCACGCACCGCGGTCGATGCGCTCGCCGAGGTCGGCGTCGATCCACGCGACATCGCGCACGTCGTCCTCACGCACCTCCACTTCGATCATGCGGCAGGCCTGACGCGGATGGGCGCGTCGGGCGTCGAAAGCGTCTTCGCCAACGCACGCATCCACGTGCAGCGACAGGAATGGCGCGACGCGCTCGCGAACAAGAGCACGATGACGAAGACGTACTTCCGCTCGCATCTCGACCCGGTCGCGACGCAAGCCGAACTGCATGACGGCGAGTGCACGCCGCTCGCGGGAATCACGCTGATTCCGACGCCTGGCCACACGTGGGGACACCAGAGCGTGCTTGTCGATGCGCCCGATGGACCCGTGCTCTACGCGGGCGACGCGTGTCCGACGGTGCACCACGCCCATCCTGCCGCGAGCCTCGGCTACGACATGATGGCCTACGAGTCGATGCGGTCGAAGCTCGAGATTCTCGGGCGTGCGCACATGCATGGCTGGCGGATCGCGCTCGACCACGACCCCGAGCACGCCTTCGCGCGCATCGAGCGGTGCGACGATCGCCTCACGCTCATCGCGGACGCGGGCGGAACAGCGTAAACCCTCTCGCAAAGCGGCCGCGGCTGCCGTATCCTGCGCGCATGCGTCTCTACCGCACGATCTCCGCGCTCGCACCGCTCGCTCTGGCCACCATCGCGTCGGCGCAGGCCGAGAAGCCGCCTGAGCCGACCTTCACGCCGCAGACGAGCCCGATCGTCGGCTACCTCGTGGCCGCTGTACTCTTCGGGATCATCGTCGTGGTCTCGCTGATGCCCTCGAAGCGCTCGCACACTGACATCTAAGTCACGCGACCAAGCCCACCGAAGTCCGCGAGAGACTCTCCCACATGCGCCGCCGACCCAGCACCATCCAACTGCTCCTTGCCGCCAATGTCGCGGCGCTCGGCGCGCTGGCTGTGGTGGAGTTGTCCGCGCCCGCCACGGCGCAGGCCGTGCGCCCGCGAAGCACCTACACCGCCGTCGCGGGCTCGCTTCAGGGCACCGACAACCAGGCGATCTACATCGTCGACGAGACCACGCAGGAAGTCGCCGCTGTCCAGTGGGACTCGCAGACCCGTCAGTTGAAGGGCCTCGGCTTCCGCAACCTTTCCAGCGATTCGGCTGACGTCAGCCGCCCGCGCTCGAATTAGGCCGCCAATTCCGCCCCATGCGCATTCCACAAGCCATCCTCGCCACCAGCGCCATCGCGATCACGGCACTCGCGATCGTTGAAGCCGGACGCCTGCACCCGCAGGCGGATGCGGGCATGGCGACGATGGGCGCCAACGGCTTCACCCTGCTCACCGCCGCGAATGGCCAGGGCTCCGACACCTCGCGCGTCGAACTGCTCTACGTGCTCGACAACCGCAGCGAGATGCTTCTCGTCTACGGCGTCGAGAGCCAGGTCGAGCGCCGCATGGTGCTTCTCGGTGGCGCGAGCCTGCCCGCGCTCTTCCGCGCCGCACGCGGAGGCTGACGCATGCCCGCGGTCGAACTCCGCAACATCCCGCTGCCGCCGCGACGCCCCGTGGACACGGTCATGGCGGCTCGTCGCGCCGAGAGTTTCGGCAAGCGCTCGATCAAGGCGACATCGAAGGACTACGCCCTTCGGCTCGCGATCGCGATGACCGACCTGACCACCCTCGAGGGCAAGGATTCCCCAGAGAAGGTGCGCTCACTCTGCCGCAAGGCGATCTCGCCCGCACCCGCCCTCTCCCGCGCGCTCGAGGCAGCCGGCAAGCCCGCCGTGCCGTCGGTCGCTGCGATCTGTGTCTACCCAAACCTCGTCTCGGTGGCGCGCGAGGCGCTCGCCAGCTCCGAGGTGAAGATCGCCTCGGTCGCGACGGGTTTCCCGAGCGGGCAGTTCCCGCTTGATATCCGGCTCGACGACGTCCGCCGCGCCGTCGGCGATGGCGCCGACGAGATCGATATGGTCATCAGCCGCGGCGCGTTCCTTTCTGGCGAGTACGCGCTTGTCGCCCACGAGGTCGCGCGCGTCAAGGAAGCCTGCGGCAACGCGCACCTGAAGGTCATTCTCGAGACAGGCGAGCTGGAGACGCTCGATGCCGTGCGCTACGCAAGCGACATCGCCATCCGCGCCGCGCTCTCGACAGGGCCCCTCGCCGACGGCGAGGTCTTCATCAAGACGTCGACCGGCAAGGTCACGCCCGCCGCGACGATGCCGGTCGTCCTGGTGATGCTGGAGGCCATCCGCGACGCGTACCGCGAGTCGGGCGTGCGAATCGGCATGAAGCCCGCCGGCGGAATCCGCACATCCAAGTCTGCGATTGCCCAACTGGTCATGGTGCACGAAACCCTCGGGCCGGAGTGGCTGCACCCGCATCTCTTCCGCTTCGGCGCCTCGACGCTCCTCAACGACCTGCTCCGCCAGCTTTCCCGCCTCGGTCGAGGTGGATATGCGGCCAGCAACGACTTCGCAGAGGCGTAGCCGCTCAAATCTTGAGCGATTCTTCGCATGGAGTCGCGTCCTGCCGACCCGTCGGGGCCGACAGGTCTTTTTCCGATTCTTGGTTCCCCTACCAAATAGACCGCCCTGTTTGTCGTATCTTCTTCCCCTCGAGGATCGGCCTCGTCCCGTTTCGGCGGGTCATCTCTTTTGTCGGGCTTCGCTCGACCTTCAACCTGATTCGGAATGCGCCACGAAAGTGGTTTCGACGATGTTGGTGTTGTGCTGTACAACCACCCCTGAGCGCGCGTGCGCGTCGCATGGATGTGAGGTCTCTCGCGAGGTCGCGCCATGAGCGATGCCATCCCAGCCGCAAAGCGCAATCGCACCGCCCCCGGCGAGTTTCTGCACGGCTACCGCGTCCGCAAGTGGCTTGGCGACGGCGCCTACAGCGTCGTCTATCTCGTCGAGGACTCCAAGACCCGGATCCAGTACGCGCTGAAGCACGTTGTCTCCGAAGGCGACAAGGAGGACCGCTACCTCGACCAGCTCCGCATGGAGTGGGAGGTCGGGCGCCGCCTCAAGCACAGGAACATCCGCGAGATCGTCGACCTGAAGGGCGAGCGCGGCGTTGGCTTCCTGAAGAAGCCGTCGCGCGATCTCGGTCTCGTGATGGAGATGATCGACGCCCCCTCCCTTGAGGACATGCTCCAGAAGGGCGAAGCCAACTTCACGATCGCCGAGTGGATCGGCATCTTCCGCGACGTCGCCAGCGCGCTCGTGCACATCCACGAAAAGGGCTACGCGCACGCGGACATGAAGCCGAACAACGTCCTCTGGGACGAGAAGCACACCAAGGTCATCGATCTCGGGCAGGCTTGGAAGATCGGCAGCGAGAAGCCGCGCATGTCGGGTACCGCGGGCTACGTCGCCCCCGAGCAGCCGCTGATCGGGCAGATCACCGCGCAGACCGATGTGTTCAACTTTGGCGCGACCATGTATCGCCTGCTGCGCGGGAAGTTCGCCCCCCAGACCGTGCAGCCGAAGTACCCGCGCGACTTCCAGATCCCACCCGACATGCTGGGCGAGACAACGCCGCTGATGCAGTGGAATCCGCAGATTCCCGAGAAGCTCAGCGATCTTGTCCTGAACTGCCTCGAGCTCGAGCCCGCGAAGCGGAAGTACATGACCTACGTGCTGAAGCAGCTCGATTCGATGGTCGCCGTTCCCGCCGCGAAGTGAGCGCTCACAGCTCCGTCGCTGCCGACGCCCACTCGGGTTCCCACACCGCGTAGCCGCCGAGGAATGCGTTCGAGTTCGCGCCGAGCACGCAGCCTTCGGGCACTTCCTTCAGCGCCTTCGCGTTGCCGCCGCCGAGCACCACCACGTCGGGCAGCACCGCCGCGCGCAGCAACTTGACGGTCTCCGCGACATGGCCGCGCCACTTGCGCGTGCCATTGCGCTCGCGCCCGCGCACGCCGACGTAGTCCTCGAAGGACCTTCCCTTCTTGAACGGCAGGTGCGCGAGCTCCATGGGCAGCACGTTGCGCCCGACGACCATGCAGCTTCCGAGGCCCGTTCCGAGGCCGAGGAACAGCATCTTCTCGTTGGTCAGGCCCGCGGCGCGATGGCTGCCGATCGCCTGCATCGCGGCATCGTTGAGGATCTTCACGGGCACGCCGAACGTGGCGCGGTAGTCGAAGTCCTTCCAGCCCGGCCCGAGATTCATGGGATCCATGAGCGGACGGCCGTTCTTGATCGGCGTGGGAAGCCCAATCGTGATCGCATCGATGCGTTCGCCCGCGAGCAGCTTGGGCAGATCGGCGGCGAGTTGCTCGGGCGTGTATGCGGGGCCCGACGGCGTGGCGCGCTTCTCGCCCCACTGCGCGCAGCGCGCCTTCGCGTTGGTCCCGCCGATATCGAGTGCCAGGATGGTCTTTGGTGCAGACATGCCCCGATTGTGTCGGAGAATCCGCCGCTTGGGTTCAGCGATGAGCCCGCGGGCGCCCAGAAATCACGACTTCTTCGGCTCGCGCATGCGCACCGGCAGCTGCACTTCGGACCACTTGTTGCGGTTGGCGATGTACGGACCGTTGTAGTGGAACGCGCGCGGCTCCCCGCTGATCTCGTACTCGGGGTGATCCTTCAGCCACGCGTGCAGCTGGGTCAGCCCCTTCTCGACCACGCCCGTCCCGTACGGTCCGTTCATGCCGATCGAAAGCACGGTCATCTCGGGACGGTCGGTGACAAGCACCTTCTTGTCCTTCTTGTCCGCTCCCGCGGGCGCGAGCTCGGCGGTGCGGTAGAGGAAGCTCATCGTCCACGACATCGAATCCTTCGGTGCCTGCTTGCCCGTCGCGGGGTCGAAGGTGTCGCGATAGTCCATCTCGACCGGACTCGTCATGGCAATGTCGTTGCGCTTGATGTGGTTGAACAGCGGGAAGAATCCCATGTTCATGCCCATGCCCGGCGTGGCGCTGGAGACGTACTCGGCGCGACGGACGGTCGGATAGCGCTTGAGATCGATGGAGCCAGGCGGGGTCGGCTCGGGATAGCCCGCGGGGAGCGGGCTCTCGATGCGCGATGGACCGTAGCGGTACTCGCCGTTCTTGATCTCGATCTGCGCCTTCATGTCCCCGCCGACGCGCTCGACGAGCGAGGGTGTGCGCACGGCGTTGGTCGCCTCGGCGCCGTCCTCGGAGGCGCGCCCCGAGTGACCCGTGTAGTTCGCGGTCATCACGGGCTCCGCATCCCGCGACGCAGCGACGGCCCCAGGCGCCGACTCGGCAGGCTTCACGGGGTCGGGAATCTTGCTCGGATCGGACTCATACGAGGCGCAGGCGGTCAGCGGCAGGAGGATGAGCGCGAGGAGGGGGCGAATCATGCGGTGGGTTTCGCCGCGTTCGCGGGATGGGATTCGCCCTCCTGTAAGATCGCGGGGTGGCCCAGATGACCGCAATCCCGTCGCCGTTTGCGTATGCCCCCGCTCCCGAGAGCGTGCGGCCCGTCCTGAAGGCGAGTTACGGGCTCTTCATCGGGGGCCGGTTCGTCGATCCGAAGGCGGGCAAGTCGTTCAAGACCATCAACCCCGCCACCGAGGAGCCGATCGCCGAGGTCGCGGACGCGGGTGCGGACGATGTCCGCCGCGCCGTCGACGCAGCGCGCAAGGCATTCCCCAAGTGGTCGAAGACGAAGCCTGCCGAGCGGGCGAAGCTCCTCTTCCGCATCGCGCGGCGCATCCAGGAGCGCTCGCGCGAGCTCGCCGTGCTCGAGTCGATGAACGGCGGCAAGCCGATCAAGGAGTCGCGCGACGAGGATCTTCCCCTCGTCGTGCAGCACTTCTTCCATCACGCAGGCTGGTGCGACAAGCTGCCGTACGCCTTCGCGGGCGCGCAGCCGAGCCCGGTCGGCGTGTGCGGGCAGATCATCCCGTGGAACTTCCCGCTCATGATGGCGGCGTGGAAGCTGGCGCCCGCGCTCGCCTGCGGCAACACCTGCGTGCTCAAGCCCGCGGAGACCACGCCTCTCACCGCGCTCATGCTGGCAGAGATCCTGCAGGAGTGCGGCCTGCCCGATGGCGTCGTGAACATCGTGACCGGCGGACCCGACGCGGGCCGCGCGATCACCGCGCTTGCAGGCGCGAAGGGCGGCGTCGACAAGATCGCCTTCACGGGATCGACCGAGGTCGGAAAGGCGATCGCGAAGGCGGTCGCGGGCACGGGTGTGAAGCTCACGCTCGAACTCGGAGGCAAGAGCCCGAACATCGTGTTCGCAGACGCCGCGCTCGACCAGGCGGTCGAGGGCGTCGTGAGCGGCATCTGGTTCAACCAGGGCCATGTCTGCTGCGCGGGATCGCGGCTCTTCATCGAGGAATCTGCGCACGACGACTTCGTCGCGCGTCTCGAGCGCCGCATGCAGCAGCTGCGCGTGGGTGACCCCCTCGACAAGAACACCGACGTTGGCGCCATCAACTCCAAGGCGCAGCTCGAGACGATCAACCGCTATCTCAAGGCCGGCAGCAACGAAGGCGCGCACAAGCGCGAGATTTCGTGCACGCTGCCGAAGAAGGGCTTCTGGTGCAGGCCCACGATCTTCACGGGCGTGCAGCCTTCGCACACGATCGCAAGGGAGGAGATCTTCGGCCCCGTCGTGAGCGTGATGACCTTCCGCACGCCCGAGGAGGCCGTGCAGCGCGCGAACAACACGACCTATGGTCTGAGCGCAGGCGTGTGGACCGAGAAGGCCGCGCGCGCGCTCGAGATGTCGAACCGCCTGGGCGCGGGCGTGGTGTGGCTCAACACCTTCAACCGCTTCGACGCAAGCGCGCCGTTCGGCGGCTACAAGGAATCGGGCTTCGGCCGCGAAGGCGGACGCCAGGGCCTGTCGGCGTATGTGACGCTCGGAGGTGGACGATGACTGCCGCGCGCGTCGAGGTCGCGAAGACGCTCAAGCTGTACGTGAACGGTGCGTTTCCGCGCAGCGAGAGCGGCCGCACGATTCCCGTGAAGGACGCGAGGAAGCGCGTGGTCGCGCATGCCTCGCACGCGAGCCGCAAGGACCTGCGCGACGCGGTCGAGGCCGCGAACGCAGCGCAGGTGAAGTGGGCCGCCGCCACCGCGTACAACCGCGGCCAGGTGCTCTACCGCATCGCCGAGATGCTCGAGGCGCGCCGCGCGGAGTTCATCTCCTTGATTTGCTCGATCGAGGGCCGCTCGAAGGCCGACGCCACGCGCGAGGTCGACCACGCGATCGACCGCTGCGTGTGCTTCGCGGGCTGGACCGACAAGATCGCCGCGGTGCTCGGCGGAAAGCAGCCTGTTGCAGGCCCGTACTTCGTGTTCTCGATGCCTGAGCCGACCGGCACCGTCGCCGTCGTCGTGCCCGACGAGCGGCCGCTGCTCGCGATGCTGTCGCTGGTTCTTCCGGTGATATCCGCAGGAAACGCCGCCATCGTGATCGCGCCCATGACGAACGCCCCGCTCGCGGTCGCGCTCGGCGAGGCACTCGCGACGAGCGACGTGCCCGCGGGCGTTGTGAACATCCTCACGGGCGTGCGCGCAGAGCTTGCGCCGTGGATCGCCTCGCATCGCGACATCGCGGCCGTGTGCGGTGCGCAGCTCTCCGCGGCCGACGCAAAGGCGCTCGAGCTTGGCGCCGCGGAGAATCTCAAGCGCGTCTGCCTGTTCCGCGATGCGCCCAAGTTCATCGATGACGCGTTCTGGCACTCGCCGTTCGCGATCGCTCCGTTCGTCGAGATCAAGACCGTCTGGCACCCGAGCGCGCTCTAGGCACCGCAGGATTTGGTCATGGCCATGCATCCCGTCGTCGCGATCATCGTGTGCGGTGCGGTCGAGGTCTTCCTTGGCTCGCTCATGATCGAGCGCGTGGCGACGAACGCGGGTCTTCGCGAGACGACCGCAACCGTCATCTCCGAGCCCGAGTACGTGGTGATCGATCACCGCACTCGCCGCATGTGGGACAAGGAAAGCGGCTATCAGTTCAGCTATCGCTATGAAGTCGGCGGTCAAACCTACACCGGCAGCGGTTGGACCCCGGAGAAGCCGGGACAGACCACGATCGTCTTCCACGATGCCGAGATCCCGAGCAAGAGCCGCACGATGAAGGAGAAGACCGAACTCATCGGCCTTGCGATGCTGCTGCTCGGCGGCGCGCTGATCTACAACGCACTGCGGATCGACTGGCGCGGGATC